>CAYQPM010000054.1:0-14641 GCA_964419295.1 uncultured Stakelama sp. | reverse complement strand
CGCGGACCAAGGCGACGTCGGAGCTGAAGAAGCTGAAGACGATGGCGCCGATGAGTGCCGAGGCGACCGTCGTGCGCAACTACCTCGACGTGCTGCTCGGCCTGCCATGGGGCAAGAAGAGCAAGATCAAGAAGGACATCGCCGCAGCACAGGCGGTGCTGGACGAGGATCACTATGCGCTCGAGAAGGTGAAGGACCGGATCGTCGAATATCTCGGCGTGCAGGCGCGCACCAACAAGCTGAAGGGGCCGATCCTGTGCCTCGTCGGCCCGCCCGGCGTCGGCAAGACCTCGCTCGGCAAGTCGATCGCCAAGGCGACCGGGCGCGAGTTCATCCGCCAGTCGCTGGGCGGCGTGCGCGACGAGGCCGAGATCCGCGGCCATCGCCGGACCTACATCGGTTCGCTGCCGGGCAAGATCGTCACCAACCTCAAGAAGGCCGGCGCCAGCAACCCGCTGTTCCTGCTCGACGAGATAGACAAGCTCGGCCAGGATTTCCGCGGCGATCCGGCGTCGGCCTTGCTCGAGGTGCTCGACCCCGAACAGAACGGCAAGTTCAACGACCATTATCTCGAGATCGACATCGACCTGTCGGACGTGATGTTCGTCTGTACGGCGAACACGCTCAACCTGCCGCAGCCGTTGCTCGACCGGATGGAGATCATCCGGCTGGAGGGCTATACCGAGGATGAGAAGGTCGAGATCGCCAAGGGCCATCTGATCGAAAAGCAGATCGAGGCGCACGGCCTGAAGGCGGGCGAGTTCACGCTCACCGACGAGGGCCTGCGCGCGCTGATCCAGCAATATACCCGCGAGGCCGGGGTGCGCACGCTGGAGCGCGAGATCGCGCGGCTGGCCCGCAAGGCCCTGCGCCAGATACTGGAAGGCAAGGCGACCAGCGTCACGATCACCCCTGAGAACCTGCACGAATTCGCGGGCGTGCAGAAGTATCGCCACGGCTTGTCGGAAACGGAGCATCAGATCGGCGCGGTTACCGGGCTGGCCTGGACCGAAGTCGGCGGCGAATTGCTGACGATCGAAAGCGTCACCGTCCCGGGCAAGGGCGGCATCAAGACGACGGGCAAGCTGGGCGACGTGATGAAGGAATCGGTGCAGGCCGCCTTCAGCTTCGTCCAGGCGCGCTCACCGAGCTATGGCATCAAGCCGTCGCTGTTCCACCGCAAGGACATCCACGTCCACCTGCCCGAGGGGGCGGTCCCGAAGGATGGCCCGTCGGCGGGCATCGGTCTGGTCGTTTCCATCGTGTCGACGCTGACCGGCGTGTCGGTGAAGAAGGACGTGGCGATGACCGGCGAGGTGACGCTGCGCGGCCGCGTGCTGCCGATCGGCGGCCTGAAGGAAAAGCTGCTCGCAGCGCTGCGCGGTGGCATCACCACGGTGCTGATCCCGCAGGAGAACGAGAAGGACCTCGCCGACATTCCGCAGAACATCAAGGATGGGCTGACCATCGTTCCGGTCAGCCATGTCGACGAGGTGCTGCGATTGGCGCTGACCGAGCCGCTGGAGGCGATCGACTGGACCGATGCCGACGAACTCGCCGCATTGCCACCAACGGGGGTTGCGCCGGTCGGCGGTGAATTGCATCACTGATCGCGATTCTGGGTCTGCACGTTAATCCTTTGGAACCGCCGGGCCTGCCAAGGCCCGGCGGCGTGCATTGACTCCGGGCTGCGGGTTCGGCCTTATGGGTCGTTCTGGCGGGCTAACGAATCTTCCGAAGTGTATGATGGGGGCAGTAATTTCATGAACAAGCAAGAGCTGATCGCGACGGTCGCAGACACATCCGGTCTCGCCAAGGGCGATGCCATCAAGGCGGTCGAAGCCGTGTTCGATGCGATTTCGGCCAGCCTGAAGAAGGGTGACGAAGTCCGCCTGGTCGGTTTCGGCACGTTCTCGGTCTCCAAGCGCAAGGCCTCGACGGGTCGCAACCCGCGGACCGGCGAACCGATGACGATCAAGGCATCGTCGCAGCCCAAGTTCAAGGCCGGCAAGGGCCTGAAAGATTCGGTCAACTGATCCGGTGATCCGGGGCTGGACAGGGGAGGCGGCGGCCCGTAAAGGCCCGCTTCCCGGTGGTTCTCCACGGACACGGGGGCGCGTAGCTCAGCGGTAGAGCACACCCTTCACACGGGTGGGGTCACAGGTTCAATCCCTGTCGCGCCCACCATGAAAGCCCGTCAGGTCGCAAGGCCGGCGGGCTTTATGGTTTTCCGGGGTTAGCGCGGCCGGTGCGGCACTGTTCGCCTGGTGGGGCGCATCCGGCTGCGTTCATGTCCAAAACAGTCGTTGCGGATCGGGAACAATTCCGCCTGATCGGGATTGAACCGCTCACATCAGTAACAAAGGGAGAGTCATCATGGTGGAATATACGACCGATCGTAACGGCGACCGCGTGATCGTCGAACGTCGTGGCGGCGCCGGCCGCGTGCTCGCGATCGTCGCTGTCATCGCCGTGGTCGTGGTGGCCCTGCTGTTCCTCACCGGCTTCTGGAGCGCCGATGTCACGAAGAAGGGCTCGCTGCCCTCCGTCGACGTCAGCGCCAAGGGCGGCTCGCTCCCGCAGGTCGACCTCGATTCGAAGAAGGTCGTCGTCGGCACCAAGGACACCACGGTCGACGTGCCGAAGGTGAAGACCGAGAAGGAATCGATTTCGGTTCCGGTCGTCGGCGTGAAGGACAACGGCGGAAAGTAACCGCCGACCGGCTTGCTGGCCTATCAAAAAGGCGCTCTCCATGCGGAGGGCGCCTTTTTTCGTGTGGCGAAGGCGGGGCGGGCCGCGCCTTCGGCGGGGCGATGCTGGCGGCCGCTCGCATGGTCGCCCCAGGCGCCGTTCGCACCCCTCCGGCTCGGCCGCCCGGCCCGATAAAATGCGGTGACGTTTTCGCTTCGCGGAGCGGCTGCGCCCAGCAGCGTAACAAAACCGCCACAGCCGCGTCATGCAAACGTCTCCGAACTCTCATTCAGGAGTCATGTGACGCTCCTAACCGACGCTCATGATTGGCGAAGGGGGAGCCTTGGTCGATCGCGGGCGGCAGCGCCCGAACGTCAACAACGACATACGACCGGGAGCTTTCGATCATGGCAAGCAACGTGCGCTACGGCAAATTCCTCATGGTCACCACGGCTTGCCTGGCCTTGGCCGCCTGTGGCGGCGCGGACAACGTGGCATCGCCCGGTGCCGGCAGCGTGACCATCGTGCAGCCGGCGCCGACGCCGACCGCGCCGACCCCCACGCCCGGACCCTCGGCGATCACCGCCGCGCAGTTCGCCGCAGCAACGACCGTGAACGGCATCACGATCACCGCGGACGAGCAGCTTGCGCTGGTCAACGCGGGCAGCAACAACACCGTCAGTGGCGTCGGCTCCGTGCTCAACGGTCTCTATCCGGTCGGCACCGCCTCGCTGACCACCGCGACCGACCCGTCGTCGATCAATCCCTTCTTCACCAGCACCAATTACGTCGGCGCGCTCAACGGCCCGAGCGACACGAGCTTCCAGGGCTGGACCTGCAATTCGACATCGGGTGAGTTCGGCGGATCGGGCGCGCGCTGCACCGCGGTTCCCGCGGTCGGCACGCTCGCGGCGGGCACGACCTGCCCGACGGGCACGACGGCGGGCACCAGCTCGACGACCGGCAACGCCGATGTCGCGACGATCGGCGGCTTCACCGTCTGCAACATCCCGCAGCTCATCACCACCAGCCTGACGCTGCCGCGCATCGCGGGGATCGCCTATCGCTTCACGGGCCAGACCGAAGTCGGTCGCGACGTCGGCACCACCGGCGCCGACAGCGGCGTGACGCTGACCATTCAGCCGGGCGTGACCCTGTTCGCCAACGCGAACGAATCGACCAACGACCTGATCCTCGTCAACCGCGGATCGAAGATCAACGCGGTCGGCACGCGCGATCTGCCGATCGTCATCACGTCGCAGCAGAATATGGTGGTCAACGGCACGTCCGACGCCACGCAGGGCCAGTGGGGCGGCATCATCCTGCTCGGTCGCGCGCCGACCGGCGTGTGCCGCCAGGGCACCGGCCCGAACAACGCCGCCGGTTCCTCGACCACCTGCGAACAGGCGATCGAAGGTGTCACCGGACGCTTTTACGGCGGCCCCACCGCCGCCGACTCCAGCGGCCAGATGTCCTATGTCCAGATCCGCTATTCGGGCATCGCGATCAGCGACGGCAACGAGTTGCAGGGCCTGACGCTGGGCGGCACCGGATCGGGCACGATCATCGATCACGTCCAGAGCCACAATTCGGCCGATGACGGCGTCGAGATCTTCGGTGGCGCGACCAACATCAAATATTTCGCGGTGACCGGCGCCGACGACGACGGCTTCGACATCGACAACGGCTACCGCGGCTTCATGCAATTCATCATCGCATCGCAGCGTCTGCTGGGTGCGACCGCCGACTCCTTCTCGACCGAGATCGATTCGAACAACGCCGAGGACCTGCTGCCGCGCACGTTCTCGACCTATGCCAACTTCACCTTCGTCCAGACGGCGCGCACCGCCAACGCCAACGGCAGCGCGGCAGGGTCGATCCGTCAGCGTGGCGGTTCGGACATGCGCTACGTCAACGGCGTCGTGAAGTCGGTGTCGCCGTGCCTCGACCTGATCGCCGGCGAGCAGACCGCGGGCGGCCGGACCACGATCCGCCCGGCAGATTCCTCGATCCAGGAATTCGGGCCGCCGACCTTCAACTCGATCTACTTCGCCTGCAGCGGCCGCTGAGGTCCCCGACCAAGCTCAGCAACGGGTCCGGGGTGGCGGTAGCGCCGCCCCGGTTCCCTGTATCCTAGCCTTCTGATCCGGGATTGACGGTCATGCAGCAGCGGCTCGCTTTCGCCACACTTCTTCTCCTTTCCACCACCCTCGTGGCGCCGGCAGCCCTGGCGCAGACCGCCGGCGGCACCGGCTCGCCCGCACCGGCGACGCCGCCGCCTGCGCAGACATCGACCCCCGCGACCTCCAGTCCGGGCGGCGCAACCGACCCGCAGACGACCGCGCCGACATCCGCGGACCAGCAGGCCGACGAACCGATCGAGATTTCCGCGCCGGGCATGAACGGGGATGCCGAGGACATCGTCGTCGTCGGCCGGAACATCCCCAACGCCGTCCGCGCCACGGCGCAGATCGTCGCGGTGCTGTCGTCCGCCGATATCGCGCGCACCGGCGAGGGCGACATCGCCGGCGCGCTGACCCGCGTCACCGGCCTGTCCGTGGTGGGCGGGGGGTTCGTCTACGTCCGCGGCCTGGGCGATCGCTATTCGTCGTCGCTGCTCAACGGGTCGCCGCTGCCCAGCCCCGAACCGCTGCGCCGCTCGGTCCCGCTCGACATCTTCCCGACGACGATCGTCGGATCGGCACTGGTCCAGAAGACCTATTCGGTGAACTATCCCGGCGAGTTCGGCGGCGGCGTCATCAACCTGACGACCAAGGCTATTCCCGACAAGAACTTCATCTCGGGCGGCGCGACGATCTCCGCCGACGACAGCACGACCAGTGAGCTGGGCTATACCTATTACGGCGGCGATTACGACTGGATCGGATTCGACGACGGCACGCGCAAGGTTCCGGCGTTCATCCGCAACGCGCCCAACGGCAGCGGCATCATCCCCGCCGCTCAGGTGGCGCAATTGTCCAACGCCTCGACCACATTGCTCCAGCGCAACAACCAGCTTCCGGCGAACTGGTCGGGCGAAATCAGCGGCGGTTCGGTCTACGACATCGGCGGGTCGCGGCTCGGCGTGATCGCGTCGCTGAGCGCTAGCAACACGTTCCGCACGCGCTTTGCGACGCAGCAGGATACGGTGTCGGCGGACGGCACGTTGCGTAACGATTTCCGCACCTTGCTGACGGACAACCGGATCGTCGCCAATGCGCTGATCGGCATGGGGCTGGAGTTCGGCGAGAATACGGTCCGCTGGACCAACGTCTATATCCACGACACGCTGAAGCAGGCGCGCGGTTCGGCGGCGACGCTGTACAACAATGCCAGCGGCCTGCGTTTCCAGCAGAACACCAACTGGTTCGAACGGCAGTTGATCGAGACGCAGCTGGTCGGCGAGTTCAAGCTGACCGACGCGTTCAAGGTCGACCTGCGCGGCGCCTATGCCAATTCGAAGCGCAACGCGCCTTACGAGCGGCAGTTCGATTACCTCTGTTCGTCGACGACCACGACCGGGCTGCCGATCACCAACGATGGCGGCAACCAGGCGGACGGTTTCCAGTGCAACGGCGCCTATCAGGTCACCGGCCGGTTCACGCCCTTCGCCTCGATCATCTTCAGCGAGCTGAACGAGGATCTGTGGACCGGACAGGCGGATGCTTCGTACAAGATCGACGGCGAGCGTCCGGTCACGCTGTCGGGCGGCTATTTCTATCAGGCGACGGATCGCAGCTCGTCGCGGCTGCAGTTCAACTACCAGACGTCGAACGGGTCGGGCACCACGCCGCAATATCCGTATAACCTGCTGCGCCCGGATTACCTGCTGAGCCCCGACGTCATCAACAACGCCTGTCCCCAGACGGCGAATGTCCTGCCGTGCACGCTCCAGCTGCAATTCTCGACGCAGGCGGGCGCCTATGCCTATGACGCGTCGCTCGACGTGCATGCGGGCTATGTGCAGGCCGAAGGGGAGGCGTTCGATGGCCTGCGCGCCGTGATCGGCCTGCGCTACGAAACCGCCGACGAGCGCGTGACTCCCGTTCAGGCCGGCCCCGTCCGCTTCGCGCCGACGCGCCTCAACAACGATTATTTCCTGCCGGCGGCGACGCTGACGTGGAATTTCGCGGCGGACATGCAGCTGCGTGCCAGTGCCGCCAAGACGATCTCGCGCCCGCAATTCCGCGAACTCGCGCCGCAGCAGTTCCGCGATCCCGATTCGGACCGGCTGTTCTTCGGCAACCCGAACCTGCGCGATACGCGTCTGTACAACCTGGAGGCGCGGTATGAATGGTTCTTCAAGCGGGATCAGCGCTTCACGCTTGCTGGCTTCTACAAGCGGATCGACAATCCGATCGAACAGGTCGGCTTCTACACCGGTGCGGACGACCGGTTGCAGACGGGCTTCTCCTATCTGCCCAAGGCGACGCTGTACGGCGGCGAGGTCGAGTTGCAGAAGTATTTCGCGCTCGCCGACGTGTTCGGCGGCGGCTTCTTCGCGACACGGCGGGCGCTGTTCATCGCGAACTACACCTACACCAAATCGAAGATCGTCGCCGACCAGACCTGCGTCCCCGACGTGGCGGCGGGCGCGCTGGCGATCAACGGCTGTGCCGCGGGGTTCGGCCGTGCCGCATCGCTTTTCCGTAACGGCGCACCGCTGACCGGCCAGTCGGATCACCTGGTCAATGTCCAGATCGGGCTGGAGGATACCGCCGCGCTGTCGCAGATCACGCTGCTGTTCAACTATGCCAGCGATCGCGTCACCAATCGCGGTCCGTCGAACCTGTCGGGCGTCGGCTTCCAGCCGGACATCGTCGAGCATCCCGGCATCCGCCTGGACCTCGTCGCGCGGCAGGGCGTCGAACTGATGGGTGGAAAATTCGAGATCAAGGCAGAGGCGCGCAACCTGACGCGGACCCGATATCGCGAGAGCCAGACCTTCGCGAACGGGAACGAGGTATTCCTCAACCGGTATAATCTGGGTCGGGTGTTCAGCCTGGGCATCAGCGCGACGTTCTGATGCGTGCAGCCCCTTCCCATGGGAAAGGGCCGCACGACCCAAGCGGTGGGCGCCGCAGTCATGCCGGGTTTCCGGCCCCACGCTCAGCGGCGGGGCAGGGACATCAGCCCCAGGGCAGTTCGCGATACCATTTCGTGATGACGTATTTGGTGCCGGAACGCACCTTCATGCCCTGGTGCAACGTCGCCGGATTGGGTGTGCGATCCGGGCGTCGGTTGTTCCAGGCGACGAGCTTGCCGGTCTCCGGCTGCACGATCTTGTCCACCGCCTTGAACCGGGTGGCACCGCCCGCCTCGGGCTGGTTCAGATAGCACATCAGCGTCCAGGTGCGGTTGCCCGCGACCGAGCAATATTGCGCATAGTCCGGCCCCTGAGGTTCGAAATAATCGGTATGGCCCTTGAATTCCTGTCCGACGGCATAGCGCTGGCCTTGCAACGGTTCGCCGTAGCGCGGGTCGAGCCCGGTCAGCGCGGTGAGGTGCGCCTCGACCGCCTGCACCACGGGATCGTCGGCGCTGAGGTCGCCGGTCTCGCTGGTGCGGAATGCCGAATCGCCGTTGGGGTCGGCGATCGTCGATGGTCGCCGCACCGCGTCGATCCGGTCGATCAGCTGCGCGCAGAGCGTGTCATCCAGAAAGTCCCGCAGGATGAACAGATCGAGTTTGGGACTCGGCACCTTCTGCACGCCGGGTTGCGAGAGGATGCGCGATGCGATCGATGCGGCGTCCAGGCCACCGCCAAGGGAGAGATGCTCGTTCATGGTTAACGGAAATATCATCCAATTCTTACCAAGAGTAAAACGCCGGTTCACGAAGGCGCATATTCTCGAAGCCTGCCGTGGCGACACTCGCCCGGCGGACTCGGGACGGGCGTTCGCGGCGCAGGTTTGCGCGTGGCGCGCCCGCGGATGATCGCCATGATGCGATCTCCCCCTTTGCCGCCAAACCGTAACATGGCATGCGTAGTCGCGACCACGCGGGACGGGACCAACTCATGCGCTTGAAACTCGACGCGCGCACGCGACGCATCCTGCGCCGCCTGCCCGTCGTGAACGTCTATTCGCTGGCCGAGCTGGTCCTGATCGCGGGGCTGGCGACGCAGGTCGCGCGCCTGGCCTGGACGGTCCTGACGCCGGTGTCGCCGCTGGGCGACTGGCGCCCGGCGGAGATCGGCGTGCCTGGCCGACCCTATGACGTGCTCGCCGGCTTCGACCCGTTCTTCCTGCTCGGCGGTGCGACACAAGGGCCGGCAACCGTCACGTCGCTCCAACTCACCCTGTTCGGCATCCGCGTCGACGAGGTTTCGGGCCGCGGTTCGGCGATCGTCGCGGGTCCGGACAATATTCAGAAAAGCGTCGGCGTCGGCGAGGAGATCCAGCCCGGCGTCCGGCTGAAGGCGGTGGCGTTCGACCATATCACCATCGATCGCGGCGGCACGTCCGAGGACCTGTTCCTCGTCCAGTCGGACGCACCACAGGCGGGTGCGGCACCGTCCGCCGTGGGCGTCGCGGTGACCCCGGGCGCTGCCGGCGTGCCCGTTCCGCCTGCGCCCGCGATCGGCGCCCAGGCCGGTATCCGCGCGAACCAGATCCGCACCGAAATCGGCTTCATCCCGCGCATCGACGGCGGCCGGGTGTCCGGCCTCGTCGTACGTCCGCAAGGGACCGGCACCCTGTTCCGCACCGCGGGCCTGCGCGAGGGCGACGTCGTCACCGCGATCGGCGGTCGTCCCGTCACCGGTCCGCAAGACCTCGACCGTGTCACCGCCGACTTCGCCGGCGGCGGCAACATTCCCATCACCGTAGAGCGCGGCACGCAGACGCTCGCCCTCGCCATCACGATCGCGCCCTGACCCATGAAGACGTTCGCCACCGCCCTGCTGCTCTCTACCGCTGCGCTGACGCTGCCGGTGGAAGCCATCGCCCAGACCACTCTCAACGTCCGCGATGCCGATATCCGCGCGTTCATCGCCGATGCCGCGCGGGTGACCGGACGCACGTTCATCATCGATTCGCGCGTGCAGGGCAAGGTGACGGTGGTCACCGACCGTCCGCTCAGCCGGTCGGAATATTTCGAGACGTTCCTGTCGACGCTGCGCGCCAACGGCCTGATCGCGGTGCCGACCGGCAACGGAAGCTTCCGCATCCAGCCGATCGACAATGCCGCCTCGCAGCCCAGCCGGGTCGGTGCCGCCGGTGCGGCGCGCAACAGCTTCGTGACGGAGATCGTCCGCCTGCGCTCGATCGATGCAACGCAGGCGATCGACACGGTCCGTCCCTTGGTCAGTGCGCAGGGGTCGGTCAGTGCGAACCGCGGCTCCAACAGCCTGGTCGTGGTCGATTTCGCCGATAACATCCGCCGAATCCGCGAGGTGCTGCGCCGCGTCGACAGCGACAATGCCGCCACCCGTGTCGTCGCGCTGAAGAATGCCAGCGCGAAGGAGATCGCCGCCGCGCTGCAGGGGCTGGCCACGGGCGCCGGCGGCGGGCAGGGCGGTGGCGCGCCGGGCGGCGTCGGCACCACCGTCACCGCGGTGGACAGCAGCAATTCGGTGATCATCCGCGGCGATGCCAACAGCGTCGCACGGCTCGTCAGCGTCGCGCAGGATCTCGACCAGAAGGCGAGGAACGGCACCGAGATCCGCGTCGTCTTCCTGGAGAATGCGGACGCCGCGCAATTGCTGCCCGTGTTGCAGCAGCTCGTCGGACAAACGCCGGATGCGGTGCAGGAGACGCAGCTGTCGCGCACGCAGACGGGCTTCGGCAGCAGCACCGGTGGCGGCGCCAACACCGCGCAGCAGCGCCAGCCGACGCAGGCGCCGGTGCAGCAGGCGAGTGGTGGGGGCGGCGCCAATGGCGCGCAGCCTGCGATCACCAGCGCGGGCGGGCGCACCGCCGCGGTCGTCACGCGGTTCCAGGGCGCGAATGCGATCGTCATCGCCGCGCCTGCCGACGTCCAGCGGCAATTGTCCGACGTCGTGCGCCAGCTCGATACGCGGCGCGAACAGGTGCTGATCGAGGCGATCGTCGCGGAGGTGTCCGACGCCACCGTCAACCGGCTGGGCGCGCAATTCGTGCTCGCCAATCCTTCGGGCGGGGCGTTCGCCGCCTCCACCTTCTCGAACAGCGCCCCCAACATCCTGCAGATCGCCGGGGCGATCGGCGCACGCGAACTGTCGAACAACACGACTACGACGATCGCCAACGGCGTGACCACGACGGTCACCAACAACACCGCGTCCGACACGCTGACCCAGTCCGCGATCAGCTCGATCCTCGGCTCGACCGGCGGCTTCGGCGGGTTCGGCGGCAAGATCGGCGACGTGATCTTCGGTGCGATCATCAACGCGGTGAAGAGCGACACCACGTCGAACCTGCTCCAGGTTCCCCACCTCGTCACCGTAGACAATCAGGAAGCGCACAGCCTCGTCGGACAGGAGATCCCGATCACCACCGGCCAGGCGCTGTCGAACAATTTCGACAATACGTTCCGCACCACCCAGCGCGAGAATGTCGGCATCGAGCTGACCGCACGGCCGCAGGTCAATTCCAGCGGCACGGTGAAGCTCAACCTGCGGCTGGAGGTCAGCTCGATCGCCGGTCCGGTGTCGAGCGACAACAGCGACCTGATCCTCAACAAGCGCGAGATCGAGACGACGTTGACGGTGGACGAGGGTCAGATCGCGGTGATGGGCGGCCTGCTGAGCGATGAGGAGCGCCGGACGATCGAGAAGATCCCGTTGCTCGGCGACATTCCCGTGCTCGGCAACCTGTTCAAGTCGAAGGCGAAGTCACGGAACAAGACCAATCTGATGATCTTCATCCGCCCGACGATCCTGCGTTCCGCCTCGGACAGCCGGCGGATCGCGGAGCAGCGCTACGGCTATCTTCGGCTGCAACAGGGGCTGCAAGCGCCGGGCGAGGAGCCCTCGATCGACGAACTGGTGCGCGACTATATGGGCGCGGCGCCGCCGATCCCGTCCGCGCCGGTGCCCGGAAACATCGATGATCCGCGCATCGCCGTGCCGGTTCAGCACAACACGACCAAGGTCATTCGCCAGAGGGACCGGTGACGAGCCCCATCCGGCATCATCCGCCAGTCGCCGGGGTGAAGACGCTCGGGAGCGCGCACTTATGATCATCCGCCACGGCTCGGAAGCCGATACCGAGACGCTGCTGGTCGAAGCGACGCCGGACCCGGCGCGCGATCCGCTGCCGATGCTCGCCATTCCCTATGCCTTCGCACGACGCCATGGCGTCGTCGTCCAGCATACCGAGACGGACGCCCACCTCACCGTCGCGATGCGCGCCGGTGCGGATCCCAAGGCGCTGCTGGAAATCCGCCGCTATCTCGCCCGCCCGTTCGACATCACCGTCGTCGAGGCGCCGGCGTTCGACCGGTTGCTGTCCGACAATTATGCGATGGACGGCCAGGCCAATGCCCTGGCCGCGGTGGGCATGGGAGACGAGCTCGACAGCCTCGCCGAAGGGCTGCCGACGGCGGAGGACCTGCTCGATACCGCCGACGATGCGCCGGCGATCCGCCTGATCAACGGCATCATCGCCGATGCCGCCCGCAACGGCGTGTCGGATATCCACATCGAGCCGTATGAAACGGGCCTGATCGTCCGCATGCGGATCGATGGCGTGTTGCGCGAAACGCTGCGCATGCCGCCGCACGTCGCGCCCGTGGTGGTGAGCCGGGTCAAGGTGATGGCCCGGCTCGACATCGCCGAGCGCCGCGTTCCGCAGGACGGCCGCATGGGGCTGACGCTGGGCGGCAAGCTGCTCGACGTTCGCGTTTCCACGTTGCCGAGCCGCGCCGGCGAGCGCGTGGTGCTGCGTATCCTGGACAAGGACAATGCCGGGATCGATCTCGACGCGCTCGGCATGGACGCCGGCATGTACGCGCTGCTGCGCGGCGCGCTGGCCGAGCCGAACGGCATCATCCTCGTCACCGGGCCGACCGGCTCGGGCAAGACCACCTCGCTCTACGGCGCGCTGCGCCTGCTCAACGACGGCAGCCGCAATATCCTGACCGTCGAGGACCCGGTCGAATATGCGGTCGAGGGTGTCGGGCAGACGCAGATCAATCCCAAGGTCGGTCTGACCTTTGCGGCGGGCCTGCGCGCGATCCTGCGGCAGGACCCGGACGTGGTGATGGTCGGCGAAATCCGTGATCGCGAAACGGCGGAGATCGCGGTGCAGGCTTCGCTGACCGGGCATCTGGTGCTGTCGACGGTGCATACCAACGACGCGATCGGCGCGATCACCCGCATGCGCGACATGAAGGTGGAGCCGTTCCTGCTCGCCTCCACCCTGCGGGCGGTGATCGCCCAGCGGCTGGTCCGCCGCCTGTGCCCGACGTGTCGCCGCGCCGTACCGTCGGAGAGCGGCGTCGCCGGGTTGCTCGGCATCGAACCCGGCGTGCCGGTCTATGAGGCGGTGGGTTGCGCGGAGTGCAACCACACCGGCTTCAAGGGCCGCATCGGGGTGTTCGAGGCGGTGCGCGTCGACGACACGATCCGCCGCTTCATCAACGACGGCGCCGATGAAACCGCGATCGCCGCGCACGCCTTCGCCCGCACCCCCAATCTCGCCAGGGCGGCGGAGACGCTGGTCCGCAAGGGGCTGACCACCGCCGAGGAAGCGATCCGCGTATCGCGGCGCGATGCGACCGATCCGGTCGTCGACGAGATTGCGGATGGCTGACTTCGACTATCTTGCCATCGATACGCGCGGTCAGGAGCAGCGTGGCCATGTCGCCGCCGCGACCATCGACGCGGCGCGCGCGAACCTCGACCGTCGCAAGCTGTACGTCGTCCGGCTCGAACCCGGCGCTCCGCCGCAGACGACGAGCCGCCCGCTGTTCGGCATCAAGCTCGGCAGCCGCAAGATGAGCGTCAAGCAGCTCACGCTGTTCACCCGGCAGCTCGCGACGCTCAACCGCGTGTCGCCGCTGGAGGAATCGCTACGCACGATCACGCGTCAGACCGAACAGGATAGCGTGCGCACGATCGTCGCGCAGGTCCACGCCGGTGTGGTCGAGGGCCGCCGCCTCGCCGATGCGATGGCCCGCGAGCCGAAGAGCTTTCCGGCGCTCTACCGCGCGATGGTGTCTGCGGGGGAGAGTTCGGGCAGCCTGCCGACGATCCTCGACCGGCTCGCCGCCCTGCTGGAACGACAGGCCGAAATCCGCGGCAAGCTGATCACCGCGCTTGCCTATCCTACGATCCTCGCGGTCGTCGCGATGGGCGTGGTGACCGCGCTGATGATGTTCGTCGTGCCGCAGGTGGTGCAGCAGTTCGACACCGTCGGCCAGGAACTGCCGCTTCTCACCCGCGTGGTGATCGGCCTGTCGAGCTTCCTGGTCGGCTATTGGTGGCTGATCGCGCTCGCCATCGCGATTGTGGTCGCGGCCGGCTGGTATGCGTTGCGCGACCCCGCGTTGCGGCTGGCGTTCGACACCGCCATCCTGCGGCTGCCGTTGCTCGGCCGGTTGCTACGCGACCTGCACGCCGAGCGCATGTCCCGCACGCTCGGGACGATGGTCGCGAGCCGGCTGCCGCTGCTCGAAGGGCTCGCGCTGACCGCTTCGACAATCCACAACCGTCGCCTGCGCGCCGCCTCGGACGAGATCGTCGATGCCATCCGCGGCGGCGGCAGCCTGTCGGCCGCGATGCGGCGCGCCGGCGTCTTTCCGCCGCTGCTGACGTACCTGGCTGCAAGCGGCGAGGCGGCTGGGCGGCTGGACGAGATGCTGGAACGTGCCGCCGATTACCTGGAGCGGGAGTTCGATCGCTTCACCGCCACCGCGCTGTCGCTGCTGGAGCCGGCGATCATCGTCGTGATGGGCGGCATCGTCGCCACCATCGTGCTATCCATCCTGCTCCCCATCCTGCAGCTCAACACGCTGGCAGGCCAGT
>CAYQPM010000053.1:0-15051 GCA_964419295.1 uncultured Stakelama sp. | reverse complement strand
AAGAGATTTGGACGGCTTGCTGGCCCTTTAATACCCAAATCGCAGTGGACATTAATCGCATAACGCCCGGCCCTCAAGCCCCGTTTCCGAGATTGCAGGAAAGAGACGACAGAAACGCCGGTGCAGATAACGCCAAAGCGGCGTCGAACGTTGCCAGATCGGCGTCGCGGCCCAGCGCGCGAAGACTGGTGACGGGAAATTCTGCCAGTCCGCACGGGACGATACCGCCGAAGTGGTCGAGGTCCGGGGAAACGTTCACCGCCAGCCCGTGCAGCGTGATCCATCGCCGCACCCGCACGCCGATCGCGCCGATTTTCGCCTCGGGACCGCCATCGACCGTCCAGATTCCGACGCGACCCTCGGCCCGGAACGCCGTGACGCCCAGTTCGGCGAGCGCGGCGATCACCCATCCTTCGACGGCATGGACGAAGCAGCGCACGTCGCGTCCCCGCGCATTGAGGTCGAGCACCAGGTAGACGATGCGCTGTCCCGGTCCGTGATAGGTGTATTTGCCGCCCCGGCCGGTGGCGACGACCGGAAACCGCGGGTCGATCAGGTCGCTCGCCACCGCACTGGTGCCGGCGGTGTAGATCGGCGGATGTTCCAGCAGCCAGATGAGCTCGCGCGCCTCGCCGGCCAGCACCGCGGCGGCGCGCGCCTCCATCGTGGCGAGCGCCGCGTCATAGGGCGTCAGCCCGGGCGTCACCCGCCATTCGATCCCGTCGATCTCCGTCATTCGGCGCATGTGCGTGTGCCGGCGCGAGGTTGCAAGTCGGCGGCCGGGACGCGGCGGCAGGCAAGCTGGCGATGGCCAAGCTGCGGCGCGTAGGCTAACCGCAGCGCTTCGCGGGCAAATGGGGATGCCGTATGGTCAAGATGGGCAATGTATGGGATCGCACCGGCGTGGTGCTGGACGGGCGCGGGTCGATGCTGGCCGGCATCGCCGTGCTGGCGCTGTTCCTGCCCGCGGCCGCCAACGCGGCCTTCGTCGCCTATATGCCCGCCGGCCGCGCCGCCGCCGTCCTGGGGCTGCTGCTGACGCTGCTGGTCACCGTCGTCGCCCTGTGGGGGCAATTGGCGATCATCGCCGCATCGACCGATCCGGCGGTCGATCGTCCCGCTGCGGGACGCATGGCCCGGCGTCGGCTGCCGTCGGCGGTGCTGGTGGCCGTGACGCTGCTCGTGCTGCTGCTCCTCGTCTTCGTGCCCCCGTTGCTGATGCTGGCCGCCTCCGGTCTCGACATGGCGGCGATCGGCCGCGGCGTGTCGCCCGCGGCGATGACCGCGACGGCGCCCGGCGCCGTGCTCGGCGCATCGCTCTACACGCTCGCCGCCGGGATCGTCCTGCTGTTCGTCCTCGCGCGGATGGTGCCGCTCTATGCCGTGGTCCTCGGCGAAGCGCGCGGCGTCGGCGCGATCGCCCGCACCTGGCGGCTGACCCGCCGTCACACCTGGCGGCTGGTCGGCGTGGTGCTGCTGTTCCTCGTGGTGCTGGTCGTCGCGACCTGGGCGGCGCAATCGGTCGTCGGGCTGATCGCCCGCCTGATCCTCGGCGCGGACCGGCAGGCCACCGTCGCCTTCGTCGCGGCGCTGGCGGGGCAGGTCGCCTCGACCGCGCTCAGCGTCATGGCGACCGTGTTCTCGGCGCAGCTCTACGTCGCGCTGACCACGCGCGAGCGGCTGTTGCGGGACCGCGCGATGCAGGCGTCGGCGACGTCGCCGGCGATCGACGCATGAGGGTGACGCTCGCCGCCCTGTTCGCCGACGGCTGGGCGATGTTCCGCCGCGACGCGGACCTGCTGCTGCGGGTGGCGGGACTGTTCTTCTTCCTGCCGACCTATGCGCTGTTGCTGCTGGTCGGCCCGCTGCCGATGCCCGACGACGCGATCGCGGATACGACGATGCGCGCGCAGGCGTGGATGACCGCGCTGGACGGTTGGGTCGGCGATTACGGCCTCGGCTCGGTCGGCGCCTATGCGATCACCTATCTCGGGCTCGCGGTGGTGTTCTGCCTGTTCCTCGACCCCGAGCGGCCGCCGCTCGGCCAGGCGCTGCGCCGCGCGGCGCTTCGCTTTCCGCGGTTCATCCTGGCGATGATCGTCGTGTCGATCCCCGCCGGGGCCGGCATGTACATCCTGCTGCTGCCCGGCCTGTGGCTGATGAGCCGCTTCATGCTGGCCGGGCCCTTGCTGTTCGCCGAAGCGCCGATCGGCGCGATCGCCTCGATCGGCCGTTCGTGGCGGATGACCCGGCGCGTGCAGCTGCCGCTGCTCGGCGCGATCGTCACCGTCTACCTCGCCGCAATCCTCGTCGGCCAGCCGTTCATGCTGTTCGCGCACTGGCTGGGCGGCTCCGGCGTCGGCACCGAAGCGGCGGGCAATCCGGTGGCGGTCGCCATCGTCGAGGCCTTTGCCGCGGGCGTCGCGATGCTGACGCAGCTCGCCGGCGCGCTGCTCGCGATCGCCGCCTACCGCCGGCTGTCCGCTCCCGCCAGATAGGGCACGTGCCCGCCGGCATCGGTGGGCAGCAGGCCGATGGCGCGAGGATCGGGAAAGGTCTCGATCGTCCGCTTCACCGCCGTGAAGCCCTGCGCGCGATAGAAATTCAGCGCCGACGGATGATCGAGCGTGCAGGTGTGCACCGACACGCGTGCGACCCCCGGCCGCCACGCCCGCGCCATGGCTTCGGCCATCAGCCAGCGCCCCAGTCCCTTGCCCGCCAGTTCCGGCACCAGTCCGAAATACGACAATTCGCAGGCGTCCGCGTGGCGCACGTCCAGTTCGAGGAACCCGACCTCGATCCCGCCGCGATCTACGGCAGCATATACCTCCACCGCGGGGTCGAGGATGATCGCCGCCAGCGCCGCGTCCGCCATCGCCAGCCGCGAATACCACAGCCAAGGGCCGCCGACGCGGGCGAACAGCATCCGGTACTTGGCCAGATCCGGCCGCTCCCAGCGCACCAGCCGCAGCGGCGAGGCGGGCAGGGGGCGCAGCGGCGGGCGGCGCATCATCTCGAGCGTCGTGACGATCGTCGCCAGCTCGCTATCGGGGACCGCGATCAGCGCCACCGCGTCACTCCCATGTGGCGAGCGGCGGCAGGCTCATCAGGATCGCATCGATATTGCCGCCCGTCTTCAGCCCGAACAGCGTGCCGCGGTCGTACACCAGGTTGAACTCGGCATAACGGCCGCGCCAGTTGCGCATCTGCGCCAGGTCCGCGTCGTCGAACGGCTGGTCCATCCGCCGCCGCACGATCCGGGGATAGGCGTCGAGGAACGCCTCGCCCACCGCGCGGGTGAAGGCCAGGTTGGCGGCGAAGTCGCCCTCCAGGTGATCGTAGAAGATGCCGCCGACGCCGCGGTGCACCTTGCGGTGCGGGATGTAGAAATACTCGTCCGCCCACGCCTTGAAGCGCGGATAGTAAGACGGATCGTGCGCGTCGCAGGCGGCTTGCAGGGTCGCGTGAAAGTCGGCGGTGTCCGATTCGTTCGGCAGTGGCGGGTTGAGGTCGGCACCGCCCCCGAACCAGCGTTTGGTGGTGATCAGGAACCGCGTGTTCATGTGCACGGCGGGCACGTGCGGGTTCGCCATGTGCGCGACCAGGCTGATGCCCGTCGCGAAGAACCGCGGATCCTCGCCCGCGCCATGGATGGTCTTGCCGAATTCGCCGTCGAGCAGACCGCCGACGGTCGAGACGTTCACGCCGACCTTCTCGAACACCTTGCCCTTCATCACCCCGCGCACGCCGCCGCCGCCGGGCGCACCCGACGGATCGGTTCGGTCCCAGGCGATATAGTCGAACGCCGCGTCGGATCCCGCCTCGCGCTCGATCGCCTCGAACTCGGCGCAGATCCGGTCGCGCAACTGCTCGAACCATGTGCGGGCGGCGGTCTGTTCGGCATCCAAAGTCAGCATGGATCAGGGCTGTAGCGGCTCGCGCGGCGCTGGTCATCCCGTGCCGGGACTGGCAAGCGGCGGATATGCCGCGCTCCCGCCTCGCCTCCGTCTATCGCGGCCTGCGCGTCGCCGTGGTCAGCTCCGCCTTCGTCTGCACGTTCGTCGCGGCGGCAGGGTATTTCGATACCGATCCCGTCCATGTCTATCCGGCGGCACCGCCCGCGCGGAACATCGCCGTGGTCAACGTGTCGGGCGACATGGGCCTGCGCTTCCTGCTCGGCGCGTCCACCTCGCGCGGGTTGACCGAACATCATGTCCCGGTGGTCGGCATCGCCTCACCGGTGGTCTTCCGCCATCGCCGGACGGCGGCGGAGGTCGACGCCTTCGTCGCCGACGTCGTACGCACCGGGCTGGCGCGCACCGGCGTGGCGCGCATCGTCGTCATGGGCCAATCCTATGGCGCCGACATCGTCCAGACCGGGATCGCGCACCTGCCAGCCGATCTGCGCGCGCATGTCGCGGCGATCATCCTCATCCTGCCCGGCGATTCGGTGTTCTTCCGCGCCGATCCCACCGGCTGGAGCTATCGCGGCACCCCCGACAGCGTCGCGACCGTCACGGCGAACACGCTCACCTGGGCGCCGCTCACCTGCATCTACGGTGTCGAGGAGGATGACAGCCTCTGTCCGCTGCTGCGCGTGCCGGGCGCGACGGTGATCGGCATGCCGGGCGGCCACACGATCGATCACGACGACGCCGGCCTGCTGCGCCACGTGCTGACGTCCATTCGAGCGGTGGAGCGCAAATAGCTTCCGCGCCCCCAGGCCCCGGTCGGAAGGGCTATCCCGGCCACCCGCCGGTCTGCCGCAGCGCCTCGGCGGCGACGATGCCTGCCGATACCGACAGGTTCATCGACCGCAGCGGCGGCGCCATCGGGATCACCACCCGCGCATCGGCGCGCGCATGGACCTCCTCGGGCACGCCGGCACTTTCACGCCCGAACAGCAGCACATCGTCGGGCCGAAACGCGAAGGCGTGCAGCGGCGTCGCCCCCCGCGTCGTCAGCAGCACGATCCGGCCCTGCGCCTGTCCGGCAAAGGCGGGCCAGTCCGTGTGACGGGTCAGCGCGACGTGATCGATATAGTCCATCGCCGCCCGCGCCACGCGCTTGTCGTCCCACTGGAACCCCATCGGCTCGATCAGGTCGAGCGCGATCCCCAGGCAGGCGCAGGTGCGCATGATCGCGCCGACATTGCCGGCGATATCGGGTTGGTAGAGCGCGATGCGAAGGGCCGTGGTCATGGCGCGCGTCTAGCGCCGCGGCAACCTGCGGTAAAATGCTGTTGGCAAAGCGCGCGGCCGCCGTCTATCAGGCCAGCAGCCCGCCGTGGGGACGGTAGGGCTGGGTGGGCGCTTCGTTCCGACTCCTCGCGGCGGTGAGGCGTTCCTCCGCGATAAAAGATGCAAGGGCAGAGACGAATGGCGACTGACAGCATGGTTCCTCCCGGTGAATCGCCGGAGCCGTTTCACGAGGACGTGCACGATCCCCGCCGTCGTGACTTCATCAACATCGCCGCCGTGTCGTTCGCCGGTGTCGGCGTGCTCGCGATCGTGCTGCCGCTGATCAACCAGATGAACCCGTCCGCCGACGTGCTCGCGCAGTCGACGACCGAGGTCGATCTGTCGAAGATCCAGCCGGGGCAGGCGATCAAGTCGCAGTTCCGCAAGCAGCCGCTGTTCGTCCGCAACCTGACGCCCGCGGAAATCGCCGAGGCGAACAAGGTCGACGTCGCATCGCTCCGCGATCCGCAGACGCTGGCCGAGCGCACCAAGCCCGGCAAGGAAAACTGGCTGATCACGCTGGGCGTCTGCACCCATCTCGGCTGCGTGCCGCTGGGCGCGGGCGAGGGCGAGAACAAGGGGCCGTTCGGCGGCTATTTCTGCCCGTGCCACGGGTCGGCCTACGACACCGCGGCGCGCATCCGCCAGGGGCCGGCGCCGAAGAACCTGACCGTGCCGAATTATACGTTCAATTCCGACACCGCTGTGACGGTGGGTTGAGGTAGCAGCAGATGAGCTTTCCCTGGGCCAAGCACTACGAGCCGAAACAGCCGCTGATGCGGTGGCTCGACGAGAAGCTGCCACTGCCGCGCCTCGTCTATAACGCGGTCGGCGCGGGCTATCCCGTCCCGCGCAACCTCAATTACTTCTGGAACTTCGGCGTCCTCGCCGGCGCCGCGCTGGCGATCCAGATGGTGACCGGCATCGTGCTGGCGATGCACTTTGCCGCCAATGCGGGCGTTGCCTTCGGCTCGGTCGAAAGCATCATGCGCGACGTCAACGCCGGCTGGTTCCTGCGCTATGCGCACGCCAACGGCGCGTCGATGTTCCTGCTCGTCGTCTACATCCACATCGGCCGCGGCCTCTATTACGGGTCGTACAAGGCGCCGCGCGAGATGGTGTGGCTGCTCGGCGTCGTCATCTTCCTGCTGATGATGGCGACGGCCTTCATGGGCTATGTGCTTCCCTGGGGGCAGATGAGCTTCTGGGGCGCGCAGGTCATCACCGGCTTCTTTTCGGCGATCCCGCTCGTCGGCGACACCATCCGCATCTGGCTGCTCGGCGGTTTCGCGCCGGACAATGCCGCGCTCAACCGCTTCTTCTCGCTCCACTATCTGCTGCCGTTCGTGATCGCGGGCGTCATCATCCTGCACATCTGGGCGCTGCACATCCCGGGTTCGAACAACCCGACCGGCGTCGAGGTGAAGGGTGAACAGGACACGGTGCCCTTCCACCCCTATTACACTGCGAAGGACGGCGTCGGCGTCGGCGTGTTCCTGCTGGTATTCGCGCTGCTGATCTTCTTCAGCCCGAACCTGCTCGGCCATCCGGACAATTATATCGAGGCGAACCCGCTCTCGACGCCTGCGCACATCGTGCCCGAATGGTATTTCCTGCCCTTCTACGCGATCCTCAAGAGCTTCACGGCGAACTTCATCCTGCCGGCCAAGCTGTGGGGCGTGCTCGCGATGTTCGGCTCGATCCTGCTGCTGTTCTTCCTGCCCTGGCTCGACACGTCGCCGGTGCGCTCGGCGAACTTCCGTCCCAAGTACCGCGTCTTCCTCGGCATCCTGCTGTTCGACGTGCTGGTGCTCGGCTATGTCGGCGGGGCAGAGGCGAATGCGCGCAACGTCATCATGGGCCAGATCGCATCGGCCTATTATTTCGCGCACTTCCTGATCATCCTGCCGTGGGTGGCACGCTCCGAGCGTCCTCGCCCGCTGCCGAATTCGATCACCGAAGCGGTGCTGGCGAAGCACGGCGGCACCAGCCCGACGAAGAGCGCGGCACAGCCCCTCTCCGCGGCGCACGCCTGAACCGACTGGGGGACAACAGAAACATCATGCCTCGCATCATCGCATCCCTGATCGGCGCAGCCTTCGTCTTCGTGCTGGCGATCGCGCTCTTCGGCACCGCCAAGACCGCGATCACCGATCCGGCGCCGGAAAGCGCCGAGCACGTCTTCCACCTGCACCCGCAGGACATCGATCTGCCGTCGGCGGGTGTCTTCGGAAAGTTCGACAACCGGCAGCTGCAGCGCGGCTTCCAGGTGTACAAGGAGGTCTGCTCGGCCTGCCACAGCCTGAAGTTCGTCGCATTCCGCGATCTCGAAAAGATCGGCTATACGACGCCCGAAGTGAAGGCGATCGCCAACCAGTGGGTGATCGAACAGCCGAGCATCAACCCGGAAACGGGTGAGGCGGCGACGCGCAAGAACGTGCCGTCGGATCACTTCCCGTCGCCCTTCGCCAACGAAGTCGCCGCGCGCGCCGCGAACAACAACGCGCTGCCGCCCGACCTGTCGCTGATGACCAAGGCGCGCGAGGATGGCCCGAACTACATCCACGCGCTGATCACCGGCTATCGCCCGCAGCCGGCCGCGCTGATCAAGGAATTCCCGGGCGCCAAGACGCCGACGGGGCTCCACTACAACCCGTATTTCGCGAACCTCAACATCGCGATGCCGCCGCCGCTGACCTCGGACGGCCAGGTCACCTATTCGGACGGGACCAAGGCGACGAGGGACCAGATGGCCCGCGACGTTTCGGCCTTCCTGACCTGGACCGCCGAACCCAACCTCGACACGCGCCACGCGGCGGGCGTCGCGGCGGCGATCTTCCTGCTGATCTTCTGCTTCCTCGCCTGGGGCGCCTACCAAAACGTCTGGCGCGACGTGAAGCATTGATCGGATCGCCCGCGGGCGGACCGACACGGCAATGACGGCGGCGGCCGGAGCGATGCTCCGGCCGCCGTTTTCGTCGGTGGACAGAACGTATCGTCGACCCAACACCCCGTCACCCACGCCCTCCGTCATCCCCGCGCAGGCGGGTATCCAGACGCGCGGGGCTGCGGCAGGAGGATCGACCGTTGCGTCTATGGATCCCCGCCTGCGCGGGGATGACGGAGCTCGGGAGGCGTTTCAAAACGCCGCTACCACGAGGCGCGCCGCCTTACGTCGCTCGCCGCCTACCGCCTATCGCCCTGCGCGGACTGACGACCTCCGTCGTCACCCACCCCCGTCACTCACATCCTCCGTCATCCCCGCGCAGGCGAGGATCCAGACGCGCGGACCAGCGGCAGGGACGTCCACCGTTGCACCCACGCATCCCGCCCGCGCGGCGATGACGGAATGCCCCGGTAACACCATCCGCCCCGCCATTCACCGAAACGCCGGACACCCCGGCTCCCGCAACACCGAACTCCACCCCCAACCTTGACCCCGCAGCCGCGCCAAGCGACACCGCCGCGCATGAACGACGACCTCAAGGCGCTGATCCGCACGATGCCGGACTTCCCGAAGCCCGGCATCCAGTTCCGCGACATCACGACGCTGCTGCTCGATCCCGCCGGTCTCGCCAGCACGGTCGAGCGCATGGCCGCCGCGACGGTCGGCCCGGTCGATCTGATCGCGGGGATCGAGGCGCGCGGCTTCCTGTTCGCCGCCGCGCTCGCGGTTCCGCTGAAGGCCGGCGTGCTGCTGATCCGCAAGGACGGCAAGCTGCCGGGTGCGACCATCGCCGAGGATTATGCGCTCGAATACGGGCAGGACCGCATCGCCATGCACGCCGATGCGCTGGTGCCCGGCCAGCGTGTCCTGCTGGTCGACGATCTGATCGCCACCGGCGGCACCGCGCGGGCGGCGGTGCGGCTGCTCCGCAAGGCCGGCGCGACGATCGGGCAGGCGCAGTTCGTCGTCGATCTGCCCGATCTCGGCGGGGCCGACGCGCTGCGTGCCGACGGCATCCGCGTCGATGCGCTGCTCGCCTTCGCCGGTCATTAACCATTCAGCCGGAACTTGCGACGATCCGCCCTCGTTGAACGACGATCGGCGCGTATCTGCCTTCTTGCTCGCGCCCCTGATGATGGGAGAGCATCCATGTTCCTCAAGCGTTTGGTCCTGTTGGGCGTGATCCTGGGCGCAGGCGTCGGCACCGCCGCCTGCACCGACGGCTATGGCTATAGCGGCGTCGCGGTCGGCTATGGCTCCGGCGGCTATTATGGGGACGGCTACGGCTATGCCGATCCCTATTACGGCGGCGGCTATGACGGCTATTCCAGCTACTTCGGCTGGTATGGCGACTATTATTATCCCGGCACCGGGATCTACGTTTACGATCAATATCGTCGTCCCTATCGCTGGAACGACACGCAGCGCCGCTATTGGGAGGGCCGTCGCAACAGCTATCGCGGCGACCGCAACTATCGCAACGACTGGAACGGTTTCGATCGCAACCGCGGCGACGGCTATCGTGGCGGCCCGGGTGCCGGCGGTCAGGGCTATCGTGACCGCGGCAACCGGACGCCCGCCTATCAGGGCGGCGGCCGACCCGATCGGGGAAACTGGCGCCAGAACCGCCAGAACTTCTCCGGCAACACCGGCGCCATAACGCCCCAGTCGACGCAGCAGGCGACGACGCAGGGCGCCGCGCCGCAACGCAGCTTCGGCGGTGATCGCGGCTATCGCGGCGGCGGCGACCGCAGCGGCGGCAACCGCGGCTGGCGCGGCCGCCGCTGACGAGTCCGCCCGGTCCGTCGCTTCGGCCTTTGCCGATCGCGGACCGGGTCGGCCCCGAACTGCTGGTTCAGCGATCCCGCGTCGCGACCAGCCCGTTCGATACGAACGTCATCACCATGACGTCGTCCTGGTTGAACACGCACATCCGGCTCTTGAAGATCCCCATCTCGGGCCGGCTGGCCGAGCGTCGCTTTTCCAGCACTTCGCTTTCGCAGCGCAGCCGGTCGCCGGGATAGACGGGCTTCAGCCAGCGCAGTTCGTCAATGCCGGGCGATCCCAGTCCCGCCTGCGCATTCGCCTTCAGATGCGCGACCAGCATCGCCATCGTCATCGCGCAGGTGTGCCAGCCGCTCGCCGACAGCCGCCCGAAATGCGTCTGTGCGGCGGCCTCGTCCGACAGGTGAAACGGCTGCGGATCGTATTTCGAAGCGAAGTCGACCACCTCCTCACGGGTGACCGGATAGTCGCCGAAGCTGGCCTTGGTCCCGACCGCGATGTCCTCGAAATATTGCACCGTCTGCTCTCCTATCGTTTGAGCACCTGCCTAAACGGTGTGTCGTCGCCGTCCAGCCCCACACCCGCGGGCAGTCCGATCAGGTCGCGTAGCAGCGGGGCGATGTCCGTATTGTCGAAGCTCGCCAGCCGCTTGCCGCCGACGAACGCCGGGCCGTTGGCGATGAACAGCGCCGCCATGTCGGGTGCACGATTGTCATAGCCATGTGCGCCGCCGTGGAACGCGGTCGTCGCCGCGGTCTTGACGATCATCCACCCCGGCTCGGCCAAGCACAGGAACGGCGGGATGCGCGGATTGGTGCCATAGCGGAAGCGGGCGGGGATGCCGGCCTTGCGCCAACAGGTCATGTGCCGCTGCGGCTTCAGCAGCGCTGCGGCCAGCGCCGCCTCGCGCCCCGCCACCGGATATAGCGTCGCGTAGGGGCCGCTCTCGAACAATCGGTAATCGGCCGGATCGGCGACCCGGTCGATCGCGATCGTGCGCGCGGCATCGGTAGCCGCCATGCCATGGTCGGCGACGATCACCAGATTGGCGGCCCGGTTCAGGTCGCGCAGGCCCTGGACCAGCCGGCCGATCTGCGCATCGACTTCGGCAACCGCCTGCGTCGTCTCGGGTGCCTGCGGGCCGTGGGCATGGCCCGCACTGTCGACCGTGTCGAAATACAGCGTCACGAAGCGCGGGCGCGTCGCCTCGGGGCGCCGCATCCAGTCGATCACGGCATCGACCCGCTGTGCGCCGGTCACCGCCTGATTGAACTGCTGCCAATCCTCCGGCCGGGTGGCGTTGGCGATCGCGCCATGGCTGTCGGGAATGGGCGTGCCGCCCCAGCCGACGTTCGCGCCCGGCCAGAACATCGTCGCGGTACGCACCCCGGCCTTTTCCGCCGTCACCCAGATCGGCTCCGCCTGGCTCCACCAGAACGGATCGTCGGTCGCCATGGTGAAGGTTTCCCCCGGTCGCGCCGCATCCTCCATCTTGTTGCCGACGATGCCGTGGTGATCGGGCACCTTGCCGGTGACGAGCGTCCAATGGTTGGGGAAGGTGATCGACGGGAAGGACGGCCGCATCGCCGAAATCACGCCGCCGGCGGCGAGCGCCGACAGGTTCGGTGTCACCCCGCGGTCGAGGTAATCGGGGCGGAAGCCGTCGAGTGAGACGAGGATGGTTACCGGCGCGCCCATCGTCCGCGGCATCGGCGCGGGTGGCACGTCGCCGGGCAGGCTGGCGGTAGCTCCTTGCGGTGCGGGCCGCGTCACCGGCGACAGTGCCGGCGGCGTATAGGGTAGCGCGCAAGCGGCGAGCGAAAGGGCCGAAAAGGCGAGGGGAATCAGTCTCACGAGGCGATCGTCCCGTTGATGAAGGGCGATGTCGCCTTACGCGGGACGGGGTGAGAGGAACAAGGCGGATCGGTCGCACACTCCGTCACCCCGGACTCGTTCCGGGATCCACCGGGCCACAGGGGCCCGGTCCGCGTCTCCAGCCGCGCGCCGCGCCGCGGGGTGGACCCCGCAACAAGCCGGCAAATATCCCCTTTCGAACACACCCTCGTCATCCCCGCGCAGGCGGGGATGACAAAGAATGGATATGTTCGAACGGTATGACCCCCGAACACGTCCGGGATGAAGGGGAGGGGGCACGCGCCCCCGAACCTCAGACGTTGAAGCGGAACAGCATCACGTCGCCGTCATGGACGACATATTCCTTGCCCTCCTGGCGCAGCTTGCCGGTTTCCCGCGCGCCGGCTTCGCCCTTGCACGCGACGTAATCGTCGAAGGCGATCGTCTCGGCACGGATGAAGCCGCGCTCGAAATCGGTGTGGATCTCGCCCGCGGCATTGGGCGCCTTCGCCCCCGCATGCACCGTCCACGCCCGCGCTTCCTTCGGCCCGACGGTGAAGAAGGTCAGCAGGTGCAACAGCTTGTACCCGGCGGTGATGACTCGGGCGAGGCCGGTTTCCTCCAGCCCCAGCTCGGCGAGGAATTCGCCGCGATCCTCGGGCGCCATCGTCGCGATCTCCGCCTCAATCGCCGCCGATACGACCACGGCCTCCGCGCCCTCGGCCTTCGCCTTCTCGAACACCCTGGCCGACAGCGCATTGCCGTTCGCCGCATCCGCCTCGTCGACGTTGCAGACGTACAGCACCGGCTTGGCGGTGATCAGCTGCGCGGCCGCGAACACGCGCGCCTCCTCGGCGTCCTTGGGCTGGGTCAGGCGTGCGGGCTTGCCCTCGCGCAGCAGCTCCAGCGCCTGGCCAAGCACGGCAGCGCCGATCTTGGCCTCCTTGTCGCCCTGCTGGCCCTTCTTGACCAGATTGGGGACGCGCTTTTCCAGGCTTTCGAGGTCGGACAGCATCAGCTCGGTCTCGACCGTCTCGGCATCCGCGATCGGGTCGACCTTGCCCTCGACATGCGTCACGTCGCCGTCGGTGAAGCAGCGCAGCACGTGGACGATCGCATCCACCTCGCGGATGTTGCCCAGGAACTGGTTGCCGAGCCCTTCGCCCTTCGACGCGCCGCGGACCAGGCCGGCGATGTCGACGAAGGCGAGCTGCGTCTCGATGATCTTGGCCGAACCGGCGATCTCGGCGAGCGTATACAGGCGCGGATCGGGCACCGCGACGTTACCGACGTTCGGTTCGATCGTGCAGAACGGGTAATTGGCCGCCTGCGCCGCCGCCGTTTCGGTCAGGGCGTTGAAAAGGGTGGACTTGCCGACGTTCGGCAGGCCAACGATGCCGCAGCGGAAACCCATGCGCTTTGCTCTGTTGTCGGAGGAGGACGAAGCCAGCGCCCTTAGCCGTGCCGACCTTCCTTGGCCAGCGGTTACGCCGTTCGCACCGGTCGGCGACGGAATCCAACACTTCGTCGCATCGCACCCCTGCCGCAATTGTGCCTTGATCGCGCGGGCGACGTCTATGTCATGCAGCGGGTGTTCACCGGGGGCGGTGAATGCGATCAGGGCCGCTGCCTTGGGGGAAGACAGATGCGACTGTTGCAGGGGCTAGGCGTAACCATTATCGGCACCGTCGCGGCAGCGTCCGGCGTGCAGGCAGCGCCGTTGGTTCCGGCCCCGTTGGTTCCCGCCCCGTCTGCTGCGTCGTCCACGGCTTCGTCCATCGCCGGCCCATCGATGATCGCGCCGGCCCCGATGATCGCCGCCGCACGCGCCCCGCTCGACCTGTCGCTGCCGCCGGTCGCGGCCGGCGGTTCGGCGGATCGCGTCGTCCCGCTCGCCGGGCGGCTGCGGCTGCGCATGACGATGCAGAATACGGCGGCCGGGCCGCACGACCGGGTGCGCTCGCGCGTGATCGGCCAGATGGCGGATTTCTACCCGGCGGGCGATCACGGGTTTCACCTGTCCGCGGGTACGCGGCTGTTCAACCCGCGGGCGATGGAGGTATCGCAAGGCGCCCTGTTGCCCAGCGCGCGGCGGCTCAACGTGCCCGGCATGAAGACCGCGATGCGCCGCGCGCCCGCGCTCACCGTCGGCTACACCGACCGGATCGACGCCAATACCAGTTTGGGGTTCGAAGTGGGCGCGATGCAGGGCCGCGCGTATAACGATGCCGCCAACCTTACCCGCCAGACCCGCGCCGATCGCAACACCATCGGCAGCCCGCTCAACCCGGTCGCCAATTTCGTGATCGGTCACCGCTTCTAGGGGACGGCGCGACGCGGCATCGTCATCCGCTCGCCCGGCGCGGACCGCCCCCGATCGACCGAAGGTTGGGTGCGCCGCTGCCACCTTTCGGTCGGTCGGCCGATCCTCTAGGCGTTCCGACCATGTTGCCGCCGCTCCCCGCCACCGCCTCGCTGCTGCCCGCCTTCGCCCCATGGTTCGACGTGGCCGGCCTCGCCGTGTTCGCGGCGTCGGGCGCGCTGGCGGCGGCGAAGCGCGGCCAGACCGCGGTGACGCTCGCCTTCTTCGCGGTGGTCACCGGTGTCGGCGGCGGCACGGTGCGCGACCTGCTGATCGGCGCGCCGGTATTCTGGGTCCACGATCCGCGCGCCGCGACGGTGTGCCTGATCATGGCGGCGGCGATCTGGATCACCCCCGAACGCTGGTGGAAGGACAGCGCGCTCGGCTGGTTCGACGCGGTCGGCCTCGCCGCCTATGCCGTGTACGGCGCGGCGAAGGCGATCGGCTATGGCGTGCCGCCGGTGCCCGCCGCGTTGATGGGCGTGATCACCGCCTGCGTCGGCGGCATCATCCGCGACGTGCTGGCGGGCGAACCGTCGATCCTGATGCGCCCCGAACTCTACGTCACCGCCGCGGCACTGGCATCGGCCAGCTATGTCGCACTGGGACTGGTCGGGCTCGCCGGCGCTCCAGCGGCGGTCATCGCGGCGGGGGCGGGCTTTGCGCTGCGCGCCTTCGCGATCCGCTACCGGCTGGCGCTACCGGCGTATCGCGGCCGCCCTTCGCGCTGAGGGCTTTAGCCCCGGACCACGCCGATATCGGCAAAGCGTCGCGGCTCGGCCGGGGGTGAGGCCGGGGCGGCGAGTTCGCACTGCCAATAGCCGACGTCGATCCACTGGCCGTGCTTGTAGCCGATCTCGCGG
>CAYQPM010000052.1:0-15204 GCA_964419295.1 uncultured Stakelama sp. | reverse complement strand
AGGCTGGCGGCGAGCACCGCGCCGGTCAGGCTGAAATTGCCCGTCGCGCCCAGCACCAGCATCGCCATCGTGATCGGCGCGCCGATCACCGCGACCGCCAGCGCCGCCATGCCGACCATCGCCGCATTGCCCGCATTGAGGATCGAGTGTCCCATCATCCAGGCGAGCGCCCCGGCATAGAGGTGCCCGATCAGCGTGCCGAGGAACAGCGAGGCGAAGAACAACCCGCCGCGAAAGCCGAAGCCGAGCGAGACGATCGACGCGAGCGATTTGGCAATCAGCACCGTCGCCAGGAACGCGAGCGGCACCGCCGTCATCATGTCGATGTGCAATGCGCTGTGCCCGGCCGACAGCACCTGGGGCGAGATGCTCGCCAGCCCGGTCAGCAGGATACCGCCCGCGATCGGCCGGCCCCAGCCGGGCAGTCGCGCGCGGCTCTGCACCTCGACCGCGGCGACCGCGCGCATGATCGCGATCCCGACGAGCGCGCAGGTGACGCCCAGTCCCGCGTAAACGATATAGCCGAAGCTGTGGATCGTCGGCCCGCGCTCGACGTGGACGATATAGGGCACGACGCCCAGCCGCTGCGCGACCTGCGACCCGGCGAGCGCCGCCGCCGCGACCGGGGCGATCGCCGACGGCGTATAGGCGCCGATCACGACCTCGAACGCATAGAAGGCGCCCGCCAGCGGCGCGCCGAACGCAGCCGCGATCGCGGCGCCGGCGCCCGATCCCACCAGCGTGCGCACGTCGATCCGCCGCAGGTTCAACCACCGTCCCGCCAGCGAGGCGGTCAGCGCGCCGAGCTGTGCATAGGCAGCCTCGAGGCCCACCGACGCGCCGAATCCGTTCGACAGGATCGTCTGCCCCGACACCACGACGCTATCGCCGATCGACATGCGGCCGCCGTGCAGCGCATTCGCCTCGACCGCGTCGACCAGCGAGCGTCGCCGCACGCGGACCAGCCGGTTGAACGCGACCAGCGCGACCCCGCCGATCGGCAGCACGATCAGCTGCGACCAGCCGAGCGGTGGCGCGCCGCTCAGCCGCACGGTGTCCGGCAGCCCATAGAGGACGTGCTGGAGCGCCCGGGCCAGCGCGCCCTGCACGACGGTCAGCGCCCCCGCCCCCATGCCGATGACGACGGCGAGCAGGACGAACAGCACTTCGACCGACCGGATGCGCCCGCCGATCCACCGCAGCCATGCCGGTCCGCGGCGGATGGCCCGCACGGGCGGCCCGATGAAGCGAGGGGAGATCACCATCGCGATCCCCTGCTCTTTCGCGCCGCGCGTGTCACGGCCTGACCAAGGCTGAACGGAAGCGCGGCTGCGACGTTGAAGGGGCAATGACGATCCCCATCCTTGGGCGCGGCCCGATCCTTTCATGCGGCGGAGCCGCCGCTTGAACGCAGCCCAGATCCTGGCCTTCGCGCTGATCGCGGGAGCGGTCGTCGCGTTCGCATCGGGACGGTTCCGCTACGATCTGGTGGCGCTCACCGCGCTGCTGGTCGCGGTGGTGACCGGCGACGTGCCCGCCAAACAGGCGTTCAGCGGTTTCACCAGCGACGTGGTCGTGATCATCGCATCGGCGCTGGTGATCAGCGCCGCGGTGGCGCGATCGGGCGCCGTGGAAACCGTGATCGGGCCGGCGATGGCGCGGTTGCGCACTGCCGCGACGCAGGTGCCCGCGATGGCGGCGGCGACGGCGCTGCTGTCGATGCTGACCAAGAACGTCGGTGCGCTCGCCATCCTGATGCCGACCGCGCTGCGGCTCGGCCGGTCGGAGCGCAGTTCGGCATCGGCGTTGCTGATGCCGATGTCGTTCCTGTCGCTGCTCGGCGGGCTGGTCACGCTGGTCGGCACCTCGACCAACATCATCGTCAGCCAGGTGCGCGAGGAATCGCTCGGCCAGCCGTTCCGGATGTTCGACTTCGCGCCCGTCGGGCTCGCGCTCACCGCGGCGGGGCTGGTGTTCGTCAGCTTCGGATGGCGGCTGTTGCCGCATGACCGGGTCGGACGGGTCGGGCTGGACGAGATCGCCGGCGATGCGCGCTACACGACCGAGGTCCGGCTGGGCGAGGACTGGCCCGCCGCGCTCGGCACGCTGGCCGACCTGAAGCTCGACGAACAGGGCGTGCGGGCCGCCGCGCTGATCGACGCGGACGGACGCCGCCGCATCCCGTCCGCCGACACGCCGCTGATGCCCGGACAGGTGCTGCTGCTGGCGGGCGACGACGAGGCATTGGGCGGCCTGTTGTCGCGCGTGCCGCTGCGCTCCGCGGGCGAGGATCATGCGGTCGCCACCGATGACGCGCTGGACGAACTGCGCACGGTCGAGGCGGTGGTGCAGCCCGGTTCCGACCTGATCGGCCATTCGGCGGCGCGCGCGGACCTGCAGCAGCGCTATGGCGTGCGGCTGGTGGCGCTGGCGCGCGGCGATACCCGCTTCGTCGATCGGCTGCGCGACATCGTCATCCAGGCGGGTGACATGCTGGTGATGCAGGCCGGGGAAAAGGCGTTGCCCGACATCATGCGCGAACTGGGCCTGCTGCCGCTCGCCGAACGGGTGGTGCGACTGGGCACGCGGCGCGGGCGCTGGCTGCCGCTCGCGCTGCTGGCGGGGGCGATCGTGCTGGTGGCGATCGGCGTCCTGCCGGTCGCGATCGGCTTTTTCGGGGCCGCGGTGCTGACCGTGGCGCTCGGCGGCCTGTCGATGCGCGAGGCCTATGGCGCGCTGGAGCCGGAGGTGCTGGTGCTGATCGGGGCACTGACCCCGCTCAGCGAAGCGGTGCGGCACAGCGGCGGAACCGCACTGGTCGCGCAGCAGCTTGCCACCATCCTCCACGACGCGCCGCCGCTGATGATCCTCGGGGCGCTGATGTTGACGGCGATGGCCTGTTCGCCGTTCCTGCACAATGCGCCGACCGTGCTGGTGCTGGGTCCGATCGGCCTGTCGCTGGCGCAGGGCCTGCACCTCAATCCCGATCCGTTCCTGATGGCGGTCGCGACGGGTGCGGGGTGCGACTTCCTCACCCCGATCGGACATCAGTGCAACACGCTGGTGATGGGACCGGGCGGCTATCGCTTCGGCGATTACTGGCGATTGGGGTTGCCGTTGTCGATCCTCGTACTCCTGTTGGGCACGCCGCTGATCGCCTGGGTATGGGCGCTCTAGGCGACGCGATCGATCGATTGCCCGCGTGATCGCACGATGTCATCGTGGCGTCAGCGTATCGTCAGGATGAGAGGCCATAATCCGCCGATGACCCAGCCGCCCCGTCGCCACCCGCCGATCACACCCTCCGGCGATCAATGCACGCGAACGCTGGGACCGCCGGGGTCGGGCAGGCGCCTCGGCCGGGCGGTCGCGGGCGTGCTGCTCTCCGGAGCGCTGCTGATGCCCGCCGCCGCGCTGGCCGCCGATTGCAAGGTCGGCAAGATCGTCGAACTGCCGGTGACGCTGGTCGGTCGACGGGCGATGGTGGACGCGAAATTCGGCAGCCACGACGCGCGGTTCATCGTCGACAGCGGCGCCTTCTACAGCACGCTCTCCCGTGCATCCGCGACGGAATTCGGCCTGTCGCCGCAACCGATGCCGCCCTCGTTCCGGTTGCGGGGCATCAACGGCGACACCTCGGCCTCCTATGCTAATGCCAAGGACTTCGCGTTGGCGGGCGTGACCATCCCGCGCGCCGACTTCATCGTCGGCGGCAGCGATACCGGCACCGCGGGGCTGCTCGGCCAGAACATCCTGGGGCTCGCGGATGTCGAATACGATCTGCCCCATGGTGCCGTCCGGCTCATGCGGGTGCAGGATTGCGGCAATGCGACGCTCGCCTACTGGGCGGCGGGCCGGCCGTTCTCGGTGATCCCGCTCGAACGCGGCGATGGCGGACCATGGCGGCCGCACACGATTGGCACCGTCCTGGTCAATGGCGTCAAGATGCGCGCGGTGTTCGATTCCGGCGCGCAGAGCACGATCATGACGCTCGCCGCCGCCAAGCGCGCCGGCGTCACCCCGACGAGCCCCGGCGTCACGCCGGATGGCGTCGGCGGGGGCCTCGGCACGCGGCAGGTCACGACCTGGCTCGCCCCGTTTGCGACCATCGACCTGGGTGGCGAAGTCGTTCCCCATCCCAAGTTCCGTATCGCCGACCTGACGATCGACGGCGACATGCTGATCGGGTTCGACTTCTTTTTGACCCACCGCCTGTTCGTCTCGAACACGACGCACCGGATGTACATGACCTATGAGGGCGGGCCCCTGTTCGGCGTCAGACCGACCGGCGCCAGAACCGAAACGGGTGCCGCGATCGACCTGACCGACACGTCCGCCGCCCCCACCGATGCCGACGGTTTCAGCCGCAGGGCCGCCGTCCTGATGTCGAAGCATCGCTATGCGGATGGACTCGCCGACTTCGACAAGGCGGTGGCGCTCGCCCCCGCCGAGGGGCGCTACGTCTATCTGCGCGCGCAGGCGCACCTCGCCAATGGCCAGCCGTTGCTCGCCGCGGCCGATCTGGACCGCGCGGCGACACTGATGCCCGCCGACGCCGACGTGCGGCTGGCGCGCGCGCGGATGAGACTTGCGCATCGCGATCCCAAGGGCGCGGCCGAGGACGTCAGGGCCGCCGACACCGCCCTGCCTGCCGGATCGGACCGGCGCCTGCTGCTGGCGGGGCTGTACGAAACCCTCGATCAGCCCGAGGCGGCGATCGTCAATTACGACGCCTGGTTGAAGCTGCATCGCGACGACGACGACCGCGCGCGTGCCTATAACGGCCGCTGCTGGGCGCGTGCGCTGCTCGGTCGCGAGCTGGACCAGGCGCTGTCCGATTGCAACGCCGCGGCCAAGCTGCGGCCCGGACTCGCATCCTATCTCGACAGCCGTGCGCTGGTGCAGTTGCGCAGGGGCAAGCTGGATGCCGCACTGGCCGATTACGACGCCGCGATCCGCGCCAATCCGCGGAACGCCTGGTCCCGCTATGGCCGCGCCGTCGCCGAACAGCAGGCGGGCAGGAAGGACGCAGCCGAGGCGGATCGCACCGCGGCGATGGCGATCAATCCGGCGGCGGTGGCGCGGGCCGTCCGCTATGGCCTGACGTTCTGATGCGATCGGATGGAAGACGCATATTTGCGCCCGATGACACGCCAGAGGCCGGTTTGACGCTTGCTTTGTGCTTGCATTCGAGCACCTTGGCGACCTGGACCGATGCCATCGACGATAATGCGGCAGACCGATGAAGACGTTGTTGTTCGCCGTGCTGCTCGCGACCGCGTCGACCGCGCATGCCGCCGACTTCTACGTCGCGCCCCACGGCGACGACGCAGCCGCCGGGACGCTGGCGGCACCCTGGCGATCGATCGCGCGGGCGCAGCAGAGCGTCAGGCCGGGCGATACGGTCTACTTCCGCGGTGGGCGCTACGTCTTCACCGCGGGCGTCAACCGCTGCGCCACCCGCACCGACACCGTCAACGCCGTCACGCTGGACAGGAGCGGGCGTCAGGACGCACCGATCCGCTATTGGGCGTTCCGGAACGAGACGCCGGTGTTCGACTTTTCCGCGATGAAGGACGACTGCCGCGTCAAGGGGTTCAACGTCACGGGCAGCTGGCTGCACCTGAAAGGGCTGGAGGTCACCGGCGCTCCGCAGCAGCCGCAGAACCACCTCAACCACGAATCCTGGGGCGTGTGGAACAGCGGCAGCCACAATGTCTACGAACGGCTGAACCTGCATCACAATATGGGGCCGGGGCTGTTCATCAAGGACGGCGGCGACAATCTGGTGCTGAACAGCGATTCGCATCATAATTACGATCCCTACACCTCCAACGGGGCGGGCCAGAGCGCCGACGGCTTCGGCGCCCATATTGCGGCGGGGCATCCGGGCAACGTCTTTCGCGGCTGTCGCGCATGGGCGAATTCGGACGACGGGTTCGACCTGATCCACGCCTTTTCCCCCGTGACGATCGAACAATCGTGGGCGTGGGACCAGGGCTATCTTCCCGGCACGCACACGCCGCTGGCGGCGGGGAACGGCAACGGCATCAAGGCGGGGGGCTATGGCGGACGCTTCATGCCGGGCGGCGTCACGCATGTGGTGCGCAACTCCGTCGCCTTCGACAACAAGGCCGCGGGCTTCTATGCCAATCATCACACGGTGCCGATCGACTTCATCGACAACACCGGCTTCGCCAACGGCACCGATTTCGACATGCTGGGCGTCGCGCCCGACGGCTCGCCGGTGGCGATGGGCCATCTGCGCGGCAACATCGCATACGGAGGTCGCCTGACCGCGCATACGGACGGGCTGGACGTGGCGGGCAATTCCTGGGCCGCAGGCGCGCCGGTGACCGCGGCCGACTTCGTGGACGTGTCCGATCGCGGCTGGGATGCGCCCCGCCAACCGGACGGCAGCCTGCCGGTGCTGCGCAGCTTCCACCTCAGGAAGGGCAGCAGGCTGCGCGGCATGGGCGCGTTCGGCTGAAGCCCGCGGCCCGGCGCATCAACTGCGCTCCGATACGGTCCTGATCGGGACGTTCGGAAGGTGCGCGCCGTTACTGGGGAATGTCGATCAGGAATATCGCGCCGCCCGGCATGCCAGCCTGGGCGCTGATCGCGCCGCCGTGGCTCACCGCGACCTGGCGGGCGAGCGACAGGCCGATCCCGGTTCCGGTCGGTTTGCTGGTGAAGAACGGCAGGAACATGTCCTGCGCCACCTCGGCCGTGACGCCGGCGCCGTCGTCGGCGATCGCGATCTTCAGCCGGTCGTCGATCGTGCGGATCGTGATCCGGACGTGCCGCGCGCCCGCTTCCGCGGCATTCTTCAGCAGGTTGAGCAATGCCTGTGTCAGCAGGTCGGGGGCGGCGGCGAACATCGCCCCCGGAACACGCGCTCGTCGCACAGCCGTTGGTCGTCGAGGTTGGTTGCGGAGATCACCCGCACGTGGATCGCTTCCGACCGCCCCGAGCCGACCGGGGTGACGCGACGCTGCTCCAGCGCCGTCAACAGCTTCGGCTGAAAGTGCAGCGGCAGTTGCCGAGCGGATGGTGCCCACCGTCCCCTCCCGGCACAGTTTCCCGATGATGCGGCGGCGGAACTCTATGGGACGATCAGGCGCTGGGCACGATGTTGGCGGCCGTGGCCCTGCTCGCCGTCGTCATCGGCTGCCTCGGCCTGTTCGGCCTTGCCGCCTTCACGGCCGAACGCTGCACGAAGGAGATCGGCAGCCGCAAGGTGCTGGGCGCCAATGTCCTTGCCTGACCGTTCGACTATCTGGCGATGCCTCGCTGGCTCAACGGCTTCGACAATCTGATCACGCTGACTCCGATCCCGTTTGCCGCCGCCGGCGGCCTCGCGCTGCTGATCGCGATCATCGCGCGGGCGGGGCATCCGTTGCACTACCTGCCCTCGTTACTAGCCGGTGCATTACCCGCTGACAGGGTCCCTGAGTGAGCGGTCAGTGCATAGGTCGAGCGGAACTAGGTCGCTCTCCCGAGGTTTTTGCCTTGCCCACCACGCATAAGGGCCGGCAGTTTCCCCTGCATTGCTGGCCTTTTGATTGATGCAGGTTGTACTGTTTTGGCACTGAATTTGTGCCACAGAAATTAACGGAACGTTAACGCGCTCCGCTTGTTAGCGCATCAGGTCCGTGGTGGGCCTCGCGTATTAGGGGTTTCCAGTATGAAGAAGCTTGTTCTCACTTGCCTGATGGCCGGCTCGGCTCTCGTTGCCAGCACGTCGGCTAACGCCGCACCGCTCATGGGCGGCAGTTCGATCGACTTCGGCGGCTATCTACAGGGTTCCGGCGGCGACGGCACGCTCGGCGGCTCCACCTTCATCGACTTTGTTAATGGCGCAGGCGGCGCTGCGAGCCCCGGTACCGCCGGTACGATCCCGACCTACGGTAGCGGCACTGGCACATTCGCCGGCTTCACCTGCATGGGCGGTCAATGCGGCACGATCAACGATATCGCGAACCTGGTAGTCGGCGCGCAGAGCATCACTAACTTCTTCTCGCTTACCGGCGGCAACAACACGTCGCCGATCAACTTCGACCTGACCTCGATCAGTAGCATCAACCGTGCGGATTCTCAGTTCCTGACGTTCCGTGCGCTCGGCAACATTCGCTACGACGGCTTCGATGCGACACCGGCCAGCTTCCTGTTCAGTGCACAGGGCAGCAACGCCACGTCCTTCTCCGCAACCGCGCTTGCCGCTGCCGTGCCTGAGCCCGCCACCTGGGCGATGATGATCCTCGGCATGGGCGCTGTTGGCTTTGCAATGCGTCGCCGCAAGAGCAACGTCACCACGACCGTTGGTTACGCCGCCTAACGAGTTTTGCCTGCGCCAACTCGCGGGTTGAACCAAGCCGTCGCTCTTATCGAAGAGCGGCGGCTTTTCGCATTGTGCGCTCTGATCGGCGCCTCTCTCATAAGGTATGGGCAGCCGGACCACTCGGTGGAAGCTGTCCACGCCGGTCGGCGAAGATTAGTTTGTTCGGTCACAAAGCGCGCGCTCGGCTGCCAGGTGATCCGTCTGATCCAAACGGATTTGATCGGTTGTCCGTTGCCACCGACTGCCGGGCGAAACAGAGCGCGCGATCTGGTTATCTGGCACGTCAGGTCCTCAAAAGCCTTGTCGCCGCCAGCCTTTGCCACCGCACACTCCTGGACCGATCCGTCCGCAGCCGCTATGAGCCGCATCACGACGATCCCACCGGCTCCGCGGTCATCTAGGGCGGCGGGATAGTCACTGGACCGGAACCATTCGCCCGGATCGTTGGTGGGTTCCAGTGCGCTTTTCCGCTGCCGCTGCTCGGCAGGATCGAGGCCCCAGTGCGTGACCAGATCGTCCATGCATTTGTCGAGAGGACGCTGTCAGTCTAACGCGAACCGCTCTCCAGGCGATGCATGTCGGGCTTTAAGAGCCCAGGCCTAGCTTGCAAGGATCTGCCACTCTGCCAGTGCGGCAGAGCGTCGTTCCTTGTAAGTCTGTCGGTCGGTGAGGTGGGGTGCTGTCAGTCTAACGCGAACCGCTCTCCACACGATGCACTTGGGTCTTTGAAGGTCACAGCCTAGCTCGCAAGGATCTGCCACTCCGCCAGCGCGGCGGAGCGTCGTTCCCGGTAGGTTTGTCGGTCGATGAGGTGGCGTTCCAGGCTGAAGTGATTGTGAACGTTGGCGTGGACGGAGGCGAACTTCTGTAGCGGCTTCATTTGCCTGAACCGCAGCATCGCCCGTTCCCTTCGTCGGAATGGCAGGTGACTGTTCTCGACACGGTTGTTGGCCCAGCGACCGATCTCCTGGCGATCCCGGCAGCCCAGTTCATCCATCGCTGCGCCATAGCTGCGCAGACCGTCGGTCGTGATGGTGTTGGGCGAGCCGTGACGCTTCAGTGCCTTCTTCATGAAGGCCAGCGCCGCTCCCTTGTCGCGTGTCCTGGTGACGTAGCTCTCGAGCACCTCGCCTTCGTGATCGACGGCCCGCCACAGATAGACCATCTCGCCGTTCAGCTTCACATACATCTCGTCGAGGTGCCATCGCCAGTGGCGAAAACCCCGCATCCCGCTGATGCGCTGGCGACGGATGTCGCCGGCGAACAGCGGCCCGAACCTGTTCCACCACAGCCGCACCGTTTCATGACAGATATCGATCCCGCGCTCGAACAGCAGATCTTCCACGTTCCGCAACGACAACGGGAAGCGCACATACATCAGCACGACCAGCCGGATCACCTCGGGTGAGGAGTTGAAACGGCGAAACGGACTGGGCGGAAGTGCTCTCGATTTCCGGCTCATCCGTGACCGTTATCAGCCCCCTGCCTAGCCTGCCACGTTGGTTTGACGGTGCCTGCGCGAGCACAAGCCGGGCTGGGACCTGACCCTCTCCGCGCCCAAGTCGGTGTCGGTGCTGGCGCTGGTGGCGGGCGACCGGCGCCTGCTCGACGCCCAGGACCGCGCCGCCAGCACCACCTTCGACTATGCCGAGCGCCACGCGGCCGTGACCCGCATCAGGCAGAGCAAGGCGGTGAAGCGCGTCGCCAGCGACAATCTCGTCATCGCCGCCTTCCCGCACGTGACCACGCGCGCGACGGACGACATGCCCGCGCCCCAGCTCCACATCCACGGCGTCGTCTTCAACATGACGCAAGGCCCGGACGGCACCTGGCGCAGCATCGAGAGCCGCGACCTCTACCGCCTCCAGAAGGAGTTGGGCGGCATCTACCACCAGGCGCTCGCGGCCGAGATCGTCCAGCTCGGCTACACCGTCAGCTTCGCGCCCGACGGCACGTTCGAGGTCGACGGCGTGCCGCTCGACGTGCGCCAGGGCTTCTCCGGCCGCTCCGCCCAGATCGAGGCAGCGCTGGACGCGCGCGGCCAGTCCCGCACGACCGCCACGGCCGCGCAGAAGGCTGTCGTCGCGCTCGACACCCGCGCCCCCAAGCAGGCCGTCGACCAGCGCCAGCTCGTCACCGGGTGGCGCACCCGCGCGGACGACCTCGGCTTCACCGAGGACGTGCGCCGCACCCTGGTCGCCGACGCCGAGGCGCGCGCGGCCGGTCTGCCGGTCCCGACACCCCGCCAGCGCCGGCTCGCGGCCGACCAGGCCGTCGCCTTCGCCGGCCAGCACCTCGCCGAGCGCGAGGCGGTGTTCTCCATGGCCGTGCTGGAGCGCGCGGCCGGCGACGCCGGGCGGGGCCGCGTCACCCATGCCGACATCCTCGCCGCCATCGCCCGCGCCAAGGACGCCGAGGCCCTCGTGCCCCGCGCCGTCCCCCGTGCCGCGCGCGGCGTCGCCGGGTTCGCCACCCGCGAGGGCGTCGAGACCGAGCAGCGCATGCTCGCGCTGGAGGCCAAGGGGCGCGGCACCGCCCAGCCGCTCGCCGACCGCATCGACGCCGGCCGCATCATCGGCGCGGCCGTGCTGCGATCGGCCGAGCACGGGCATGACTGGACCCAGGGCCAGCGCGACGCCACCCGCGACCTCCTCCTCTCATCCCATGCCGTGACCGGCATCCAGGGCAGCGCCGGCACCGCCAAGACCACGACCGTTCTCTCCACCTATGCCCGAGCTACCCGCGATCGGGGGTTCGAGGTCCGCGCGCTCGCCCGGACCGCGACTGCCGCGGCCGTGCTCGGCAACGCGATCGGCACCGAGCACATGAATGTCGCCAGGATGCTCGGCACCACCAGCCCCATCGCCTGCGGCGACCACCCGCCCGAGGTCTGGGTGGTCGACGAGGCCTCCATGCTCGGCGCGCGCGACGCCGAGGCGCTCCTCGCCCAGGCCCGTAACCAGGGCGCCCGGCTCGTCCTCGTCGGCGACGTCGATCAGCTCGGCTCGGTCGAAGCGGGCCGCGCCTTTGGCCAGCTCCAGGACGCCGGCATGGCGACGTTCAGGCTGGAGGAAATCGTCCGTCAGTCCAACCCGCACACCAAGGCGGCCGTGGAAGCCATGCTGGACGGTGACGCCAAGGCCGCGTTCGAGGCGCTCGACGCAGGCGGCGGGCGCGTCGTCGAACAGCCCGACACCCAGACCCGCCAGGCCGTCCTCTCCCGCGACTTCGCCGCGCTCACCCGCGAGGAACGTGCCCGGACGCTGGTGCTCGACCCGACCCGCCAGGCCGGCAAGAGCTGACCGACGCCATCCGCGCCGCCCTCATCCGCGACGGCACGCTGGGCGAGGACGCCATGGTCGCGACCGTCCTGGAGCCGCGCGGCCTCTCTCGCGCCGAGGCGCGGCTCGCCGCCAGCTACCAGCCCGGCGACATCGTCGCGTTCCGCAAGTCGGAAAAAGGCCGCCCGCGTGCCGGGATCGGCTACCGGGTGGAGGCCGTCGACGCCGAGGCGGGGACGGTGCGACTCGTGCCCGACAAGGGCAAGGCGCATGACTGGCAGCCCGCCCGCTGGGGCAGCGCCCAGGCCAAAGCCTTCGTCGAGGTGGAACAGGAGTTCAGGGCCGGCGAACGCATCCAGTTCACCCGCAACAACTATTGGGCCGATCGGCTCAACGGGCAGACCGCCAAGGTGGTCGCGATCGACCCCGTGGGGTCGAGCATGATCCTACAGCGCGAGGACGGGCGACGCGAGAAGCTCGATATGCGCCACCTCGCTGACCGCCACGTCCGGCCGGGGTGGGTGCAGACCATCCACTCCAGCCAGGGCGCGACGTGCGATCGGGACATGGCGCATCTGGAGAGCTTCCGCGCCAACACCGTCGATGCCGCCTCGGTCGATGTCGCGATCAGCAGGGCCAGGACCAGCGCGGCCGTCTATACTGACAGCCGCGCCGGCCTCACCGAGGCCCTCGGACTGCGTGACGGCGCGCAGGTCGGGGCAAGTGACATCGGTGAGTCCACAGGGCATATTAGCTTAGTTGCCCCAGCACCATTGGAAATTACCTGACCCTCAATTGCTCAACCCATTTATTAGGCGTGCCTGAAAAATGGTCTCGAAGCCTATCTTCAACATGCTCCGCCTCCCAGACCGCAGCAGCTTCAAGATCGGCACATTCCCCAAGAAGAGCGGGCCGCTCGTAATGAGGAGCAAGATCAGGGATCTCATGATATATTGATAGCGACCCTGAAACTTGGTCCTGCTTGCAGAATTTCGGAACCACCTTTAGTCGCTCGGGTACAGAAGAATCCCCGATCACTATCCATCTGCCAGATGTCACAGCGTCATTCATCACCATTAGCGTGAATGCTACAGGCATGTGGTCTATAGAGATACCATCATCCTCATCTTTAAGAATTTTGTCGAAGAAAGATATGAGCGGCTCTTTTAGAACAATACCTAAAGAATAATATCCGTTAAAAAGAGAGATTTTTACAATCTGCCCCTCTTTTCTCCGTCTACAACCCGGTTTCTGCCTAATCAACATGGACCAAACTCTTTACTTGCTGCTACACGGCACGCGGCGCCATGCGTATTACGATCCGAAATACCATTGATCCGATTGCCGGAGCTCCCTCCTTGCGATTGCGCTCCACCGTTTCGCTCAATCATCTGTTGTTCACGCCCGCGAATTGCCTGGGAGTTGCTCGATGATTTGTCCAGCCTCGCCGGACCAAATCCTTGATCGTTCATGTGATGTCCAGAGTCGCGCCGAGCAATATTCTGAGCGGGTGTCCCGGTTCCGCTCGTTCGACCAGTATACACCTGTCCTGTTTCTGGGTTCGTCTTCGTATAAGTCTGGTAAGTTTTTTCCGCTTTGACAGTCGCCGAGGCCTCCGCACGAACCACGCTACGCGCAGCGCTCGCTTCGACGGCAATAGCACTGACCGGATTTGGCTCAAGGCCACCCAGGGAGCTGTCAGTTTAATGCGGACGCGTCTCTGCCGGGCGCATGTAGGTCTTTGAGGCGTATGCCTAGCTGACGAGCGCCTGCCACTCCGCCAGCGCGGCGGAGCGTCGTTCCTTGTAGGTTTGTCGATCGGTGAGGTGGCGTTCGAGGCTGAAGTGGTTGTGGACGTTGGCGTGAACCGAGGCGAACTTCTGCGGCGTCTTCATCTGCCGGAACCGAGACATCGCCGGCTCTCGTCGTCGGAAGGGCAGATGCGAGTTCTCGACGCGGTTGTTGGCCCAGCGGCCCACCTCCTGCTTCTCGGCGTTGCCGAGCTCGTTCATCGCCGCTCGGTAGCTGCGCAGGCCGTCGGTGGTGATCGCCTCAGGTGAGCCGTGGCGCTTGAGCGTCTTCTTCATGAAGGTAAGCGCAGCCGCCTTGTCGCGCGTCCTGGTGACGTAGCTCTCCAGCACCTCACCCTCGTGATCCACCGCTCGCCACAGGTAGACCATCTCGCCGTTCAGCTTCACGTACATCTCGTCGAGGTGCCAGCCCCAGTGGCGAAACGTCCGCATTTGGCTCACCCGCTTGCGGCGAACTTCGCCTGAGAACATCGGCCCAAACCTGTTCCACCACATCCGCACCGTCTCATGGCAGACGTCGCTCGCGCGCTCGAACAGCAGGTCTTCCACGTTCCGCAAGCTCAGCGGAAAGCGCACGTACATCAGCACCACCAGCCGGATCACCTCCGGCGAGGAGTTGAAACAGCGGAACGGACTGGCTGGCTTGCGAGCGCGGGGCATGTCGTCGCCCTACCCTGCCCTGATTACTAGCCGGTGCATTAGGGCTGACAGAGCCCTGACAGGCGGACAGCGTGGGAGTTCTTGGAACACCTGCTGAAAGCTGTGCCTTACCGCATCCACACCATCCTGACGGACAATGGCATTCAGTTCGCCGAGCACTCCCGCAACCGGAACACCGCCTGGGCGCGTCAGATGCGCTTCGACATGATCTGCGACGCGAACGGCATCGAGCACCGGCTCACCAAACCGAACCAACCATGGACCAACGGGCAGGTCGAGCGGATGAACCGCACCATCAAGGAGGCGACCGTCAAACGCCTCCACTACGAGAACCACGACCAGCTCCGGACACACCTCGCCGACTTCGTGGCCGCCTATAACTTCGCCCGCCGGCTCAAGACGCTCAGCGGGCTCACACCCTACAAGTACATCGCCAAGATCTGGACGTCAGAGCCAGACCGGTTCATCGTCGACCCGATCCACCAGATGCCGGGACTAAACACCTAAATCCGCCAAGGTAGGCAGATAGGGCAGCGTATCACCACTTCCTGCAGACACCATTTTATTCTTTATTGCCTCAAAGCTGTTTAGAGGGTTTTGCCGAAACGCGACACTTATGATCGTATTGGGTGGCGTGAAAGCCCGATATATTTCTTCATAACGGCTCAGCCTGCTACTAAGCGGCAGGCGCTTTTGTATACCTGGTTCTCTGATTTTCATCGAGAGCCTTGATGTCTTTATATTGTTGCGAATGACGCGAACAGCCGGCCAGCACCAGTAAAAGCGCCAACGACGCTATAGAAGATGCTTGGATCATCGCGGACACCTCTTGGCCTCCGGTGAGTTTTTGTATTCGGTCATGGCTTTGTTCACGAATGCATTGGCACGAATTTTCTGAGGGGATGCTATCATGTGAACCATACCGGGCTGCATCCAGAATGTAACCACCGGCACTCATCCGCCCCGTAGCATAGTCTCGAGCGTGCGTTATCTCATGAAAGACTGCCGTTGTAGCTCCGACCTTGACACCCTCAACCCTGAAAATGTCTGGATCGATGAGGTGGCCCCCTAATTGAGCTGACAGGGTTTCGCTCTTGGATAGGAGTGAGGC
>CAYQPM010000051.1:0-15311 GCA_964419295.1 uncultured Stakelama sp. | reverse complement strand
AGGAACTGCTGATGGCGACCCGTCAGGTCGCGGATGCGCTCGGCATCTGCTTCCACGTCGGCAGCCAGACCATGTCCCCCGACGCCTATACCAACGCGATGGAGCGCGCCCGCGCCGCGATCGTCGAGGCGGCGGTGACGGTGGACGTGATCGACGTCGGCGGCGGTTTCCCCTCGGCCTATCCCGGCATGACCCCGCCGCCGCTGGAGCGTTTCTTCGACACGATCCACCGCGCGTTCGAAAGCCTGCCGATCAGCTATTCGGCCGAATTGTGGGCCGAGCCGGGCCGGGCGCTCTGTGCCGAATATGCGTCGGTCGTGGTGCGCGTGGAGCGTCGCCGCGGCACCGAATTGTACATCAACGACGGCGCCTATGGCACGCTGTTCGATGCGGCGCATATCGGCTGGAAGTATCCGGTGCAGCTGCTCCGCGAACCCGACAGCGACGCGCGGGACATGGACTTCGCCTTCTGGGGTCCGACCTGCGACGACCTCGACTATATGGCCGGCCCGTTCCCGCTGCCCGCGGACACGAACACCGGCGATTATTTCGAGATCGGCATGCTCGGCGCCTATGGCTCGGCGATGCGGACCAACTTCAACGGCTTCGGCGTCAGCGAGAATGTGATCGCGACCGACGAACCGATGCTGTCGGTCTATATCGAGGATGACCGGATGGACCGGCGCGCGACGAACGTCGTCAAGCTGTAACGACCACCGCGTAACTATATGAACTTCCCCCCTCCTGCCACGGCGGGAGGGGAGGCTCTGGGTTTCCGCGTCCCCAAGATTGAATGACGACGGGTTCTGGATAGCCAAAGGCGAACCATGACCGACACGCTGACCAAGACCGCCGGCGCCAACGCGCCGATCAACGACACCCGCAAGGCCGAACTGCTGTCCAAGCAGGTCAAGCACATCGACATCAAGAGCTTCGACGCGCGCCCGATCGTCGATGCGATGGCCGACATGAGCTTCACCAGCCGCGACCTCGGCCGCGCGACCAACATCTACAACCAGATGCTGGCCGACAAGGATTGCTCGATCTTCCTCGTCATCGCCGGCTCGACCTCGGCCGGCGGCTGCATGGACCTGTATGCCGAGCTGGTGCGCAACAACATGGTCGACGGCATCGTCGCGACCGGCGCAACCATCGTCGACATGGATTTCTTCGAAGGGCTCGGCCACAAGCATTATCAGGCGCTCGAGATCCCGGACGACGACACGCTGCGTTCGCTCTACATCGACCGCATCTACGACACCTATATCGACGAGGAAGCGCTCCAGAACGTCGATCACACGATCTTCGAGATCGCCGAATCGCTGGAACCCAAGGCCTATTCGAGCCGCGCCTTCATCCGCGAGATGGGCAAGTATCTCGTCGAGCACGGCAAGAAGGACAACAGCCTCGTCAAGCTCGCCTATGAGCATGACGTGCCGATCTTCTGCCCGGCGTTCGTCGACAGCTCGGCGGGCTTCGGCCTGGTCAAGCATCAGGTCGATGCCGCCAAGGCAGGTCGTCCGTATATGATGATCGACGCGGTGGCGGACTTCCGCGAGCTCACGCAGATCAAGATCGAGGCCGGCGTCACCGGCCTGCTGATGATCGGCGGCGGCGTGCCGAAGAACTTCATCCAGGACACCGTCGTCTGCGCCGAGATCCTCGGCCACGACGACGTGCAGGTCCACAAATATGCCGTGCAGATCACCGTCGCCGACGTCCGCGACGGCGCCTGCTCGTCCTCGACGCTGCAGGAGGCGGCGAGCTGGGGCAAGGTCAACACGGGCATCGAACAGATGGTCTTCGCCGAAGCCGGTTCGGTGATGCCGCTGCTGGCGTCGGACGCCTACCACCGCGGCCTGTGGAAGGATCGTCCGGTTCACCGCTGGAGCAAGCTGTTCGACCAGTGATCTGACGCCCCTTCCGCATCGGGAAGGTCGTTCGACGCGACCATGATCGGGGGCAATGCCGGGCGACCACGCCCGGCATTGCCCTTTTCATTCGGGCCAAGGTCGGATTGCGCTCGCCAAGGGGCGAGCTGGGATCGCCATTCAGCTGTCGTGCCCCGATCCACAGAGCGACCCGCCACCCGGACTCGTCCGACAAGTATCGCCTGCGAACACCACCTCGTCATCCCCGCGAAGGCGGGGATCCATAAACGCTGACGCTGCTGACAGAGCCGCAAGGTTCGCCAGTATGGATCTCCGCCTCCGCAGGGATGACGAAGCATGGATATGTTCGGACAACATGCTCCCCGAACGGGTCCGGATGATCCCCGACCAGTTCCGGGGTCCACCCAAACCGTTTGAACGTCGGGCGCGACGCTGTCGGGAGCATGCCACCCGGTGGCCCCGAAACACGTCGGCAAACACCCCCTCAAACCCAACCTCGTCATCCCCGCGAAGGCGGGGATCCATAAACGCCGACGGGGCCGCGAGGTCAGCCGGTCTGGATCCCCGCCTCCGAGGGGATGACAAAGCATGGATATGTTCGGACAATATGCCCCCCCCCAACAGGTCCAGGATGACAGGCTTTCCCTAGGGTTGCCGGTCGGTCCTTGCCAAATGTCGATCCACCCCGGCATTGGCACTGTACGACCGGCATCGCGCACGGCACACTCATCCCGAACCGGGGAATACACGATATGCCGATGCTGCTCGCAGCCTTGCTCGGGTCGGCGCAAGCCGCACCCGCCGCTGCGCCCGATCTCACCGATATGGTCGCGCTATACGATGAAATTTGCCTCAGGACCTTTCCGATCGACGAACAGCTGGACGCCCTGATGGCGAGCAAGGGGGCGAAGGCGATGACGCCCGAACAGGTCAAGGTGACGTTGCGCGACGATCCGGGGCGCGGCTGGTCCCTGAAGCATGGTGGCCGAACCTATACGATCTTTCTCGAATTGCCGCCGTTCCATGCCTGTTCGGTGCGTGTGGGCATCGGCGGCGGCACGCCTGACCTCACCGGATATCGCACCGCAGCGGCGGCGTTCACGGCGGATCACAAGGGCTTCACCGCGCAAAAACCGATGGACGTCGATCGCGGTGACATCCACATTCACGCCGAAGCCGACTTCCGCGCCTTGCCCGGCGGAACAGGCGAACAGTTGATGGTGATCGCGCAGACGATCACCGATCCGGCCCGCCGCGCCAAGGGAGAGACCGCCACCGAGCTTCGTTTCGTCCATCAGATCAAGGCGGTGCACTGATGCATAGTGAAATCCTGCGCCCGATGGTGGCGCTGATCGGCTGGACGCTGGTCATGCTCGTCTGGATGCTCGCGACGCGGCTGCCGGCGATGAAGGCCGCCGGCCTCGACCTCGGCAAGCTGGTCGGCACCAAGGCTGCCGACGCCGATCGCGGCCTCCCGCCGCACATCCAGTGGATCGCGCACAATCACAACCATCTGATGGAACAGCCGACGCTATTCTATGCCGTCTGCACCGTGCTCGCGCTCAGCGACAGCGGCAACGGCGTCAACGCCGCCATCGCATGGGTCTATGTCGGCCTGCGGATCGGCCATTCACTGGTACAGGCGACGGTCAACCGGGTCGGCCCGCGCTTCATGCTGTTCCTGGCGTCGACCGTCGCGCTGGTGGCACTCACCCTGCACGCCGCCATGGCGGTCTTCTGATGGCCAAGGGAGAGGTATTCGAACGCCACCGCCAGCCGTGGACGCAGGACGAGATCCAGAAGCTCCACACGCTGGCCAAGAAGGGCATGGCGCTGAAGGCGATCGCCAAGGCGCTGAAGCGTAGCGAGGAATCGACCAAGGATCGCGCCAAGGCGGACAGTCTGCCGATCGCCAAGCTGCGTTGATCCGGCGATGATCGCAACCGCGCTTCTGCTGATGACCGCCACACCGGTCGCCCACCCTGCTCCCGCTCCCCTTGCGGTTCCGACGACGCAGGTCACGATCGGACTGCACCCGGCGATCGACCGGCCATCGACCCGTTTCGAAGGCTGGGGCACCGCGCTCGCGTGGTTCGCGAACGTCACCGGCGGCTGGCCTGACGCGGAACGCACCCGCCTCGCCGACCTGTTCTACGGCCGCGACGGGCTTGGCTGGACGATCGCACGCTACAATATCGGCGGGGGCGATGCGCCGACGACGCCGAAATATCTGCGTACCGGGGCCGCCGTGCCGGGCTTCTGGCGACAACCCGCGGGCACCGCCGGGCGCGACTGGTGGCGAGCGGACGATGAACGGATGTGGGACTGGACGCAGGATGCGAACCAGCGCTGGTGGCTGGACGCGGTGCGCGTCCGCGTCGACCGGCCGATCTTCGAAGCGTTCTCCAACTCGCCGCCGTGGTTCATGACGGTATCCGGCCGGGTGTCGGGCGCCGAGAAGCGGACCGACGACAACCTGCGCCCAGGACAGGAACGCGCCTTCACCGATTATCTCGCCCGTGCGGTGGACGAGTTGCAGCGTCGCCATCACATCGCCTTCCGCACCCTGTCCCCGGTCAATGAACCCAACACCGATTATTGGTACGCCGCCAACACGCAGGAGGGCGCGCACTGGAGCCCCGAGCGCCAGGCGATGATGATCGATGCGACGGACGCCGCCCTGAAGGCGCGCGGGCTGGCGACCGTCGTCGCCGCGCCGGACGAGACCAATTCGCAGACCTTCGTGACCGACGTCGCGGCCTATTCCCCCGCGACGCTCGCCCGCGTCGGCCAGCTCAACGTCCACAGCTACGGCACGCTGCATCAGACCGCCGTGCGCGACATCGCGCGGGCCGCCGGCATCCGGCTGTGGATGAGCGAGAACGATACCCCGCGCGAGGGCGATCCGGAGGACATGAACAGCATGCCCTCGGCCCTCGCCTTCGCCGAGCACGTCGTCGCCGACCTCAAGCGCCTCGAACCCGCCGCATGGGTCTTCTGGCAGGCGGTGGAGACGCTGTCGGCGATCGACGGCAAGCGCGGTTCGAACTGGGGCCTGGTGAAGGCGAATCTGCGCGCTGCGCCGGATGGCGACCATGCCGTGCAGGTGACCCGCAAATATTGGGCGATGGCGCAGTTCAGCCGCTACATCCGGCCCGGCTACCGGCTCGTCCCGGTCGATGATCCCGATACCGCCGGCGCGCTGTCGCCGGATGGCGGCACGCTGGTGCTGGTGCACGTCAACAGCGCTCCCGTCGCGCGACGCCTGACGCTGCCCGGCGGTTGGGCTGCCCGGATGGTGACGACCGATGCGACGCACACCGCCTCCTGCGTCCCAGGCACCACCGCCCCGCCCCGATCCATCGTGACACTGGTCCTCACCCGCGGCACGCGCGGCGTCCGCATCTGCGGCGGCGGCGACGCACCCAGCGCGCTAGGGCGACAGGCCGGCTGACCCCCTGCTGCCGCCGCGCGTGCTGCCCGGGCTCAACCGAACAGCCGCTTGACGCTTCGCTCCAGCGTCAGCAATTGCCACAGCGTGCGGCCATGATCGGCCTTGCCGCTGCGGTGATCCTCCGCCAGCCGCGCCACTGCCGCCATGTCGAACCAGCCGCTCTCGATCAGCATCCGCGACCGTGCGAGCGCCTCCGCCTCGGCGGCGAGCGGACCCCGGAACCATGCGCTCACCGGCGCGGCGAACCCCATCGGGGGTCGCGACAGGATGTCTTTCGGCAGGTAACGCTCCAGGCTGCGCTTCATCAGCCACTTGCCCTCCCCGCGCCGCAGCCGCAGCCGCATGGGCAATGTCGCGCAAAAGGCGACCAGCCGGTGGTCGAGCAGCGGTTCGCGCGCCTCCAGCCCGACCGCCATGCTCGTCCGGTCGACCTTCGTCAGGATGTCGCCGGGCACACGGATCTTCAGGTCCGCATATTGCGCCCGATCGATCGCATCGCGTGCCGGCGCCATGCGCATCGCCGCCACGTAGCGATCCTCCGCCCGATGCCCGCCCAGCGCCGCGCGCGCCTGCGGGCTCAGCAGCCGGGCCCGCCACTCCGGCGACGTGACGCCGACCATCCGGGCATAGGCCTCGCCCCCGTCCATGCCGATCGCCGTCAACGCCGCCCCGGCGGGCAACCGGCCCGGTTCGGCGAATGCGCTTCGCCAGGTGTCGGGCATCCATCCGCGCACCCGCTCCGCCGTCGCGTGGCTCCCGTAGCGACGGTGGCCGGCCAGGATTTCGTCCGCGCCATCGCCCGCCAGCGCGACGGTGACGCTCTGCCGCGCCAGCGCCGCGAGCTGGTACGCCGCCAGCGCGCCGCCATCGGCGAAGGGTTCGTCGAAGTGATGAACCAGCGTGTCGATCGCCGCGAAATCGTCGGGCTTGGCGGCCTGGGCGTGGTGATCCGTGGCGAACCGCGCGGCGACCGCGGCGGCATGGGGCCGCTCGTCCTGCCCCGACCCGTCGAAGCCGATCGTACAGGTCCTGACCGCCGCCTTGCTCGCCTCGGCCATCAGCGCGACCACGGCGGCACTGTCCATGCCGCCCGACAGCAGCGCGCCCAGCGGCACGTCGGCGACCATGCCGCTGCGCACCGCGTCGCGCATGCGCGCCAGCAGGTCCTCGCCCAGCGCCCTGGTCGATCCGGCGGCGCGGTCGGCGAAGCTGACGTCCCACCATTGCCGCGGTCGCGGCATGCCCTGCCATCGCTGCACGGCCAGGCAATGCCCCGCGGGCAGCTTGCGCACGCCCGCGACGATGCAGGCGTCGTCGGGGACATAGCCATAGGCGAGGAAGTCCTCGACCGCGGTGACGTCGGGCACCCGCCGCAGCAGCGGGTGGGCCAGCAGCCCCTTCAGCTCCGATGCGAAGGCGACGCTGCCATCGGACAGCTCGACATAATGGAGCGGTTTCGCCCCGATCCGGTCGCGCGCCAGGAACAGCCTACCGGTATCGGCGTCGTGCAGCGCGAAGGCGAAGGTGCCGTCCAGCCGGTCCAGCATCGCCGGCCCCCAGGCGCGCCAGCCGTGCAGCAGCACCTCGGCATCGCCCGCGGTCAGGAACCGGGCGCCCTTCAGCTCCAGCGCGGCGCGCAGTTCGGCGAAGTTATGGATCGCGCCGTCGCAGGTGACCGCCAGCGCGCCCGACTGCATCGGCTGCGGCGACCCCTTGGGATCGATGACCGCGAGGCGCCGATGGCCCAGCCCGACCCCCGGCGCAGTCCACACCCCCTGCCCGTCCGGGCCGCGATGCGCCTGCGCGGCGATCATCGAGGCGATGCGGGCGGGATCGACGGGCTTCGGCGTGGCGGGATGGAAGATCCCCGCGATGCCGCCCATCAGCGCAAGCCGGCGAGCGAATCACCCAGCGTGCCGATCGGCCCGATCGCCGCAGCGAGCGCGGCGATGTCGGCGCGGGCGTCGCGCGCCGGCACGATTTCCGCGGACAGGTGGATCGCCACCGCGCGCTGCGGCCCGCCGAGCAGCTTCGCCTTCATCGTCTCGATCTTCACCACGCGCTCGTCCGCCGTTACCCTGTTGCCGACCACGTACCATGTCGCGACGATGCGCTCCACCGGTCCGGGCGCGGTCATGCGCAGCGCAGCGCCGCCCGCGATCGGCGCTTCGTCGGCGATCCGCACCCAGCGGTCCTCCTCGCGGATCGCGCCGGTGCCGAACGCGCCGATCTTGTGCCCTTCGCCCTGGCTGCCGAACACCGCGACCGCCACGTCGACCGCCGCGCCGCCGCGGGCATAGCGGCCGAACAGCACTTGATCCGCACCCGGATAATAAGGCTGCCACGGTGCCGCACGGCTGAGCGGCGCGCGCGACCAGCCCGCCACCGTCGGCAGATCGATCGCGGCGGGGAGCGGTGTCGCCCGGTGCGCGATCGCCGCGCTCCAGCCGGGCCAGATCGCCGCGTTCCCGATCGTGAGAAGCACCGCCAGCGGCAGCCCGATGCCACCGCGGGTCACGGCGGGCAGCGTCGCCGGATCGAAGGCCGGCGCATCGGGCGCGCGGTCGAACCAGCGCCACCCGATCGCCAGCACCGCGGCCATCACCAGCCCGAAGAAGAGCCAGCCATAGACGATATGGTCGAACCCCGTCGCCGCTTCGACGCTGGTCAGGTGCGCGGCATAGATGGTGCCGAACGCACGCAATCCGTTGGCGAACACCGGCACGCACAGTGCGGCGAGCATGAACCACGCCCGGCGCGTCCTCGACACGAAGCAGACGTTGGCGACGAGCACGCCGAACGCGAGCATCGCGATGACGAACTTCGCACCCGAACATGCCTCCGCCACCTCGAAATAATAGCGGCCGGCATGGATGAGGACGCCGTTGGACGCGGCCGGCACGCCGGCGATGTGGAGCAGCGGCATGACGATCCGCACCGTCACTGCCTGCAACGTCGCCTCCAGCTCCTCGCCAAACGGGACGAGGAACAGCGCGTAACCCAGCGGGAACAGCAGCCCGCGCGCGACCTGCGCGCCGAGCAGCGTCACCACCGCACCCTGTAGCATCACGATCAGGCCGAACTGCCGCGCGAAGGTGACCGATCCGGCATCGCCCATCAGCCACCCCGCCCCGCCGACGGCGACGACGGCCAGTCCCGGCCACCAGGCTTGCGGCACCAGACCGGCGAGTTCGCGCCGCCTTTGCCACACCAGCCAAGCGATGACCGGCCCGATGAACAGGCAATGCCCGAACGTGGTGCTGATCCACCAGGTCGTGACCAGCCGCGCGACATCGTCGCGGAACAGCAGCAGGATGGCGGCGACCGCCAGCGCGAGCGCGACCCCGTGGCGATGCCATGGGTTCGCAGCAGCGATGCGATGCGGGTGAACCGCGACGCTCATGCCGTCAGCTCCAGCAGCATATCCAGCGGGGCCAGCCGGGCGTGCCAGTCGTAGCGCGATACCACCCGCGCGCGCGCTGCCGCGCCGAGCGCATTCGCCGCGGGCGGGTCGTTCAGCAATGCCAGGATGCCGGCGGCATGATCGGCGGCATCGTCGGCCACCCGCAGCGTCCCGCCATGATCGATCCCTTCCGCGGCGGCCACGGATGCGACAACCGGGCGCGCCATCGCCATCGCTTCCAGCACCTTGTTCTGGATGCCGCGCGCGAGTTGCAGCGGCGCGACGCACACGTCGGCGGCGGCGAGCCACGGCCGCACGTCGTCCACCGCCCCGGTCACGCTCACCCGATCGCTCGCGAGCGCCCGCACCGCTGCGGTCGGCGCGCGGCCGACGATCGCGAATGCAAGGTCGGGGCGCTCCGCATGCAGCAGCGGCAGCACCTCGGCGACGAACCATGTCACCGCCTCGACATTCGGGCGGTAATCCATCTGGCCGGTGAAGACGACCAGCGGGTGAGAAGGGGTATGGTTCGCCGTTGCGACTGACAGCGAGCCCACGCCCTCGCGCGCGCCGGAGCCCACGCGTGCAGGATCGAACGCGGCGGCGTCGATCCCGTTCTCCACCACGTCGATCCGGCCTGTCGCGCCCCCCGCCCGGAACAGCGCCGCCTCGGCCGCGCTCACGAACAGGCTGGCGCGCACAGCCGCCGCAACCTGCCGCTCGTACGCGCCCAGCCGCCGCGCCTCGCGCCGCATCATCCAGCGCAGCGGCGCCGAACCGCTTTGCGCAAAGCCTGCGAACTTCGCGGAGTCCACATCGACGAAGTCCATCACCGTGGGCACGCCGGCGGGCAAATACTGCGCCATCTGCCCAGAGAAACAATAGACCGCGTCCGCCCGCACCCGCGCCACCGCGTCGCGCAGCGCCGGCGATGCGAACGCGGTCAGCGATACCGGCAATCCCTTCGCCAGCGCTTCCACCGCCGCCAACGCCTGCGGCTTGCGTCGCCGCACGAGCGCGATACTGGCGAGTGCCTCCGCAAGGTCCGGCGGCACGTCGAAGTCCGCCTCGCTCTCGGCGAAGGCGACCAGGTGCACGCGCGCGCGCGCGGCGAGGTAGCGCAGCAGATGATAGCTGCGGATCTTGTCGCCGCGGTCCGGCGGGAAAGGTGCACGGTGGCAGAGGAACAGCAGGTCCATCAGCCGAGGCCGCGCGAGATCCATGGCCCCAACAGGTTGGCGATCGGCAGCGGCAGCTTCTGCCACGTCCGCACCATCAACGCATATTTCGGATTGAGCGGATTGACCTCGCGCGCCGCGCCGGCGCTGCGCTTCGCATAGCTGCGCACGCCGGGCGCGAAGCCCCAGTTCTTCTTGAAGGCCGCCGCCCCGGTGCCGGTCTTCGATCGTCCGAAGTCGAACCGCGTACAGCCCCGCGCGCGCGCATGGTTCATCAGCGCGAAATACATCCGGTCATTGGCGCGCAACGCCCGCGCGCCCGCGGTGCCGCCGCCCCAATATGGGAAGACGGTGCCCTGAAAATACAGGCTGAGCACGCTCGCCACCGCCCGGCCCTGATGCCGCACGGTCAGCACGTCGGCATCCATCCCCTCCGCGACGCTGCGGAACAGCCGCGCCGGGAACACCGGCGTGCCGAGGTTGCGCACCGATTCGGCGTAGATCGCATAATGTTCGCCCAGCATCGCCGCGCCACCGGTCGCGACGTCCAGGTCGAAGCCCAGTGCCCGCCGCACCTCGGCGCGCTGCTTGCGCGGTATCGCGAGCAATTCCGCCTCGTCGTCCGCCGCCAGATCGCGCACGAAGCCCAGATAGGCGGTGTCATCGGTGTCCCAGCCGGCCGGCGCGGGGCCGCCGCGCAGTTCGACGCCGGGACAGCCGATCCGTTGCGCAAGGTCCCACGCGCCCGATGCCAGCGCCTCCACGCCCTCACCCAGGATCCCGCCGTCGACGCCGAAGCCGGTCGATACCAGCGCCTTGCCGAACAGCGGCGATCGCATCTCCGTAAGCGGCAGGACACCCGCCAGGCTCCCGTCCGCCCGCTCCGCCACCAGATAGCGCGCGCGCTGGCCGCAGCCACGCTCGACCGCGCGGCTCCAGGCGGTCATGTGGAATGGCGTCGCCGCGGTCTGATCGCGGACGAATGCGTCGATCGCGGCGCTGTCGCCGACATCGCGCAGGTCCGCTTCGCGCACGCCCAGCGGCACGTCGAGCAGCGGCATCGTCACGCCAGCATCGCCGCTTCGCGCGCGACGACCGCATCGACGCGGCCCCAGTCGTGCCGGGCGATCAGGCCGCGCAGCTTGCCCGCCATCGCGCCCAGACGGCTGTAATGGCGCACCTTCGACCGCAGCGGCGCAGCGGCGACGCGCGGCTGGCCGGGATCGACCTCCCACGGGTGGAAATAGAACACGCCGCCATGTCCCTCGCGGTTGACCTGCCGCGTCGCAAAGTCGGTCAGCGCCGCGGGCAGCATGCGGAAGAACCCGCCGCCGGTGGCGATGTGCCGGCCACCGATCCGCGCCACCGTCACCGGCAGTTCGATCAGCGGCGCATCGCGCAGCGGGCGGAAGGCATAGCGCGGCGCATCGCGCCAGCCGTAATGATCGTGCGCCACCGGCGCGACGCTGGACGAATAGGCATAGCCAGCCTCGGCCAGTTCGTCGAACGCCCACAGGTTGCGCGTGTCGATCGAAAAGCTGGGCGCGCGATAGCCGGTCACCGCCTGCCCGCCGGCATCCTCCAGCGCGACGCGCGCACGGATCAGATCGGCGCGGAACGTCGCCGCATCCATCGTGAACACCCGCTGGTGATCCCAACCGTGGCTGGCGATCTCATGCCCGGCGTCGACGATACGGCGGATCAGCTGCGGATGCCGTGCCGCCACCCAGCCGAGCGTGAAGAACGTCGCCTTCGCGCCGCTTTCGGCGAACAGGTCGAGCACCGCGCCGGTATTCGCCTCGACCCGGCTGGCGTGCGAATCCCAGTCGGACTTGTCGATCACGCGTTCGAACGCGCCGACCTGAAACCATTCCTCCACATCGACGGACAAGCCGTTGAGGATGCGATCCCCACCCGGACTAAGCGGCATGGTCCCACGCCGCCGGAGCACGGATGGGCACATGATCCGCGTGCAGGTCCGGCACACCCGCCACGAACGCGGATGCGGCGGCGGATGCCTCGGCCCGATCGGCCTCGACCCAGTCGACCAGCAACGTCAGCATGCGGCGCAACGCCGCCTCCTGCTCCTCGACCCGCGCTTCCAGCGCCGCGATCCGCTCCTCGCTCACGCTCGGGACCGCCGGCTGCGGGTGCACCACGGCATCCGCAACCGCCTCCTCATCCGCAGTTGCGTCCTTATCCGCAGCCTCATCCTGCCCGGCCGGGACGGCGGCGACCGGCGACACCGTCGCCACCTCCGTTGCGGGCGAGTCCGGGACTACCGGTTCGTCGGCCGGCTCCAGCCATTGCGTCGTGCGCGGCACGAAGCGGCGGACCACCTCCTCCACCGGCGCGGCCGGCTTTTCCTCGGTCGCGACGACGGGCGCTGCGTCCACCACGGGCGCGTCCATCGCCAGCATCGGCAGATCGGCGTGCAGATCGCGCAGCACCGTCCGCACGACGCGACCGTCGATCAGCTCCAGCCCCTCGATCGCCGCATGCAGCATCACGCGGCCGGCCAACTGGTTGAGCCGCCGCGGCACGCCGCCCGATCCCTGATACATCGCCTCGAACGCATCGTCGGCGAAGTCGGGGCGCCCCTGCCAGCCGACCACCGACAGGCGATGCGCGATATAGTCGGCGACCTCATGCGCCTCCATCGGGTCGAGATGATGAATCGCGATCACCCGCTGGCGCAGCTGTTCCAGCCGTTCCGATCCATGCAGCCGTTCGCGGAATTCCGGCTGGCCGAGCAGCAGGATCTGGAGCAGCGCATGCCCGCCGGCCTGGAAGTTCGACAGCATGCGCAGTTCTTCGAGTGCATCGACCGGCAGCGCCTGCGCCTCGTCGACGATCAGCAGCGTGCGCCGGCCCGACCGCCGGACCGTGTGCAGCCCGCGCTCGATCGCGGTCAGCAACTGCGCCTTGGCGAGGCCGGCGGGATCGACGCCCAGCCCGGTGGCGACGATGCGGAGCAGGTCGTCGGCGGGGATCGCGGTCGACACGATCGTGATGACGTTGAGCGCCGCAGGGTCGAGCATGCCGGTCAGATGCCCGACCAGCGTCGTCTTGCCCGCGCCGATGTCGCCGGTGACGACGACGAAGCCCTCGCCCTGCGCCAGTCCGTAACCCAGATAGGCCATCGCCTTGCGATGCGTCGCCGTCTCGTACCAGAAGCGCGCGTCCGGCGTGAGCTGGAACGGGCGGCCCGACAGTCCGAAATGTTCGTCGTACATCCGTCGTCCCTTAGAAGGAGTAGCGCGCGGCGAGCAGCGCCTGCGCCGACCACGTGGTATCCACATCGCGCGTGTCGAACGCGTAAACGCCCGCGCTTGCCGACGTCGTGATGCGTCCGAAGCTGTGCCCGTAGCTCGCGGTGCCGCCATAGGCCCAGACGCCCGCCGCCTGCGCCACGCCCGATTCATAGTAATTGACGAAGACGTTGGCGTCGATCGTCGACACCGGCGTCAGCGTGCGGTTGAAGAACAGCTGGCCATAGGCGCTCTGGTCCTCGATCCCGTACAACGTCACGCCGGGTACGGTGTCCCGGTTGAACAGCTTGCGATTGGCATAGCCCGCGCCGCCGCCATAGGTCGAACGGCCCCGCGTGATCGACAGCACGACGTCGGCCCCCCGCGCGCGGTAGCTGGCGGTCGAGATCGACTGGAACACATCGTTCAGGCACCCGCCGGGCGTCGACCCGCTGGTCGAAAAGACGCAGCCGTTGAACTGCTGCGTGAACGCATCGCGCGCGGCGATGAAGCTGGTGGGCAGGTTGGCGAGGCCGGTCCGCAGCTGCCGACCGAAGGTGGTGACGCTGTCGTACACGTCCGCCGAAAAGCCGACATGCTCCGACGCCTGATAGGTGACGAGCCCGGTGTAGCTCGTCGAACCATAGCGCTTGCCGACCGAAGCCGATGCCGACGTGCGGCGGTTGGGCCGCCACACCACGCCCGCGTCGTAATAGACGCCGTCGGTGCGGTAGGTCACCTGCCGCGGCGACGCTTCGTCGGTGACGAAGCGGCCGTTGCCGTCCACCACCGGCGCGCCGGCGGTGGTGGTCAGGCCCGAACGGCTGCTCGTCTCGATCCGCTCGTAACCGACGCCGCCGGTCAGCGCGACATTGGCGGATACCGGCGCCAGCACGTCGCCGCGCGCGCGCCAGCCTTCGTAGCGTCCGTCGAGCTGCCCCGCATCCTCCCGCTCCCAGCCACCACTCGCGGTCAGGCCGATGGGCAGCACCTGTCCGGGCTGCACGCCCAGGATCAGGCCGGCGGACTGGCCGAAGCTGTCGTCGTAATAATCGAGCCGCGGCTGCCCCGCGGGTACGGCGGTGAAGCTGGGGCTGGTGACCTTGGTATAGCCCGCCTGATAGCTCGCGTTGACCGACACGGGGCCGGCATGGGTCGCGTAGCTCGGCCCGCCATAGACCGCATAGACCTGGCTGATGTTGTCGACGTTGCCGACCAGCACGCCCGGCGCCGCGCCGCGAATGTCCGAACGCGTCCGCGTCGCGATGCCGCCCGCCTCCAGCGTCAACCCGCGCGCGACCTTCGCCGACACCCGGGCGAGGCCCGTATGGACGTCGTCGTCACCGATCGACTTGTCCCACGCGATCCGCCGCTCGTAGCGGTAGGACAGCTGCGCATTGGTGCGCGTCGTGTTCGCCGCCAGGTCGATCCCCGCCGCCACGCTCGAATAGGTGAGCACGTCGCCGCTGTTGAGGTCGGCGTCCAGCACCTGCCCCAATTCGATATAGGGCGTCACCGTCACCCGCTTGCTCTGCCCCTGCGCGGCGCTGCCCGCGGCCAGCGCGCCCAGTGCGACGCCGATCGAAAGAACCCGGATCACTTGCCTGTCTCCTGGCCGTAATAGGTGCCGTAGCGGTGCCCGCCGGGCACGAACGATACGGCGTTCAGAACCAATGCGATGTCGTCGCAGCCATCCAGCCTCTGGACCGCTTCGCGCAGCTCGTTCTCGGGTGTGTGGTCGGCGCGCACGACGAGCATCACCTGCCCCACGAGCATCGCGAGCACCGCCGCCGGCGAGGCGGCGAGCGCGGGCGGCGAATCGAAGATCACGATCCGCCGCGAGTTGGCGTCGAGCAGCCGCGCCAGCACCGTGCGGGTGCGGGCGGAGGCGAGCAATTCAGTATCGGTCGCGGTCTTGGTGCCCGCCGGCAGGATCGACAGCCCGCCGACGTCGGTGCGGATCACCAGCGTCTCCACGTCGATCCGGCTGTCCGCCAGCGCGTCGAGCAGCCCGGGCTGCTCCGCCAGCCCCAGCTGCGCCAGCACGTCGGGCTTGGCGAAGTCGGCGTCGACCAGCAGCACTTCGGTGTCGCGCTCCGCCGCCAGCGACAGCGCCAGGTTGACCGCGCAGAA
>CAYQPM010000050.1:0-15434 GCA_964419295.1 uncultured Stakelama sp. | reverse complement strand
AGGGCGACTGGGTCGTCTGCACCAAGGACGGCGCGCAGGTCTACGATCGCGACAACCATCCCGTCGAGCGGCCGATCACCATTTCGGGCGTCACCGGCGAACTGATCAGCAAGGGCAATCACCGCCACTATATGCTGAAGGAGATCTACGAACAGCCGATCGTCGTCGCGCAGACGCTGCGGTCGTACCTGCAGCGGATGGAAGAGCGGGTGACGCTGCCCATCCCCGAATTCGATCTGTCGTCGATCAAGCGCGTCACCATCGTCGCCTGCGGCACCAGCTTCTACGCGGGCATGGTGGCGAAATACTGGTTCGAGCAATTCGCGCGCGTGCCGGTCGACCTCGATGTCGCGTCCGAATTCCGCTACCGTGCGCCGGTGATGGAGCCGGGCGGCCTCGCGCTCTTCATCAGCCAGTCGGGCGAGACCGCCGACACCCTGGCGGCGCTTCGTCATGCCCGGTCCGAGGCGCAGACGATCGCGGTCGTCGTCAACGTGCCGACCAGCAGCATGGCGCGCGAGGCGGACCTGCTGCTGCCGACGCATGCCGGCCCGGAGATCGGCGTCGCCAGCACCAAGGCCTTCACCTGCCAGCTCGCGGTGCTCGCCGCGCTTGCCGCCAACCTCGCGCGGGCCAAGGGCAAGCTGAAGGACGGCGAGGAGCGCGAGATCGTGCGTCATCTCGCCGAGGCGCCCGCCGCACTCAACGGCGCGCTCGCCTATGACGAGGCGATCGAAGCGATGGCCGGCGCCGTCGCCAGTGCGCGTGACGTCCTGTACCTCGGCCGCGGCACCGATTACCCGCTGGCCCTCGAGGGCGCGCTGAAGCTCAAGGAGATCAGCTACATCCACGCCGAAGGCTATGCCGCAGGCGAGATGAAGCACGGGCCGATCGCGCTGATCGACGAGCATGTCCCCGTGATCGTCATCGCGCCATCCGGCCCGCTGTTCGACAAGACGGTCAGCAACATGCAGGAAGTCCAGGCCCGCGGCGGCAAGGTGATCCTGATCAGCGATTACGACGGCATCCAGGCGGCGGGCGAAGGCTGTATCGCCACGATCACGATGCCCAAGGTCCACCCGTTGATCGCGCCGCTGGTCTATGCAGTGCCGGTGCAGCTGCTGGCCTATCACGTCGCCGTCGCGAAGGGGACGGACGTCGACCAGCCGCGCAACCTCGCCAAGTCGGTGACGGTGGAATAACCACGCCGCGGGCCATCGCCGTCGCCGGTTGCGGACCGGCGGGCCTCGCCGCGGCCTTGCTGCTGGCGCGCGACGGGCATCGCGTCACCATCTTCGAACGGTTCGACGCGCCCGCGCCGATCGGTTCGGGGCTGATGATCCAGCCGACCGGTCTCGCCGTGCTGCGCGCGCTGGGCCTGGATCGGACGCTCGTCGCGCGCAGTGCGCAAATCGATCGGTTGTTCGGGCAGGCGAACGGCCGGACCGTCCTCGACGTCAGCTATGCGACGCTGCGCCGAACGGGCCTGTGCGGCTATGGCGTGCATCGCGCAACATTGTTCGCGGTGCTGCACGATGCCGTCGCCGCGGCGGGGATCCCGATCGAAACCGGGCGAGCGGTGGCCGGAAGCGACACCACGAGCGGCGGCGGCCGCCGACTCGTCTTCGCCGATGGTACGCGATCGGTCGCGTTCGACCTGATCGTCGATGCGCTCGGCACGCGCACGCCGCTGGCGCCGCCGTGCGGGCGGGCGCTGCGCTACGGCGCGCTCTGGGCGACCTTGCACGCGGACGACGGCTTTGCCGGCAACGCGCTTGAGCAACGCTACCGCCGGGCAAGCATGATGGCGGGCGTCCTGCCGATCGGCCGCTCGCCGGGCGTGCGGCACGACCAGGCGGCATTCTTCTGGTCGATCCGCGCGGACCGCGTCGCCGCCTGGCAGGATGCGGGGCTCGAGGCATGGAAGGACGAGGTGCGACGGCTGTGGCCTGCCACCGCACCGCTGCTCGACCAGATCGGGCATGCCGATCAGCTGACCTTCGCCCGTTACGCGCACCGGACACTGGCCCGACCCACGGCACCGGCGATGATCCACATCGGCGACGCATGGCATTCCGCCAGCCCGCAACTGGGGCAGGGCGCGAACATGGCGCTGCTCGACGCCTTTGCCCTGGCCAAGGGGCTGCGCGATGCTCCCGACATCGCCGGCGGGATCGCCGCCGCGGTGACCATGCGCAGCCGTCACGTCCGCCTCTACCAGGCGCTCACCGCGCTGTTCACGCCGGTCTATCAGTCGGACAGCCGCAGCTTGCCGTTCGTACGGGACCGGCTGGTCGGTCCGCTTTCCGGAACATGGCCTGCGAACCGCATCCAGGCGCTGATGGTCGGCGGCCTGATCGGATCGCCGCTGGCGCCGCTCGGCCTCGCCTCCGCCCCCGTTCTGATCTAATCGCTTTCGCCGAGGAGAAACGATCGTGGTGAGCTTACCCCCGCTGGTTGCCGGCATCGAACTCGGCGGAACCAAGATCGTCTGTCTGCTGGCGCGCGGGCCGGACGCAATCGAGGATCGCGTCCAGTTTCCGACCACGCGCCCCGACGAAACGCTCGCGCTCATCGAACGCACGCTCGACGGCTGGGGTCGGTTCGATGCCCTTGGGATCGGCAGCTTCGGGCCGATCTCCATCGATCGCGGCGCTGCCGACTACGGGCATATCACCAAGACGCCCAAGCCGCATTGGGCAGGCACCGACGTCGCCAAACGCCTCGCCGCCCGGTACGCCGTGCCCACCGGCTTCCACACCGACGTCGTCGGTGCGGCGCTGGCGGAGGCACGCTGGGGCGCTGCGCGGGGGCTCCCCGACGTGGCCTATGTGACCGTCGGCACCGGCATCGGCGTCGGCCTGATCGCCGGCGGGCTGCCGGTCGACGGGCTGACGCACAGCGAGTTCGGCCATATCCGCCCGGATCGGCTGCCCGGCGACGACTGGCTGGGGCTCTGCCCCTTTCATGGCAGCTGCCTTGAGGGGCTCGCCGCCGGCCCGGCGATCGGTGCCCGCGCCGGTCGCAAGGGCGAGGAGATCGCCGCGGACGATCCGGTGTGGGAGCCGGTCGCCCATGTCCTGGGACAGCTTTGCCACACCCTCGTCCTCACCGGGGTGCCGCGGCGCATCGTGATGGGCGGCGGCGTCATGGTCGGCAACGATCATCTCTTCGCCCGCGTTCGTGCCGCGATGGTCAGAAGCCTCGCCGGATACATCGCCTTGCCGGAGGTCGCCGAGCCCGCCTTCGTCGTCCCGCCGGCGCTCGGCGGCAATGCCGGCCCGCTCGGCGCGATCGTGCTGGGCGCCCAGGCGTGGGAACAGCACCAGCAATCGTTCACTGCCTTTTAACCGTACCTGCTTACCCCCTCGTCAACCATACGAGGGAAGTTCGCACCCATGACTGCCGCCGGACCGAAGCGCCTTTTGATCGTCGACGACGAACCGGCGATGCACGACAGCTACACCCGCAGCTTCGCCGACCAGCGCGGCGCAGACGCCGATGCGCTGGGTGCGATGGCGTCCGAACTGTTCGGCGACGATGTGCCCGAACCGACCGATGCCCCCGAAGCGTTCGACCTGACGCATTGCCAGCAGGGCCTCGACGCCGTCGCCGCCGTCGAAGCCGCGATCGCCGCCGGTACGCCCTATGCCGTCGCCTTCATCGACATCCGCATGCCGCCCGGCATCGACGGGCGCGAGACCGCGCGCCGCATCCGCGCGCTCGATCCCGAGATCAACCTGTGCATCGTCACCGGCTTCTCCGACTTTTCCCCGATCGAGATCAGCAAGGTCGCCGGCCCGGCGGACAAGATCTTCTATATCGCCAAGCCCTTCGAAGTGGCCGAGATCGTCCAGACCGCCACCGCGCTGGCGCATCGCTGGGAAAACGACCGGGCCCTTGCCGCCGCCCGCGCGCAGCTCGCCGCGCAGGTCGTCCAGCTCGAGGAGCAGGGCGCAGAACTCGCCGCGAACGAAAGCCGCGCCATCCACATGGCGACGCACGATTCGCTGACCGATGCGCCCAACCGGCTCGCCTTCCTGCGCGCGCTCGCCGATCGTGCCAAGCGTCCCGGCCTGTTCGCGACCGCGATGTTCGATCTCGACCGGTTCAAGACCGTCAACGACACGCTCGGTCACCTCGCCGGCGACGCGCTGCTGCGCGGCGTCTGCGACATCCTCAACATCCACGCGCCGGAAGGCGCCGTCATCGCGCGGCTCGGCGGCGACGAATTCGGTGCGCTGTTCGACACGCCCGGCGAAGAGGCGGCGGTGATGGCGTGCGACCGGATCGTCGCGGCCTGCGCCGGTACGCACCAGGTGTTCGGCAATTCCGTTCAGAGCGGCGCGTCCGCCGGCGTCGTGGTCGTCGAGGGATCGGGATGCGATCCGATCGACGCGCTGCGCCGCGCCGACCTGGCGCTCAACGATGCCAAGCGCGCCGGTCGGGGGGTCACCCGCCTGTTCGACGAAAGCATGGACGAAGGCATCCGCTTCCGCCGCCGCATCGAACAGGGCCTCGCCCAGGCGATCGGCAAGGGCGAACTGAGCCTCGTCTATCAACCGATCGTCAGCCGCGAGGCGCTGGAGGTGATCGGCTTCGAGGCGCTGGTGCGCTGGAACACGCAGGAATACGGCCCGATCAGCCCGGCGACCTTCATCCCGATCGCCGAGGAATCGAACGTCATCCATGAACTGGGCGACTGGATCCTCGACCAGGCGCTGCAAGTGGTGAAGCGATTTCCGGGCCAATATGTCTCGGTCAACTTCAGCCCGCGCCAGTTCCGCCGCAGCAACTTCGTCGGCCACATCATGGAAAGCGTCCAGCGTGCCGGCGTGCTGCCGGGCCGCGTCCAGATCGAGATCACCGAAACGGCTATCTTCGACGACGCCGAACGCGCCGCCGAAACGCTGTACAAGCTGCGCCAGATGGGCTTCCGCATCAGCCTGGACGATTTCGGCACCGGCTATTCGTCACTCTACAATATCCGCAAGTTCGCACTCGACAGTCTGAAGATCGATCGCAGCTTCATCGACGGCATGGGGCGCGAGCGCGAAAGCGCGGCGATCGTCCATTCGATCATCCATCTCGGCCGCGCATTGGGGCTGGAGGTGATCGCCGAGGGCGTCGAGACGGCGGCACAGGTCCAGGCCTTGCGACTCGCAGGCGCGAGCCATCTACAGGGCTATTTCTTCTCGCGTCCGGTGGCGCCCGAACTCGCGCTGGAGATCGCCGAACAGCGCTTCTACGGCGACGATAGCGCGGATCCTGCGATCGCGGACACCGGGACACACGGCTGATGCGCCGCCCCGCATCGCGGGGCGCGCGGTCCATCGGCCCCGCCTCGCTCGGCGCCAAGCTGGTCCTGATCCTGACCGCGGTCGGCGTTGCCGGCGCGCTCGGCATCACGCTGTTGCTCGCGAGCATCATCACGCCGCGCTTCAACGAACTGGAGGGCAAGGCGATCGGCGGCCACGTCGAACGCACCCGCGCCGCACTGGGCGAATATGCCGCCAAGGTGGAAAACGGCGTGCGCGACTATGGCGACTGGACGCAGAGCTACGATTACATGGCGTCGCCGCCACCGGCAGCGTCCGCGGCGTTCGAACGGGACAGCTTCTCGCCGCTCGCGATGACCAATCTGGGCGTTCAGGGCATGGCCTATGTCCGTCCCGACGGCAGCATCCGCATCGCCCGCTGGCTCGACCCCGCGACGGGTCGCGAGCGGGCCGACCTGCGCGCCGCGATGGTCGCGGTCGCGACGCATGCCAAACTGGCGCGGATCGTCGGCAGCAGCAATTCCGGCCATTTCTACGCCCGGCTCGGCCCGACGGTCGCCGCAGTCGGGGTCGCGCAGGTCCGCCGCTCCGACGGCACCGGTGTTCCGCGCGGCTATGTGTTGATGGCGCGGCAGATCACCTCGAAACAGATATCCGACCTGCTCCAGCTCGACGCGCGCATCGACCTGTCGGCGACGGGTGATCGTGAGGCCATCGTTCCCGGACGCAGCACGGTGGCGATCGTCGTGCCGATTCCCGGCGCGAATGGCCATGCGATCGCCGCGGCACGGTTCCACATCGTTCGCGACGTGTCGCTGCTCGGGCGGCGCATGCTGATGCTGGCGGTCGCGGGCTCGACGCTGTTGCTGCTGATCGTCCTCGTCGTTCTGCGCCGCACAATCGGCCGGCTCGTTCTCGCGCCGTTGCAGCGGGTCGAGCGGCATATGCAGCGCGTCCGCGCCTCGGGCTCGATGGCTTTGTTCGAGGATGACGGCCGGCGCGACGAATTCGGATCGCTCGGCCGCAGCCTGAACGCCATGCTGTCGCAGCTGAAGGATCTGCGCGAGCAGATCGAGGTGCAGAGCTTTGCGCTCGGGCGCAGCGAGAGCGCGGTCGCGGTGATGCACAATGTCCGCAACGCGCTCAATCCGATCAGCACGATCCTCAGCCAGGGCATTGCCCAGCCGCCGCCGGTGGATCGTGCCACCGTCGATCGTGCGCTGGCCGAACTGGCCCGGGACGACCTGCCGCCCGGTCGCCGGGCGAAGCTGGCGGCCTTTGCCAGCGCGGCGCTCGCGGCGGAGGTCGCCGGCCGGGAAACGATGCGCGGCGAGCTCCAGGTCGGCCGCGAGGCGATGGCGCATGTGCTGGAGATCATCGGCCAGCAGCAGAAGCAGGCGCACGAGCGACCGACGCTGGAGATCTGCGACCTCAGCGAGATCGTCGCGCGCAACGCCGCCATCGCCCGCTATTCGGACGTCGCGTCGATCGCGTTCAGCTTCCCCGCCGAGCCGCATTACGCCATGGCGAACCGCGTCATCCTCAGCCAGGTGATCGGCAACCTGCTCGGCAACGCGGCCGAGGCGGTGGCCGCGGCGGGGAATGGCAGCGGCTTCATCGCCGTCACCATCCACGACGGCGACGGCGTGGTGACGCTGCATATCCGCGACGATGGCGAAGGCTTCGGTGCCGACGTCGGCCCGACGCTGTTCCAGCGCGGCTTCTCGACGCGCGAGCACAAGTCCGGCGGGCTCGGCCTGCACTGGTGCGCCAATTCGATGACCGCGATGGAAGGCAGCCTGCGCCTCGAAAGCGAGGGCAAGGGCAGGGGGGCCGTGGCCATCCTGACGCTCCGCAGCGTCGAGGCAGATGCGGTGGCACGCGCGGCCTGATCCCCGCCGATGTCGCGGATGTTGCAGGATCGCAACGTATCCGAACGGTCATCTTACCGACGCCGATCTGTCGCGACGCTCGCCTAGCGCCTCCCCGAACCGCTCGACGGGAGCGTACGGGGACCAACCGCGATGACCATCCTAGCCCTTTTGAGCGGCGCGTCGGCGCTCGCGCTGATCGCCACGCCGGGCGCAGCCCAGACCACCGATGCCGCCGGCAACACCGCGTCGGCGCAGGAAGCGTCGCAGGCCGACGTGCAGACCGATGCCGACATCGTCGTCGTCGGCACCGCGCAGGGCGAGAAGAAGGCGATCGAAACCAAACGCCAGGCCGACAATTTCGTCGAGGCGCTCTACGCCAACGACGTCGGCAAGCTGCCCGACCAGAATGTCGCGGAAGCGGTGCGCCGCCTGCCGGGCGTGTCGGTCGCCAACGACCAGGGTGAAGGCCGCTACGTCATCATCCGCGGCATCAACCCCAATCTGGTGAACGTCGTGCTCAACGGCCTGACGCTACCGGCGCCCGAGCCGGACGGGCGCCAGGTCAAGCTGGATGATATCCCGTCGGCGCTGATCAATTCGATCGTCGTCACCAAGTCGCTGACCGCCGACCAGGACGCCAATGCGATCGGCGGCGAGGTCAATATCCGGACGCTGACCGCGTTCGACCGCAACAAGCCGGTCTTCGCCGACGCGCGCATCCAATATGGATCGTACCGCCTCAACGGCGGCCACCCCTATGAGGGGGACGCGCAGGTCGGCGGCCTGTTCGGCCCCGACGGCCAGTTCGGCGCGGTGCTCTCGGTGAACTATTCGAAACGGCCGATCGAATCGGAGAATTTCCAGGGATCGACCAACTGGCGCGGCGTCGCCACTGCCGCCGGTTCGACGGTGCTGCTGCCCGACCAGCTCGGCTTGCGCGACTATAATCTCGTCCGGACCCGCAAGGGCGTCGTCCTCAACCTCGACTGGCATCCGACCGACCAGGTCAAGCTGTTCCTGCGGGGCACGCTGTCGCGCTTCGACGACAACGAGACGCGCGACCAGTTCATCATCGACAACGAAGGCACGCCGACCGCGACCTCGGCGACCACCGGCACCTTCCGCGCGCGCGGCAGCATCCGTGTCCGCCGGCGGCAGGAAACCGACAACACCAAGTCGGTGCAGGGCGGCGGCAACTTCCGCTTCGGCGACGCCGCGCTCGACGTCGCGGGCGGCTGGACCCGCGCGCAGAAGCGCGATCCCTTGCGGTCTGAATACAATTTCCGCACCGGCGGCACCGCGCTCACCGTCAATTACGACGTATCCGACACGCCCTATCTGTTTACGCCCACGGTGCAGCCGGACGCGCAGCAGAGCACCTACGCCTTCAACAGCGTCAATTACGACCGCCGCAATGCGGTGGAAACGCTCTGGCAGGGTCGCGCAGACCTCACCGTGCCGCTCGGCATGGGCACGGACAGCAGCGTCAAGTTCGGCGCCAAATACCTCGATCGCCTCAAGACCAACGAGCGCGATTACCTGACATATGGCATCGCGACGGGCCGCACCTTCACGCTCGCCAACGTCGCGTACCTCGGCGACACCAGTTTCTACGACGGCGCCTATCCTTTCCCTGTCCGGATCGGGTACGATACCGCGCAGGCATTCCTCGCGGCGAACCCCGGCACGATCACGGTGAATACGGGATCGAGCCGCGCCAACAGCCTCGCCAACGATTACGACGTCCGGGAAAGCATCGCGGCGGGCTATGCGATGGCGACGCTGCACCTCGGCACGCTGACCATCGTCCCCGGCCTTCGCGTCGAACACACGCGCGACCGCAGCAAGGCCAAGCTGATCAACGCCACCTCGGCGCTGAACGCGGACTACAATGCGTTCGGCAAGAAGAGCTACACCGACTGGTTCCCCGGCGTGAACGCGAAGTGGGAAGTGACCGACGGCCTGATCGTCCGGGGCGCTGCGACCACCGCGATCGGCCGCCCGAACTATCCCGACCTGTCGCCCTATGTCGCCGTCGATCAGACGACCTCGCCCAACACCGTCACGCTCGGCAATCCGAACCTCCAGCCGTACAAGGCGGTCAACCTCGACGGCGCGATCGAATATTATTTGTCGGGGCAGGGCCTGTTGTCGGTCGGCTATTTCTACAAGCATATCGACGACCCGATCTACACGGGCACGCAGGTCGGCGTCGCCGGCACTTTCGCTGGCCAGGCGCTGACCGGAGTCAATCTCGTCCAGCCGCTCAACGTCGACGAGGCGGAGGTGCACGGGATCGAGGCCAATGCCCAGATTCGCTTCACCTTCCTGCCCGGTGTCTTGAGCGGCTTCGGCGTCGCGGCCAATTATGCGCACATCACCGGCCATGGCCGGGGCACGATCCCCGGCCTGACCGCGCCGCGCACCGGCAACCTGCCGCTGTTCCTCCAGTCGAAGGACGTCGGCACCGCGCAGATCTTCTACGAGAAATACGGCTTCGCGATCCGCGCCGCCTATTCCTATCGCTCGCCCTATCTCGATACGCTCGGCGCAAGTGCGGCGACGGACCAATATACCGACAGGAACGGCCAGCTCGACGTCAACGTCAGCTACGAAGTCACGCCGCAGCTGACCTTCTTCGGCCAGGCGCTGAATCTCACCGACGAACCGTGGCGCCGCTACATCGGATCGAAGCCGCAACTGGTCGAGCGCGAACGCTACGGCTACAGCTTCCGCTGGGGCGCCCAGCTGCACTTCTAGACCGATGGGATCCTTCACGATGAAGCGCCTTCTGCTCGCCGCCACATTGGTCGCCACGCCGGCGGTTGCCCGCGAACCCGCATTGCCCGCCGGCCTCGCGCTCGACCGCGTCGTCCTGCTGATGCGCCATGGCGTTCGTCCGCCTACCAAGGCGGTGCCGATGCCGGCGGGCACCGCGCGCCAGCCCTGGCCGACCTGGCCCGTCGCGCCCGGTTACCTGACGCCGCACGGCCGCGACGCGCTCGCCCGCGTCGGCGCCTATGACCGTGCGGCCTGGGTCGCCGCCGGCCTGCTGCCGCGCGACGGTTGCGCCCGCGTCGCCGTCATCGCCGACAGCGACCAGCGCACGATCGAGACAGGCCGCGCCTATGCCGCCGCCATCGCCCCCGGCTGCGACGTCGCGATGACGCACAAGCCGCAGGACGTCGCCGACCCGCTCTTCTCGCCGATCGACGAAGCCGCCGTACCGTTCGATCCCGCCGCCGCGCGCGCCGCGGTGCTGGCCGCAGCCGGCCCGGACGGTATCGCCGCCGAGGAACGCCGCCTGCGTCCCGTTCTTGCGCGACTCGACGCCATCCTCTGCGGCGCTTCCGCAACCTCTGCCTGCGGCATCGCGCACGAGCCGAGCGCGCTGGCGCCGGCCCAGCCCGGCAAGCGCCCCAAACTCACCGGCGCGCTCGATCGCGGCTCGACCGCGGCGCAGATCCTTCTGCTCCAATATGCCGACGGCAAGGCGATGACGGATGTCGGCTGGGGTCGCGCCACGGCGGCGGATATCACCCGCCTGTCCGAATTGCACGCCGTCGAATTCCGCCTGCTCGCCCGCCCGCGCTACGTCGCGCAGGCGAACATGTCGCTGCTCGCCCCGCTGATCGCCGACGCCGCCACCCGATCCGATGCCGCGGCGGTGACCATGATCTCCGGCCACGACACCAATGTCGCCAGCCTCGGCGGCTTGCTTGACCTTCATTGGCGGGTTCCCGGCCTCGCCGCCGACGATCCCTCGCCCGGCGGCGCAATCGTGTTCGAGCGGCTGCGCGACACCGGGGGACGACACTATGTCCGCGCGCTCTACCGTTCGCAGACGCTCGACCAGATCCGCAGCGCCGCACCGCTCGCGACGCCATATGTCACGGTCCTGCCGATCCCCGGCTGCACCGCACGCGGCATCGCCGGCCTCTGCACCATAGCGGATTTCACCACCAAGCTGAGGCGCTAGGGTGTGCAAACGTCCACACTCCGACGTTCAGGACAGCGATCCGGGCTTCCGATAACGGATGTCCGTTAAGCACGAGGTTTCCCGTTGCTCCGTCTACGACAGGCTGTTTCGGGAAAGAACAATCGCGGACGGAATTGGGAAACCAGGCGAATGTCCCACTACAGGTTCTTTTGTGGGAACGGCACCGAGCGTTCGCTCGACACGAACCTGCCTTTATGACCACACGGCCGGCAGCCTGGAGGGAAGCGCATGAGTGACATGGTGATCGTGGCGTATCGGCCGAAGCCGGGCAAAGAGGATGAGCTACTGGCGCTCACCCGCGACCATGTGCCCGAACTACGCCGGCTCGGTCTCGCTACCGACCGCACGCCCCTCGCCATGCGGTCGAAGGACGGAATCATCGTGGAGGTGTTCGAGTGGCAAGACGGCGCGATCAACGCAGCCCATACCCATCCGGACGTGCTGGCAATGTGGGAACGCTATGGTGCCGTATGCCATTATGTGCCGCTCAATGAGCTTCCTGAGGCCCGCGATATGTTCGCTCAATTCGAGCCGATCGAGCTGACCTGACCTCCGGGACGTATTCCAGAAATCTGATCATTTCTTCGGAAAGGCAGCGCGGAACGGTTTCGGCTATCGGGATCAGTGCTCCCGTAAGCCGCCAGTCCGATTTCCACTAATAGCCGGCATCACACAGCCTCGGATTGACCCACTCTGCCCAACGCAAAAAAGCCGGAGCGTCGCCGCCCCGGCTTTCGTCATCGTTCCGCTGGCGCAGCGTCGGACCGGCATGCTGGCGAACCACCTGCCAATCCGAACGGCAAGCCCTATTTGCTGCGCTCGACCTGTTCGAAGTCCAGCTCGACCGGAGTGGCGCGACCGAAGATCGACACCGACACCTTGACCTTCGACTTGTCGAAATCGAGTTCCTCGACGATGCCGTTGAAGCTCGCGAACGGACCTTCCAGCACCTTGACCGCATCGCCGATCTCGTAATCGACCTTGACCTTGGTCTTGGGGGCGGCGGCGGCCTCTTCCTTGCTGTTGAGCATGCGCGCGGCCTCGGCCTCGCTGATCGCCTGCGGCTTGCCCATGCTGCCGAGGAAGCCGGTGACCTTGGGCGTGTTCTTGACGAGGTGATAGACGTCGTCGTTCATGTTCAGCTTGGCCAGGACATAGCCCGGCATGAACTTGCGCTCGACCGCGATCTTCTTGCCGCGGCGGGCTTCGGTGATCGTCTCGGTCGGAACCTCGATCTGTTCGACCAGCTGCTCCAGGCCAAGGCGCGTCGCCTCCGACATGATCGCATCGCGAACCTTGCCCTCGAAGCCCGAATAGGCGTGAATGATGTACCAGCGCGCCATTGGAAAACCCTTACTTCGCGAGGTTGAGCAGCGCCTGGACGACCGCGTTGAAGAACGTGTCGACGCCCAGGAAGAACAGCGCGAGGATGGTGGTCATGATCACCACCATGACGCCCGTCATGATCGTTTCGCGCCGGGTCGGCCAGATGACCTTCTTGGTCTCGGCCTGCACCTGGCGGAAGAATTCGATGGGGGTCGTTTTTGCCACTGTTCTGTCTCAAACCCGCTGGAATCACGAAAACCGACCGTCGAGGGCATAAGGCCGCTGCCGCTTCCCCTGTTGGTGGGGAACCGGCGCGGCCCGTCCTCGCTGTCGGATGGCCTGCGCAAATAGCCGCGGCAGGCTGCGAACGCAAGTCTGGTCCCGGCCGCTCCCGCAACGGCGCTCAGTGACCGTAGCGCTTGATCCCGCGCCGACGCAGCTTCTCGCGCTTGCGGCGTCGCAAATGGAGCACCAGCAGGGGCGTGCCGATCAGCAGCAACAAACCGATGATACTATATACAAGTGTGTACCGCGTCGCTTCGTCCATGCCTTTGCCTATAGCATGCGCGCGTCGTGCGTCACCGTTAAATGACACGATTTTCATCAATGGTGAGGGATGTCAGCCTGTCGCTCCCACCGGGAGACGACTGGCAGGAGTGCACGGACTCGAACCGTGGGCCCTCGGTTTTGGAGACCGATGCTCTACCAACTGAGCTACACTCCTGCAGCGCCGCGGCCTCTATCGCCCCTTTGCACAAAGGGCAAGATGGCGGATCGACTCCGACGATGACCGCCGTCGCATCATCCTCGGTGACGATCCGGTCCTTTCCCATTATGCGCGGCCTCGAAGATAGAACAGGGAGAATACAGGTGGGGGACGATGTGCGCAGGGCGGTTGCCGGAATGGTCGCGGCGCTGTCGGTTGCGTTGCTGACGCCGATGTCGGTGCCCGTGCAGGCGGCGGAGCCGGTCGCAGCGCCCGATTTCGGCGGCAATCTGGAACGCTTCACCTATCCATGGCCGGTGCAGACGATGACCGTCGATATCGTCGGCCAGCCCGCCACGATGGCCTTCATGGATATCGCTCCCGCCCGGCCGAACGGGCGCAGCGTGGTGCTGCTGCACGGCAAGAATTTCTGCGGGGCGACGTGGGAAGCGACGGCGCGCGCGCTGGGCGATGCCGGTTATCGCGTGCTGATCCCCGACCAGATCGGCTTCTGCAAATCGGCCAAGCCGCGCAGCACGCAATATAGCTTCGAAATGCTGGCGTCCTTCACCAAGCGGCTGATGGAATCGCGGGGCATCCCGCGCGCCGCCATCGTCGGTCATTCGCTGGGCGGCATGCTCGCGATGCGTTTCGCGATCATGTACCCCGATGCCGTCGATCGATTGGTGCTGGTCAACCCGCTCGGGCTGAAGGACCGGTCGGAGGAGGGGCTCCCCTATGTCGATGTCGATACCTTGTGGGCGGGCGAGAAGAAGACGAGCTACGCCAGCATCAAGGCCTATCAGCAGCAGAATTACTATCACGGCACGTGGCGTGCGGCCTATGATCGCTGGGTGTGGATGCAGGCGGGGATGTATCAGGGCGCCGGACGCGATGCCGTCGCGCTCGCGCAGGCGAAGACGAGCGAGATGATCAAGACCCAGCCGGTCGCGCACGAACTGTACCGGATCAAGCCGGCGACGGTGCTGATCGTCGGCACGCTCGATCGCACCGCGTTCGGCCGGGCGCAGACGCCGCCCGATCTGCGCCGCTTTCTGGAACCGATCCCCGCTGCCGCGCGGGAGGCCGTGCGGCAGATCCCCAATGCGACGCTCGTCCAGCTGGACGGGCTCGGCCATGCGCCGCAGGTCGAGGATGCCGGCCGCTTCGAACGGGCGCTGCTGGCGGCGCTCGCCCCGCGGCGTTAGGCGGCGAGTCGCACGATGCGGCGCGCCACCGCATTGTCGTTGGCGGCGCGCTTCGGCCGAACCGCGGGGAGCGGCAGCGCTGCGAGCATGAGGACGAACCCCAGACAGCCGAGCGGCAGCGGCAGGATCGCGGCGAGCACGGTCACGCCGAGCCGCGCTTCCACGAACAGGGCGCTCGCCGGCGTCGTCGTTGCGCGCGCGCCGAGCCACATGGCGGTGCCGAACCCGATGGCCACCACCAGCGCGAGGGTCGTCGGCGCTTCGGTGGCGAGCAGCGCGAGGTTCGGCAGCGCCGGCGCGAGTGGCGCCCATGGCAGCGCGACCCAGGCGGTCAGTGCGATCAGCCCTCCGAGCGGCAGTTGGCGGGCTTCGCCGCGACCGATCGCAAGGCCGATGGCCAGCGGCGTCACCAACAGGCCAACCGGCGCCAGTCCCGCCGCGATGCCGGCGGCGACCAGCATGTCACGCTCGCGCCGATCGTGCCCGGCGACCATTGCGGCGACCGACGCGAGCAGCGCGACCATGTCGCTCCACCGTCCGCCCGGCAGCGCCAGCGCGAGCAGCGCTGCGGCACATAATGCCGTGACGAGCGGGGCGGGCGCGATCGACTGGCGGGAAAGGGGCAGGGGCGACATGATCGCTTCCTTGCACCGCGCGCGGTTGCGGCGGGGTTAAGGGCGCGATCGCTGCACCACCGTTGACCGGCAGCCCGACTCTGCGTATAGGCCCGCTCCGTTCGCCGGATCATTTCGGCGGGCAAGCTTGAACATTGCTGGATGCAAAGTTTGTGGGGCCGGGGTGGTGCATGCGCTGCCCACGTCCCTTTTTGTATTCCGAAGTGCTGTGATGGCTCCAGCAAAGTAACCCATTTACGAGGTGAAGGCTTCATGCCGACGATCAACCAGCTGGTCCGCAAGGGCCGCGACCCGCAGAAGGCCAAGTCCAAGGTCCCTGCGATGGAGCAGAACCCGCAGAAGCGCGGCGTTTGCACCCGCGTCTACACGACGACCCCGAAGAAGCCGAACTCGGCGCTGCGCAAGG
>CAYQPM010000049.1:0-15522 GCA_964419295.1 uncultured Stakelama sp. | reverse complement strand
CCGGCATCCTGACCATCCTGCTCGGCATCGGCGGCGGCTTCATCCTGGTGCCGGCAATGATCTACCTGCTCGGCATGGCGACCAGCGTGGTGGTCGGCACATCGCTCTTCCAGACGCTGTTCGTCACCGCCGTCGCAACGATGGTCCACGCCACCACGACCAAGGCCGTGGACATCGTGCTGGCGGGGCTGCTGCTGATCGGTTCGGTCACCGGGGCGCAGCTCGGCGCGCGTTTCGCGACCAAGGTGAAGCCCGAATATCTGCGCCTCGCGCTCGCGGTGATGGTGCTGCTGGTCGGCCTGCGCATCCTGCTCGGGCTGGTGTGGCGGCCGGAAGATATCTTCACGGTCGAACTGACGTGAGGCGGTGGCTGCCGCTGCTGCTTGCGCCGCTGCTGATGGCGCAGACGCGCGACCCCGCCAAGCCGGTGCTGGTGCCGGACGTGTCGCAGCGCGACATCGAGATCGCGTACAGCTTCACCGGGGCCGAGCTGCTGTTGTTCGGCGCGATCCTCTATCCCGGCGGGCGATTGCCGCGTGGGGAGGCGCCGACCGATATCGTCGTGGTGGTGAAAGGGCCGACCCAGCCCGTGCTGGTGCGCGAAAAACAGAAGGTCGCCGGCATCTGGGTCAATGCGGCGCACCAGCGCTACAGCTCCGCGCCCAGTTTCTATGCGCTCGCCTCGTCGCGGCCGATCGACCGGATCGTCGACGAGCGCACCCGCGCGATCTACGAGCTCGGCCTCGACAGCCTGCAATTGTCGCCGGGTTCCAACGCGGTCAGCGCGGTCGAGCAAAGGTTCCAGCGCGGCCTCGTCGACCTGAAGCGCCGGAGCAGCCTGTATGTCGAGGCACCGCGCGCGGTCGAGATCACCGACGGCGTCCTGTATCGGGCGCGCCTGACGATTCCGGCGCGCGTGCCGGTCGGGCGCTTCACCGCCGAAACCTTCCTGATTCGCGATGGACGCGTGCTGGCGGCCGCCGTGCGCGACATCGATATCCGCAAATCGGGGTTCGAGCGGTTCGTGGCGCGTGCCGCCGACCGCGATTCGGTCGGGTATGGTCTTGTTGCCGTTGCCCTTTCCGTTGTGCTCGGATGGGCGGCCGGCTGGATCGCGAGGCGGGTTTAACCCAATCAACACGGTATCTTAACGGGTGTCGACCTAGGCCCTGACGTCTATGGACAGGGACCATTCGTGATGACCGAGATGCCGGGGCCGGGCGCTTTTGCGGACGCAGTGCCCCTCGCAGCGACGCCGCTGGGGAGCATGACCATGGGACCGATGCCGATCGGCTGCGTCCTGGCGATCGCGGGTGCGAGCAGCCGCGTGCTGCTCGATCGCAACGCGCTCGAGCTCGCGGCGCAGGACGCAGACCCGGTCGTGGCATCCGCCGGACAGGTCGGCGGCCAGATCAAGATGCGCGTCGGTGGATCGTGGCTGGTGGCGAACATCCGCAGCCTCGCGTTGCAGGAGGCGGGCAACGACTGGGTCGCCGCCGACATCGACTTCCTGGGTGAGGGCGACGAAGAGCGGCTGACCGGCAAGCTGTACAATTTCCGCCGAGGCGTGACGCGCTATCCGATCCCGGGTTGCGATATCTTCCCGATCGGCACGCCCGACCTCAAGCAGATCTATTCCGCCGCCGACCAGCCGCATATCCAGATCGGCAACGTCTATCCGACACGCGACGTGCGCGCATCGCTGTACGTCGATGCGATGCTGGGCAAGCATTTCGCGCTGGTCGGATCCACCGGCACGGGCAAGTCCACCGCGGCGGCGCTGATCCTCCACCGCATCTGCGAGCTGGCACCGCAAGGCCATGTCGTGATGATCGATCCGCATGGCGAATATGCCGCCGCATTCCGCGGCAACGGCGCGATCTACGACGTCAACAACCTGGCCATGCCCTATTGGCTGATGAATTTCGAAGAGCATTGCGAGGTGTTCGTCACCACGTCCGGGTCCGATCGTCAGGTCGATGCCGACATTCTGGCCAAATGCCTGTTGATGGCGCGGGCGAAGAACCGCCTGGGGCAGGAGATCGCCAAGCTGACGGTCGATGCGCCGATCCCGTACCTGCTCAGCGATCTCACCAACCTGATCGGGCTGGAAATGGGCAAGATGGATCGCGCCGGCGATACCGCGCCCTATCTGAGGCTCAAGACCAAGATCGACGAGATCAAGGCGGATCCCCGCTATGGTTTCATGTTTTCGGGCATGCTTGTGGCCGACACGATGGCCGATTTCCTCAGCCGCATCTTCCGCATGCCGGGCGACGGGCGACCAATATCGATCGTCGATGTGTCCGGCGTGCCGTCGGAGATCACGTCCGTCGTCGTCGCGGTGCTCAGCCGGATGACGTTCGATTTCGCGATCTGGTCCCGCAACGAACCGCAACGGCCGATCCTGCTCGTCTGCGAAGAGGCGCACCGTTATGTGCCGAGCAGCGCCGCTGCTGGTGGCCGCAGCGCCTCGGTCGGCCGCATCCTCGGCCGCATCGCCAAGGAAGGGCGCAAATACGGCGTCAGCCTGGGGCTGATCACGCAGCGTCCGTCCGACCTGGAGGAAGGCGTGCTGTCACAATGCGGCACCATCATCGCCATGCGCCTCAACAACGAACGGGATCAGGCATTCGTGCGCGCGGCGATGCCGGAAGGCGCGCGTGGTTTCCTCGATTCGATCCCCGCATTGCGAAATCGCGAATGCATCATCTGCGGCGAAGGTGTCGCGGTGCCGATCCGCGTCAGCTTCGACGCGCTGGAGGAACACCGGCGTCCGGCGTCGGGAGATCCGATGTTCTCGTCCTTGTGGCGCGAGGTCGGCGGCGAGGATTCGATCATCCAGCGCACGATCATGCGTTGGCGGGCGCAGGGCCGCTAGGTCGGAGCCACATTCCGGTTTCGAGGATCGGTCCTCGCAGGTCCCGTTAGCCGAAACACCGGATCACGGCTCGGGTGCGATCCGCCCCTGTCCGTTGCGCGGCAGAGAAGGCCGAAGCGTGTCGCGCGCGGCTGGAGCGCGCGTGGCGGCTTGACCCCCACCGATCAGTGCGGGGTGCCCGCCCTCACGGCTAGCAGCCCGGCGACCCGCGCGCGGAAGCGGCGCAGACTTTCGCCGGACAGCGCGTCGACGGTGTCGAACGAGATCGAGCGCGGGTTGATCGTCTGGCCGTTGCGCCACACCTCCCAGTGCAGATGCGGTCCGGTCGACAGGCCGGTCGAGCCGACATAGCCGATCACCTGGCCCTGGCGGACATGCTCGCCGCGCGACACCGCGATCCGGCTCATATGGCCATAGCCGCTGGCAAGGCCACTGCCGTGGATCAGCTTGACGAAATTGCCGTAGCCGCCCGCCCGGCCGGCGCCTTCGACGACGCCGTCGAGCGCGGCATAGATCGGCGCGCCATAGGGTGCCCCGATGTCGAGGCCCTTGTGCATCTTGAGATAGCCGAGCAGCGGATGCATGCGATAGCCGAACGACGAGGTGATGTGCCCCGCGACCGGCATGCCCATGAAGCCGTGACGTTCGCGCCGGCCGGCGGCATCGTACCAGACCGGTGAATCGCCGTCGTTCCAGCGGACCAGCTGCACCTTGCGCTGGCCCTGGTCGATCCCGGCGAACAGCAGGTCGCCCAGCCGCACCTCGCCGGTGGCGGCGCGTTCCTGTTCGACGATCAGGTCGAAGCTGTCGGCGGCGGCGACGTCGCGGCCGATCGACAGGCGCGTGGCGAGTGCCTTGATATAGCTTTCGACCACACGGGCCGGTGCGCCGGCCGCGCGGGCCGAGCGGTAGAGGCTGGAGCCGACCAGCCCCTGGATACGCAGTGGCGTCGCATCGATCGCGATCGGCTGACGCGTCATGACCATCCCGCTGCCGGCACGATCGAGGCTGACCGCCAGATCGAAACGTGCGCGCAGGCTGAGCTTTTCGAGCGGCCGTGCCACCGTCTTGGCGGGGCGCCGGCCCAGCGTCAGGGCGATGCGCGTGCCCGGCCGGATCGCGTCCAGCGCGGCGGCCTGCGCCACCAGGCCGGCGGCGGCGCTCGCATCGCTGCGGCCGACGCCGGCGCGCATCAGGACGTGGTCGAAATCGTCGCCCTCGCCCAGCGTGGCGCTCAGCTCGATGCTGGGCCGTTCGGGCGCTTCGGCCAGCGGCGCGACGAGGTCGTTGGCGGCCATCCGGTGTCCGGTATCCGCGCCCCAGGCGAGCGGGGCGATGGCTTGCGCCCGCGCGTCTTCCCAGGCGGTGCCGTCGAGCGGGGCCGGCGTCGCGCCGACCAGCGGATGGATCCCCGGCGCGAGCATCCACACCGCGCCGCAGAGGCCGGTGAACGTCGCAAGGCCCCGCCACCAGGCGCGGCTGCCGATCTGCGCGCCGAGGTCGGGCACCCAGTCGACACCGGCGGCGGCGCTGCGCAGGCGGTCGATCTTGCCGACATCGTGCGCGATGCCCGGCGCGCGGCCGAACGGTCGCGCAGCGGTGCCGCCGGCCAGTTCCAAGCCATGATCATTGCGCAAGAACACGCGGACGGCGCCTCATCATCTGGTCGCCGTAATCCCCCCGGCGTCTGGGTCGCAGCGTTGTGGGGCACAAAGTCTAAAGTCAAATTAACCGCATGCCGCCGCGACTCGCGGTGCGACAGGACGTTTTCGCCGTGCGCCGACCAGCGTCGGGCCCGGATGGCCATGCGTCACGTTATTGCACGATGGCTCCCGACACCCGATGTTCGCTTTCATGAAAGCGGCGGTCACCGCGGTCCTGGGACCCACCAATACCGGCAAGACGCATCTGGCGGTCGAGCGGATGTGCGCGCATTCCAGCGGCATCATGGGGTTCCCGCTGCGCCTGCTGGCGCGCGAGGTCTACGACCGCGTCGTCAAGATGAAGGGCGCCGACCAGGTCGCGCTGGTCACCGGCGAAGAGAAGATCGTGCCGCCCAATGCACGCTGGCACCTGTGCACGGTCGAATCGATGCCGCAGCACGATGCGGCGTTCGTCGCGCTGGACGAGGCGCAACTGGGCATCGATGCCGAACGCGGGCACGTGTTCACCGACCGGTTGCTGCGCCGGCGCGGGCGCGAGGAGACGATGATCCTGGGATCGGAGGCGCTGCGCCCGATGATCCGCGACCTGGTGCCCGATGCCGAGATCGTCGGCCGGCCCCGCTTTTCCAAGCTGAGCTACGCCGGCGCCAAGAAGATCAGCCGCCTGCCCAAACGATCGGCGATCGTCGCGTTCAGTGCCGAGGAGGTCTATGCGGTCGCCGAGATGTTGCGCCGGCTGCGCGGCGGGGCGGCGGTGGTGATGGGCGCGCTGTCGCCGCGCACCCGCAACGCGCAGGTCGCGATGTTCCAGGCGGGCGAGGTCGACTATCTGGTCGCTACCGACGCGATCGGCATGGGCCTCAACATGGACGTCGCGCATGTCGCCTTTGCGGGCCTGCACAAGTTCGACGGCCGGCGCACCCGCCGCCTGACCGTCGCCGAGATGGCGCAGATCGCCGGCCGCGCCGGGCGGCACCAGCGCGACGGCACGTTCGGCGGCGTGGTCGAGGAGGGGCCGGGCGCGTTCCTGCCCGAAGAGGTGTTCGCGATCGAGGAGCATCGCTTCCCGCGCATCGAGCATCTGTACTGGCGCAACGGCGAACCCGACTTCGGCAGCGTCGACGCGCTGATCGCCAGCCTGGAGCGGCGACCCGAACCCGGCGTGCTGCTCGCGGCGCCGCAATCGACCGACCTCGCGGTGCTCAAGCGCCTTGCCGACGAACCGTGGGTGCGCGACCGGGCGCGGTCGCCCGCGATGGTCAAGCGGCTGTGGGCGGCATGCGGCCTGCCCGATTTCCGCAAACTGGGTATCGATCCCCACACGCGCTTCGTCGCCCGCGTGTTCGGCTACCTGTCCGAAGGGCGCGGCGTCGTGCCGAACCAGTGGTTCGCCGACGAGGTGATCCGGCTGGATACGATCGCGGGCGATGTCGAGACGATCGCCGGGCGCATCGCGGCGGTGCGCAGCTGGGCCTATATCGCGCAGCGCGCCGACTGGCTCGCCGATCCGGCGCATGGTGCCGAACGCACCCGGCAGATCGAGGAGCGGCTGTCGGACGGGCTCCACGCCAGCCTGACGCAGCGGTTCGTCGACAAGCGGACGACCGCGCTGATCCGCCAGATCGGCGCCGACGCATCGCTGTTGCCGGTGGTGATCGGGCCGGAGGGCGAGGTGCTGGTCGAGGATCATGCCATCGGGCGGCTCGACGGGTTCCGCTTCACCGTCGATCCCGCCGCGCGCGCGGGCGATCGCCGGTTGCTGCTCGCCGCGGCGGAAAAGCACCTGACCGGCGAGCGCCAGCGCCGGGTGGAGGCGCTGGTCGCGGCCGAGGACGCCGCCTTCGCGCTCGACGGCCTCGCCATCGTGTGGAGCGGCCACGCGGTGGCGCAGCTGACGCCGGGCGCGTCGCTCGCGCGGCCGCTGATCAGGCTGGAGCGCGGGCTCGACTGCCTCGCCAAGCCGCAGCGCGACGTCGTGCACGCGCGGCTGGTCCGCTGGCTCGGCGCGAACCTGGCGAAGCACGTGCCGGCGCTGGTCGCGCTGGCCGATGCGGCGCGGGATCCGCAGGCGACGCCGGCGCTGCGCGTCGTCGCGGGCGAACTGGAGGCGGCGGGCGGCCTGTTCCCGCGGCTGGCGCTGCGCGAACCGATCGACGCGCTGGACCAGGACGAGCGCAAGCGGCTGCGCCGGATCGGCGTGACGATCGGCGCGCTCGACCTGTTCGATCCGCGGCTGCTGAAGCCCGGCGCGGCGCGCTGGCGGGGCGCGCTGCTGGCCGCGCGCGGCGCGGCGCCGGACCTGCCGCGCGACGGTGCGGCGGTGCTGCTGCGCGGCATGCCGGGCGCGGGGCTGCGCAGCGGGTTCCGGCCGCTCGGCGCACAGGCGGTGCGGGTCGACCTGATCGAACGGATCGCCCGGGCGGCGCACGATGCGCGGCAGGGGCGCAGGCCGTTTGCCCCCGATCCGGCGCTGGCGACGTCGATGGGCGTCGAGCCGGCGACGTTCGAGCGGCTGATGGCCGAACTGGGCTTCCGCACCGTCCGTGCGCCGAGGGGCGGGGAGACGGCGGAGACGCCGCCGCTCGCCCCCGCCTGGGTATGGCATGGGCGTCGTGCGCCGCGCCGCGAGGAGCGGCCGGCAGCGCCGCCGACGGGCGCCTTCGCCGCCCTTGCGCAATGGCATCCCGGATGGGGGCGCCATGGCTGAGGCCAGCATGCGGCTCGACCTGTTCCTGTGGTACGTGCGCCTCGCCAAGACGCGCAGTTCGGCGCAGGACCTCGCCTGCGATGGCCGGCTGCGCATCGACGGGCGGCCGATCGACCGGTCGGCGGCGCCGGTTCGGATCGGCAACATCCTGACCTTCGCGCATCACGGCCGGATCCGCGTGCTTCGCGTCGAGGCCCTGCCGACGCGCCGCGGCCCGGCCCCCGAGGCGCAGGGCTGCTATCAGGAGCTGATAGCGAATGTATCGCATCCGGCCGCGATCGATTGACGCGGGAAGGAACGCGGCATAGCAGCCTCGCGTTCATGACCGGCTTTACGAGAGCCGACGCACTCTAGCCGGCGCACAGGGCCGCAAGGAACCAGAATGACCTACGTCGTCACCGATGCCTGCATCCGCTGCAAGTATATGGACTGCGTCGAGGTGTGTCCGGTCGACTGCTTCTACGAAGGCGAGAACATGCTCGTCATCAACCCCAGCGAGTGCATCGATTGCGGCGTGTGCGAGCCCGAATGCCCCGCCGAAGCGATCCTGCCGGACACCGAATCCGGTCTGGAGCAATGGCTCGAGCTCAACACGACCTTCTCGTCGCAATGGCCGAACGTCACCCGCAAGCTGGACCAGACGCCCGCCGACGCAGATGCGATGAAGGGTGTCGAGGGCAAGTACGACAAGTTCTTCTCGGCCGAACCCGGCGCAGGCGACTGAGGCGGGCCGGCGACCGCGATCCCGCGGTGAGGCAGGATAACTGACTCAACCACGCTGGTAATTTTGTTGCGAGTATGTTAAAAGAGTCCACGACGGGCACGATGAGTCATGCCCGTCGCAAGACACTCGTACCAACCATCCTCGCCGGTCCGGACCGCGGTGCGCCGCCACGGACTGCCCTTCGCGAGCGATGCGACCAGAAAGGCCCGTTCATGGCTGCCAAGGCATTGTCCTTCGATGTCGGTGATTACGTTGTTTATCCGAAGCATGGCGTCGGCCGTGTGATCGAGCTGCAGAAGCAGGAGATCGCCGGAACCAGCCTGGAGCTCTACGTGCTCCGCTTCGAAAAAGAGCGGATGACGCTCCGTGTTCCCACCAACAAGGCCGAATCGGTCGGAATGCGCAAGCTGTCGTCGGACAAGACGATGCGCGAGGCGATGGAAACGCTGAAGGGCAAGCCCAAGGTCAAGCGCACCATGTGGTCGCGCCGCGCGCAGGAATATGAGGCGAAGATCAACTCGGGCGACCTCGCGTCGATCGCCGAAGTGGTCCGCGACCTGTTCCGTGCCGACGACCAGCCCGAGCAGAGCTATTCCGAGCGCCAGATCTTCGAGGCGGCGTGCAGCCGCCTGGCGCGTGAGCTGGCCGCGATGGAAGAGGTCGACGAGCCCAAGGCGCAGGAGAAGATCCTCGACATCCTCCGCGCCGCCGCCGCGATCTACAACAAGGAGAAGGTGCCGGCCTGAGCCCGCACCCGATCCGTTCGACCTGGAGGGCGGTCCCGCGAGGGGCCGCCTTCTTCGTTTCCGCCTTGCGGCACGTTTGCCGGACCGGCCGGGACGCGAGGCTCGCGGATCATGCATAGGACGTGTCCGGTTCCTGCTGCGTTTTAGCCGCGTTCCTGCGTCTGCGCCCGCGTCTTCCATCCAGATCGTTACGCCGACCAGCCATCTATCCTCATCCGAAGATAATCGTTTACACGTGTAGGCGATCACGTGTATCGCTTGGCTACAACAGCTGAGGACGTCCCATGAAGTATCTCGCGCTCGCCCTGATCCCGCTCGCCGCCGCGGGTGCCTTTGCCGCCGAACGCGACCGCGGTCCCGGGCTGCCGGGCACGCGACAGGGGAATGCCCTCGTCTATGCCGTGCGCGATTTCGACGGCGTCAGCCTGGGCGGTGCCGCGCAGGTGATCGTCCATACCGGTCCGGCCTTCTCGGTCCGCGCCGAGGGGCCTGCGGACGCGCTGGCGAACGTCCGCATCGTGCGGACCGGCCGCACGCTTGAGGTCGGTCGCCGCTACGACGGACGCGACACCCCGCAGGACGGGCGCGTCACCGTCCATGTCACGATGCCCGCGCTCACCGCCGCCAGCGTCGGCGGATCGGGCACGATCGACGCCGATCGCGGTAGCGGCGACCGGTTCGACGGCGCGGTCGGCGGGTCGGGCGTGCTGCGCATCGCACGGCTGGAGGCGCGCGACGCCCGCCTGAGCCTGGGCGGATCGGGCGAAATCGCGGCCCAGGGCGACGTCGGCGCGCTGGAGGTGAGCATCGGCGGCTCGGGGCAGCTTTCCGCACCCCGCCTGCGCGCGCGGAGCGCCACCGTCTCGCTCGGCGGGTCGGGCAGCGTCCGGCTGGATGTGCAGGGCCGGGCAAAGGTATCGATGGCGGGAAGCGGCACGATCGACCGCGGGCCGCGGGCGCAGTGCACGGTCAGCAAGGTCGGCAGCGGCAAGGTGCGCTGCGGCGACTGATCGCGCGTCCGCCGCATGGCCCTTGATCGATGCTTCTTCGTGTATTATGTCGGCAATACACAACCAAGGGGTTCGACCATGCGCGCTGTTGCGATCGTGATGTTGGGAGCGGTGTCGCTCGCCGCCTGTACCATGCACAATGATGACGGCCCCGGGATCGCGCCGACCGGCAGCGGCCCCAGCCGCAGCTTCGCCGCCGACGGGTTCAGCAAGCTGGAACTGTCCAGCAGCGACGACATCGACGTGCGCGTCGGCACAGGATTTTCCGTGCGTGCCGAGGGGCCGGCGGAGGAGCTCGACCGGCTGCGCATCGCACGCGAAGGCGATACGCTGCAGATCGGGCGCCAGCATCGATCGTTCGGCTGGGGCAGCAGCAGCGGCAAGGTCAAGGTCTTCGTCACGCTGCCCCGCCTGACGGAGGCGAGCATCGCCGGATCCGGCACCATGGCGGTGGACCGGGTCGAGGGCAGCCGGTTCGACGCCAATCTGGCCGGATCGGGAGACCTGAACATCGCCGCGCTGGCGGTGGACGCGGCCGAGGTATCGGTCGCCGGATCGGGCGACGTTCGCGCCGGTGGCGCGGTCAAGCAGCTGAAGGTCAATGTCGCAGGCTCCGGCAGCCTCGACGCCGCCGGATTGCGCGTGGGAGAGGCGCAGGTGTCGGTTGCCGGATCGGGCGACGTACGTGCCGCGGTGGACGGCACGGCGGAGGTGTCGATGATGGGTTCGGGCAACGTCGACCTGGGTGCCACGGCCCGATGCAAGGTGTCGAAGATGGGATCGGGCGAGGTCCGCTGCGGCAAGTAGCCACGGCGGGCTTGCCCCGCGCCGGTTCCGATGCGACGCTGGCGGTCATGCTTCGTATCCTTGCCGCCGTGCTCCTGCTGATCCCCGCCGCCGCGTCCGCCGAGGAGCGCCGCGTCGGGATCGGCAGCTTCGACAAGGTGCGGATCAACGGCGCGTTCGAGGTGACGATCACCACCGGCGCATCCGCCGGCGCCACCGTGATCGCGGACCGCGCGGCGATCGCCGACATCGACCTTCACAGCGAAGGTTCGACGCTGACCGTCCGGCGCAATACCACCGGTCGCTGGAGCGAACAGGTGCAGATCGCCGGCGCGACGCCGGTGCGGATCGTGCTGACGACGCCGAGCCTCAGCGCGGTGTCGGTGATCGGCGGCAGCCGGGTCGCGGTGTCGCGCCTGACCGGCACGCGCGTCGACCTCGCGGCGACGGGGGCCGGGGCGATCACCGCTGCCGCCGTACAGACCGACCAGCTGAACGTGCAACTGATCGGCGAGGGCAAGATCGCCGTCGCGGGGCGCGTCGCCGCGGCGCGGCTGCTCGTCAATGGAGCGGGCACGATCGATGCGGCGGGCGTGGATGCGGGCGACCTGATCGTCCATCTCGACGGGCTGGGCACGGTCGCCGGGCGCGCCCGCTATACGGCGCAGGTGTCGAGCACCGGGTTGGGCAGCGTCTCCGTGGCGGGACGGCCGAAGTGCCGGGTCACGGCGGGTGCGGGCGCGCCGGTCACCTGCGGCACGGGCGGCTAGAAGGGGGGACGGCTCACGCCGCGCGTCAGATCAGCGCCAGTTCGGCCAGCTTGCCGACCAGCGCCGGGGGCATGGCGGCAAGGCCGTCGGCATCGCCGCCGAGATCGACCGGCGCGTCCGCCGCCTCCAGATAGCGCCAGCCTTGGTGCGCGCGTTTCGGCCGCGCCTGCACGAGCACCAGCGCGGGATCGATGTGGATGGCGACGCGCCCGCCCTCGGCCTCGCCGAAGCCCAGGATCGGGGACCGCGCGACCAGCTGGTGTTTGAGGATCCAGAACAGCGACCCGCGACCGGCCACCTCCTCATGCCGCTTGGGCAGATAGCGGGTGGTGAGGAACACCGGACCATCGGCGGCGCGCAGCATCAGCCGCTCGGCGAGATGATCGACGCTCACCGCGCCAAAGGCCACTTTCGTCAGGTGAAGCATGGACTTGTGATGTGGGTCATGCGCCCGCCCACCGCAAGGCGATCAGCCGCCCAGCCCCCATAGCGTGGCGAGGCCGAGGAACGAGAAGAAGCCCATCACGTCGGTCATCGTCGTCACGAACACCGCGGACGAGACGGCGGGGTCGATATTGAACCGGTCGAGCGTCACCGGCACCAGCACGCCCGAAAGGCCGGCGACGAGGTTGTTGGTCACCATCGCCAGCCCGATCACCAGCGACAGGTCGGCATTGTGGTAGACGATATAGGTGCCGAGGCCGATCAGCACGGCGAGGCTGAGCCCGTTCGCCGTAGCGATCCGAAATTCGCGCAGGATCATCCGCGCCGTATTCGAACTCGTCAGCTGGTTGGTCGCGAGCGCGCGGACGACCACCGCCAGCGTCTGCGTTCCGGCGTTGCCGCCCATGCCCGATACGATCGGCATCAGGACGGCAAGCAGCGCGAAGCGGGCGATCGTGCCTTCGAACGCGCCCACCACCGATGCGGCGAGGATCGCCGTCCCGAGGTTGACCACGAGCCACGACAGGCGCGTGCGGACCGTGAGGGCGATCGGTTCGTTGATGTCACCTTCGCCGGCACCCGACAGGCGCAGCACGTCCTCGCCCGCTTCCTGCTGGATGATGTGGACGATATCGTCGACGGTGATCATGCCGACCAGGCGATTGGCCGAATCGACGACCGCGGCGCTGATCAGCGCGTATTTCTGGAAGCGGAGCGCGACCTCTTCCTGGTCCATGTCGACCGGGATCAGCGTCTGTTCGCGCTTCATCACGTCGGCGATGGCGATGTTGCCGGGCGTACGCAGGATCCACGACAATTGGCAGGTGCCGACCGGGTGATGGCCGGCGTCGACGACGAAGATTTCCCAGAAATCGGTCGTCAGTTCCTCGTGATCGCGCAGGAAGGCGATGGCGTCGCCGACGGTCCAATGATCCGGCACCGCGATCAGCTCGCGCTGCATGAGGCGGCCGGCCGATTCCTCCGGATAGGACAGCGCCTCCTCGATCGCGGCGCGATCGTCGGGGTCGAGCGCGCGCAGCACGGCGCGCTGGTCCGCCTCCTCCATGTCCTCGATGATCGCGACGGCATCGTCGGTATCGAGTTCGCTCGCGAGGTCGGCGACCTGCGTCGGCGTCAGCGCGTCGATCAGGTCCTCGCGGACGTAATCGTTCATCTCCGCGAAGACGTCGGCGTCCAGCAGGTCCTTCAGCGCCTTGGCAAGCGGCCCGCGGTCTTCGTGCGGGGTTAGCTCGAACAGGTCGGCGATGTCGGCGGGGTGGAGCGGTTCGACGAGCGCACGCGCTTCCTCGTCGTCGCCGTCGCGCACCGCGTCGCGCACGGCATCGACGAATTCGGGACGGAGGCGGTCGTCCTCGTCCAGTTCGTCCTGCTCGGGCGCTTCGGCCTCGGGAAGTTCGGTCTCGCTCATCGCTGCCTCCTCCCACGCTGCGTCGCAGGCGCTCTACCGCGCTGCGGAACGAATGGCCACCCGCGGAAATTTGCCCTTCGGACCGGGCGACACTACCTGCCCGTCAACCACAAGAGGAAAGATCATGGCCGAAACCTTCAATACCCTGACGCTCACGCTGGACGACGGCGACGTCACGATCAAGCTGCGCCCCGACCTCGCCCCGAACCACGTCGCGCGGATCGGCGAACTGGCCAACGAAGGCTTCTACGACGGCGTCGTGTTCCACCGCGTCATCCCCGGCTTCATGGCGCAGGGCGGCGATCCGACCGGCACCGGCACCAGCGGTTCCGACAAGCCGAACCTGAAGCAGGAATTTTCGAAGGAGCCGCATGTCCGCGGCGTCTGTTCGATGGCGCGGACCAGCGATCCGAACTCGGCGAACAGCCAGTTCTTCATCGTGTTCGACGACGCCCGCTTCCTCGACAACCAGTACACCGTCTGGGGCGAGGTCACGTCGGGCATGGAGTTGGTCGACGCGCTGCCCAAGGGCGAGCCGCCCCGTGCGCCGGGCAAGATCGTCAAGGCGCGCGCGGAGTGATGTGACGGACATCAGGCGCCGTTCCCCACGAACGGCGCCTGATGTCCTGTCCGCCCTCACGAAGGCGTGCGGGCGTCGAGCCTCCCTATTCCGCCTTCATGTTCGACGAGACGTTGTTGAACGTCGTGGTGAGCTTCCCCCCAAGGCTTTGCATCGCCGCTATCGCGGCCACCGCGATCAGTGCTGCGATCAGTCCGTATTCGATGGCGGTCGCGGCGCGCGTTTCACGCACCATCCTCAACAGTTTCAGCATGAAGTCCCTCCCGGATCTTACCGGAGGTCGATCTAGGTTACGAATGTTTACGGAGTCTAAATATAGTCCGCAACGGACGTAAATGTTGTTTCCGCTATCCCTGAACATCGCCCAAGGTCTTGATAAGCCAGTCATGAAACATTCGGACGGGTCGCTGTTGCAAGGCGCGCGGGCGGCAGACGAACCAGTAACTGTACGGGCTCTCCACCACGATATCGAACAAGCGGACCAGCCGCGGGTCCCGGGCGTCCTGGAAATGGCTCTCGTGCATGAATGCCACGCCGAGGCCTTGGGCCGCAGCCTCCAGCATCAACGCGCCCGAGTCGAAGAAGTCGATCGCCAGCGGCTCGACATCGTCCACACCCGCGGATTCGCGCCAGGCGGTAAACGTGTCCGGCATCTCCCGGTGGATCAGCGCGGTCAGGCCAGCGAGCTGTTGCGGACGCGTGATCGGATCCGCTCCCTCCAGCAGCGTCTTCGCTCCGATGACGTAGACCGAGTTGCGGTCCAGACGCTTGGCGTAGAGCGTCGGCTCGATCTCCCGCGACAGCGCGATTACCGCGTCGAGTCCCTCGCCCAGCCGTGCGACGCCGTGACCGGCCGTATCGATGTCGAGGTGCAGTTCCGGATGCGCGGCGCGCAATTCGCCCAATCGGGGAAACAGCCGCTGAGACGCGAACAGCGGCAGGATGCCCAGCCGCAGCCGCAGGACGTCGACCGTGCCGGTCATCGCCTCGACCGCATCGGACAGGCTGTCGAGCACCGGCGCGATCTGCGCGAGCAGGCGTTCGCCGTCGCTGTTGAGCACCATCGCCTGATGCCGGCGTTCGAACAGCGGCCGGTCGATGAACCGCTCCAGCGACTGGACGCGCCGACTGAGCGCGGGCGCCGACAACGCGAGTTCCGTCGCGGCGGCCTTGACGGAACCGAGCCGCGCCACCTGGACGAAGGCCTCGATCGCACCGAGCGGCGGCAGTCTGCGCATGACGATCCTCCTCGCCGTTTGACAGGCCCCCGGCACGATCGGCGGCTCAACCCAGGTTGGTCGATGATTGCAACTTCTGCAATCGTATCTGATCTTTTCGCACTTGCAACATAAAGCTGCGGACGACAAAAAGGACGTGCCTTTCAGGCATCCTCTCCTAAAACTTTCACGGGTCGGTCCTTCGGGGTCGACCCTTTTTTTGTCTTCCCTCGGCCCGCGGCGGCCTCGTACTGCCGGAACCGGCTTCCTATCTCGCGCGCTTCGAAGGACCTTCGAGGAATGTATTGATGGCCGACAGCGACACCCCCTCCCGCAAGATCCAGGTGGCGAACAGCCGTCCGGAAGATTCCGGTCGCGGCCTCGCCCATCTGCCGCGCAGCCTGATGGCCGCGCTGGGCGTGGGCGAGGGCGACGTGATCGAGATCGTCGGCAAGCAATCCACCCCTGCACGCGCCGTCGGCCCCTACCCCGAGGACGAGGGGATCGAAGTGCTGCGCATCGACGGCCTGCAACGCGCCAATGCCGGCGTGGGCGCGGGCGATT
>CAYQPM010000048.1:0-15541 GCA_964419295.1 uncultured Stakelama sp. | reverse complement strand
GGGACAGCCGCCCGCTGGGCACGGCGCGCCCCTTGGGGCTCCTGTCGTCGGTCATGAAGTGCGGCCTCGGAACGCCGGCAGGACCGCCGGCGCCACGATAACGCATGATAGGGACGGGGGTGCCATCGCTACCCCCGCCGGCTTGCCAAGATCGAGGATCAGGGGATCAGGCGGTCGGCCCGCAGCCGTTCGAACAGGGCGAAGAACGCATCGTCGGTCGGTTGGTAGGCGGTGAAGCCGAGCCGGCGGCTTTTCGACATGTCGGTCACCACCTCGATCGGGCGGCCGAGGTCGGCGTCGGTGTGCCAGGGCGAGGCGAGGCGGGACAGGTCGGGCTCGGCCAGCCCCTCACGCCCGGCGATGCGCCTCCAGATGTCGGCGTCGTCGGCCATCTGTGTCGCCAACGGCTCGACCGTCCCGTCGAAGGGCGCGGCCTCGACGCCGAACCAGCCGGCGATGCGCTCCCACATCCAGCTCCAGCGGAAGACGTCGCCGTTCACGACGTTGAACGCCTCGTTCGCAGCCGCAGGCGTGGTCGCCGCCCACAGGAGGTGACGGGCAAGCTGGCCGGCATCGGTCATGTCGGTAAGCCCGTTCCACTGCGCCGCCGAACCGGGAAAGCGGAACGGCCGACCGGTCTCACGGCAGAGCGTGGCATAGACCGCCAGCGTCGTGCCCATGTTCATCGCGTTACCGACCGCCTTGCCGATCACCGTATGCGGACGGTGGACGCTCCATGAGAAGCCGTCGCGCGCGGCGGCGGCGAAGACCTCGTCCTCCTGCGCGTAATAGAAATTCTCGACGTCGAGCCGGCCCTGTTCCTCGCGGAACGGCGTCTGGGGCAGCGCGCCCTTGCCATAGGCCTCGAACGGCCCGAGATAATGTTTAAGCCCGGTGACGAGCGCGACGTGACGCGCGATCCCGTTGTTTGCGCGCAGACCGTCGAGCAGGTTGCGGACCATCGCCGAATTGACGCGGATGTTCTCGGCTTCGCTGTCCTGCCGCAGCCAGGTGGTGATGAACACCGCATCGGGGCGAACGTCGGCCAGCGCCGTGGCGGTAGCGCTCGCATCGAGCAGGTCGGCGGCGATCGGCGTCACGCCCGGCTGCGCGACGGGGCGGCGGGCGAGGCCGTAGACGGTCCAGCCTTCCGCGATCAGCAACGCGGTGGTGGCGCTGCCGACGATGCCGCTAGCGCCGACGACCAAAGCGGTTCCCCGCATGTCCCAAGTCTCCCAAATCATTGATAGGACGAGCTAGTCAGCCGATGTGCGATCTTCTAGACGGCACCATAAGGGGACATAGGCACGCGGAGGTAACCAGTGATGCTCGCGGCGAGCGACGAAGATGCATGGCGGGAGGATTGCGCGCCGCGCCGCGTGCTGGAGCTGTTCGCGACCAAATGGACGAGCATGATCCTGCACACGCTGCACGCCCGCCACTGCGGCGTGGCGCGCACCGGCGTGCTGCTGCGCAGCCTGCCCGGTATTTCCAAGAAGATGCTGACGCAGACATTGCGCGAGATGGAGGGCAGCGGGCTGATTTCCCGGCATGTCCAGGGCACGATCCCGCCCGCGGTCGAATATCGGCTGACCGAACTCGGCCGACGCTTCGTCACCCCGGTCGAGTTGCTGTACGCCTGGGGTCGCGACAATGCCGATGCGCTCGACGCGCTCGGCCCACGGCCCGGTTCGCGGCGGCGGAGCGGCGATCAGGCGTAGGGCGGCTGGTGATGTCCGGCGGGCGACAGGGTGAAGATCTCGGGCGCGCCGTCGGTGATCCCGATCGAATGTTCGAACTGCGCCGACAGCGACCGGTCGCGCGTGACCGCGGTCCAGCCGTCGTCGAGCAGCTTCACGTCGGGGCGGCCGATGTTGATCATCGGTTCGATCGTGAAGATCATGCCGGGCTTCAGCTCCGGTCCGGTGCCGGGCTTGCCGACATGGACGACCTCCGGCGCGTCATGGAACAGCCGGCCGAGGCCATGGCCGCAGAAATCGCGGACGACGCCATAGCGGTGCCTTTCGGCATGCCGCTGGATGGCATGTGCGACATCGCCCATGTGGTTGCCGGGCAGCGCCTGTTCGATGCCCAGCATCAGGCACTCATACGTCACCTCGACCAGCCGCCTCGCCTTCAGCGGCACGTCGCCGATCAGGTACATGCGGCTCGAATCGCCGTGCCAGCCATCGACGATCGGCGTCACGTCGACGTTGACGATATCGCCTGATTTCAATGCCTTGTCGCTCGGAATGCCATGGCACACGACATGGTTGATCGAGATGCAGGTGGAATGCGTATAGCCACGATAGCCGAGCGTCGCCGGAACGCCGCCGCGATCGACGATGAAGTCGTAGATGAGCCGGTCCAGTTCCGCGGTCGTGGTGCCCGGCACCATGTGCGGCACGAGCATGTCGAGCGTTTCGGCGGCGAGCCGCCCGGCCGCGTGCATCCCCGCAAAGGCGGCGGGGCCGTGCAGCTTGATGGCGCCAGTGCGCCCTTCCGGCGCGTCGGAGGTGACGGTCACGTATTCGGTCATGTCCGGCGATATAGCGTGGTCGCGGCGATTTTGCGAGGCTATGGCAGCGCCATGGACCAGGATGACCCGCAACCCCGTATCTGGACCGCCGCGCTGGTCGTCATCGGCGACGAGATCCTGTCCGGTCGCACGCAGGACAAGAACGTGGCGCAGCTCGCCAGCTGGCTGAACGTGCAGGGGATCCGCCTGGCGGAAGTGCGCGTCGTACCCGACCGGACCGAGGCGATCGTCGAGGCGGTCAATATACTGCGGGCGCGCTACGATTATCTGTTCACGACGGGCGGCATCGGCCCGACGCACGACGACATCACCGTCGATGCGATCGCCCAGGCGCTGGGCGTGGGCGTCGAACACCACCCGGACGCGCTGGCGGTGCTGGAACGCTATTACGAAACGCGCGGCGGACTGACCGAGGCGCGGGCGCGGATGGCGCGCGTGCCGACCGGCGCCGGCCTGATCGTCAACAAGGTGTCGGGCGCACCCGGCATCCATATCGGCAACGTCTTCATCATGGCGGGCGTGCCGCACATCACCGCCGGCATGCTCGACGCGCTGACCGGCACGCTGGAGGGCGGACAGCCGGTGGTGTCCGGCACGATCGGCTGCTGGGTCGGCGAGAGCGAGGTCGCCGACCTGCTGCGCGCCGCCGAAAAGGCGCATGCGGGCGTATCGATCGGCAGCTACCCGTTCTTTCGCGATGGCCGGACCGGGGCGAACTTCGTCGTGCGTAGCCCCGACCAGGCGCTGGTCGACAGCTGCCTTGCCGATCTGACCCGCGATCTGGAGGCTGCCGGACGCGACGTGGTGGCGGGCGGCATCTGACCCGGCGCGCGCGCTAAGACAGGGCCATGGAAATCGTCAGCCTCGTCCTGCTGCTGCTGCTCGCCGTGGTGGCGAGTTCGGCGATCGCGCGCATGCTGCCGATCGCGATCCCTGCGCCGCTGGTGCAGATCGCACTTGGCGGGGTGATCGGCGTCGCGAGCGGTGCGCGCATCACGCTCGATCCCGACCTGTTCTTCCTGCTGTTCCTGCCGCCGCTGCTGTTCCTCGACGGGTGGCGAATCCCGAAGGACGAGCTGTTCCGCGACTGGAAGATCGTGGTCGAGCTGGCGCTGGGACTGGTCGTCGCGACCGTCGTCGGCATGGGGTTCCTGATCCACTGGATGATCCCGGCGATGCCGCTGGCGGTCAGCTTCGCGCTCGCCGCCGTGCTGTCGCCGACCGACCCGATCGCGGTCAGTGCGATCGCGGCGCGGGTGCCGGTGCCCAAGCGGATGATGCACCTGCTGGAAGGGGAATCGCTGTTCAACGATGCGTCCGGCCTGGTGCTGTTGCGGTTCGCGGTGCTCGCTGCGGTGACCGGCCATTTTTCGATCGGGCAGGCGGCGCTGTCCTTCCTGTGGGTGGCGGGCGGCGGGCTGCTGATCGGCGTGGTCGTCACCGCCGCGGTGACCTGGGCGACGTCGAAGCTGGAGACGCGGATCGGCGAGGAACCGGGCACGCTGATCCTCGTCAGCCTGCTGATCCCGTTCGGTGCCTATTCCGCCGCCGAACATCTTGCCTGTTCGGGCATCCTCGCCGCGGTGGCGGCGGGCGTGACGATGACCTTCGCCGAATTCACCCAGTCGGCGCTGCCGACCACGCGCATCCGCCGCAACACGGTGTGGGACGCGATCCAGTTCGCCGGCAACGGCGTGATCTTCGTATTGCTGGGCGAACAATTTCCGGCGATCCTCGACAGCGCGAGCCGTTCGGTCCACGCCGCGGGGCACCACAGCGGCTGGTGGCTGCTGATGTACGTCGCGGTGCTGACCGTCGCGCTCGCGGCGCTGCGCTTCGCCTGGGTATGGCTGTCGATGCGGATGACGATCCTGCGCCGGCGCGAGACGCGGCCGTTCCGCAGCAGCAACGTGCGGCTGATTTCCGCGATGTCGTTCGCGGGCGTGAAGGGCGCGATCACGCTCGCGGGCATCCTGACATTGCCCTATGCGCTCGCCGACGGATCGCCGTTCCCGGCGCGCGACCTCGCGCTGTTCCTGGCGGCGGGGGTCATCTTCGCCTCGCTGCTGATTGCCAGCGTCGCGCTGCCGTGGCTGCTGAGCGGGCTGGAAATGCCGGGGGAAGAAGCGGCGATGGCGCAGGAGGATGTGGTTCGCATCGGCCTTGCCAAGATCGCGATCTCCGCGGTCGAGGCGGAACGCAAGCTGCTCGACGACGGCGACACGGTGGAGCCGGTGCACGATCGCATCGCCACGCGGATCGCCGATTTGTACCGGGAAAGGATCGCGGTGCTCGACCCCGATTCCGACGACGAGGCGGCGCTGGGATCGCGGCGGCGCGAACGGATCGAGCGGACGTTCCGGCTGGCCGCGATCCATGCGCAGCGCGCCGAGCTGCACCGCCTCGCGCGCGCACGGCAGGTGTCGAGCGACCTGCTGCGCCGCATCACGCGCGAACTCGATCTGCTCGAAGTGCGTTGATCGGCGGCGCGGATCGCGCCAGGGACGGCAATGGCCAATATCCCGTTCGACATTCCCCATACGCTCGGCAGCGACGAAGCGGCGCGCCGGATCGCCGCCGGCCTGCCTCGGCTCGCGCAGCATATCCCCGGTGGCGGCACGGTGGAGTCATCGTGGCAGGGGCCGCACGCGCTGACGCTGGCGATCGTCGCGATGGGGCAGAAGGTCGCGGTGGACATGGCGATCGGCGAACATGCGGTGACCGGTTCGGTCAAGGTGCCGATGATGCTGGCGATGATGTCCGGCCCGATCGCCGAATTCGTGCGGACCAGCGCCGAAAAGATGCTGGCCCGGCCGCTCTAGCCGGTCGCGCGCGATCCGGCCCGCACCAGCCGCGCCGCGTGCCAGGCCAGATGGTCGGCCATGAACGTCGCGATGAAATAATAGCTGTGATCGTAGCCCGGCTGCATCCGCAGCGTCAGGTCGATCCCCGCCGCCGCACACACCTCCGCCAGCCACTCCGGGCGTAGCTGCTCCGCGAGGAACTGGTCCGCGTCGCCCTGGTCGACCAGCAGCGCGGGGATCCGCGCGCCATCCTCGATCAGCGCCACCGCATCGTGCCGGCGCCAGGCCGCACGGTCGCCGCCGAGATAACCGCCGAGCGCCTTCTCCCCCCAGGGCACCCGCGACGGAGCGACGATTGGCGCGAAGGCCGACACCGCGCGATAGCGGTCCCCCAGCGTCAGCCCGATGGTCAACGCACCATGGCCGCCCATCGAATGGCCCATGATCGACTGCCGGCCGAGGTCGACGGGGAAATGTTCGCCGATCAGCGCCGGCAGTTCTTCGGTGACATAGCTCCACATGCGGAAATGCGGGGCGAATTCAGGCTCGGTCGCATCCACGTAGAAGCCGGCGCCCTGGCCGAAGTCATAGGCGGCATCGTCCGCCACGCCGGGGCCGCGCGGCGAGGTGTCGGGCGCGACGAAGATCAGCCCCAGCTCGGCGCAGGCGCGGCGATAGTGGCCCTTGTCTGTGACATTGGCATGGGTGCAGGTGAGGCCGGACAGATACCAGACCACGGGCAGTCGCGCGCCCTCGGTATGTGGGGGAACGTAGACCGAAAAGGTCATCGGCGTGCCGGTCGCCGAGGATGCATGGGTGTAGACGCCCTGCGTGCCGCCAAAGGCCTTTGCGGTCGACACCGTTTCGATCGTCATTCGCTATTACCGTCCTTCAGGGGGCATCGTCGGCGCCGGGCTCGTCGCAATTCGCGAACCCGGCGCAGGTCGATCGGCGTCAGGCGGCGGGCATGCGATGCATCGCGCAGACCTTGTTGCCGGCGGGATCGCGCAGATAGGCGAGGTAGAGCGGGCCGAACGGGGAATTGCGCACGCCGGGCGCATCCTCGATCGCGGTGCCGCCGTTGGCGACGCCGGCCGCGTGCCAGGCATCCGCGGCTTCCGGAGACGACGCGGCGAAACCGACGGTGCCGCCATTGGCGTGGCAGGCGGGTTCGCCGTTGATCGGCTTGCTCAGCATCAGGATGCCGCCGCCGTGCATATAGGCGGTGCGACCGGAGGCATCGGCGCGGCCGGGACCGGCGCCGAGCGCGCCCAGCGTCGCGTCGTAGAACGCCTTCGAAGCGTCCATGTCGTCGGTGCCGAGCATGATATGGCTGAACATGGTGGTTCCTCTCCTGTTATGACTGGTGGGGGATCAATACACGACGACGCTGCGAATGCTCTTGCCTTCGTGCATCAGGTCGAAGCCCTTGTTGATCTCGTCGAGGGTCAGCCGGTGCGTAATCATCGGATCGATCTGGATCATGCCGTCCATGTACCAGTCGACGATCCTCGGCGTGTCGGTGCGCCCGCGCGCGCCGCCGAACGCGGTGCCGCGCCAGTTGCGCCCGGTGACCAGCTGGAAGGGGCGGGTGCTGATTTCCTTGCCCGCCTCCGCCACGCCGATGACGATGCTGGTGCCCCAGCCGCGGTGGCAGCATTCCAGCGCCTGGCGCATCACGTCGGTGTTGCCGGTCGCATCGAAGCTGTAATCGGCGCCGCCATCGGTCAGCGCGACGATATGCGCGACGATGTCGCCGCCCGGCACCGAGGATGCGTCGCGCGGGTTGGCGAAATGGGTCGTGCCGAAGCGGCGGCCCCAGTCCTCGCGATCGGGATTGATGTCGACGCCGACGATCATCCCGGCGCCGGCGAGCTTCGCGCCCTGAATGACGTTGAGGCCGATCCCGCCGAGGCCGAATACGACGACGGTGTCGCCGGGCTGGACCTTGGCGGTGTGCACCACCGCGCCGACGCCGGTCGTCACGCCGCAGCCGATATAGCAGCTGGTGTCGAACGGCGCGTCCTTGCGGATCTTCGCCACCGCGATCTCCGGCAGGACGGTGAAGTTCGAGAAGGTCGAACAGCCCATATAGTGAAAGATGGGCTGGCCCTTATAGCTGAAGCGCGTCGTGCCGTCGGGCATCAGGCCCTTGCCCTGCGTCGCGCGGATCGCGGTGCACAGGTTGGTCTTCTGGCTGAGGCACGACTTACACTGGCGGCATTCGGGCGTGTAGAGCGGGATGACGTGGTCGCCGACCGCGACGCTGGTCACCCCCGCGCCGATCTCGCGCACGATGCCGGCGCCTTCGTGGCCGAGCACGCTGGGGAACAGGCCCTCGCTGTCCAGCCCGTCGAGCGTATAGGCGTCGGTGTGGCAGATGCCGGTCGCCATGATCTCGACCAGCACTTCGCCCGGCCGGGGGCCGTCCAGGTCCAGCTCGACGATCTCCAGCGGGCGTTTGGCTTCGAACGCGACGGCGGCTCGGGTCTTCATGGCATCACTCCGCAAAGTCTTCGCGGCTGCGGTTAACGGCTCCGCGCCGCCGGGGGAAGCGCCGTCAGTCGTCGGCGAGCGCCGCCTCTACCTCGGCAACGGTGATCCCGAACGCGCCGGCGAGGCCCGCCAGCGACGCGCCGCGCTTCGCGAGTTCGCGCATCCGTCCGACATCCAGCGTCGTGGCATAGGAGCGGGTGTCGCGCTGTTCGCGATGCACGTCCTTGCGGCCGGAACCGCGCCGCCGCGCCGCCGCGGCGGCATGCGGGTCGCCGCTCGCCGCGCGTTGCTCCTCGATCCGGCGCTGCTCGCGCGCCTGTTCGCGGGCTGCGGCCTCGGCCTCGCGCGCCACGCCGCGCGCCTCGGTACGCTGAACGGCGAAGGTGGCCCGTTCGGCGTCGCGCGCGGCCCGCGCCTCGGCGCGTTTGGCGGCGCGATCGGAAGGGCTGTCGTTGGTGCGAACGCGCAGTCCCGATGGATTGGGCGTACCCCAGCTCTTGTCCACCATCGTTGCGTCGCGTCCTTCAGGGTGTCGATCCGCCCGGCCGATCGGGCGAGCGGGGCATAAGCGGGCGCCCGGCGACCATGCAACGACGAAGCGGCGCGACGCGACGAACCGTTCAGCCGGGATTGCGCGAGCTGTGCTAAACGGCGGCCGTCGAACGCGCGTATCATGGTGTTCGGCCTCGTACAGGAACACGCATGACCGGAAGAATGAACCGTCGCCAGCTTCTGCGTGGCGCCACGCTGGGCGGCGGCGGAGCGGCGCTCGCGTCGTGGTTGCCCGCCTGGGCGCAGCCGATCTCGGCGGGAATCGTCCAGGCGCCGGCAACGCTGTCGGGCGAGGACATCCGGCTGCGCGTCGCGCATCGGATGATGACGATCGACGGCCGCGCCATGCATGCGATCGGTATCAACGGCACCGTGCCGGGTCCGCTGATCCGGCTGCGCGAGGGACAGACCGTCCGGCTGCACGTCGAGAATGCGCTGGACGAACCGACCTCGATCCACTGGCACGGCCTGATCGTGCCGTTCCAGATGGACGGCGTGCCCGGCATCGCCTTTCCCGGCATCCCCGCGGGCGAGACGTTCCGCTACGAATTCCCGATCCGCCAGGCGGGCACCTATTGGTATCACAGCCATTCGGGGTTGCAGGAGCAACTCGGTCATTACGGGCCGATCGTCATCGATCCGGCCGGCGTCGATCCGGTCCGGTCGGATCGCGAACATGTGATCGTCCTGTCGGATCACAGCCCGGTGCACCCGCATGCCATCTTCATGGCGCTGAAGCGGCAGCCCGGCTATTTCAATCGCCAGCAGCAGACGCTCGGCCAACTGCTCGCAGGCAAGGGGCAGTCGCTGGCCGAACGGCTGCGCTGGGGCCGGATGCGGATGGACCCGACCGATATCGCCGACGTCACCGGCGCGACCTACACCTATCTCGTCAACGGATATGGACCGCAGGACAATTGGACCGCGCTGTTCAACCCCGGCGAGCGCGTCCGCCTGCGCATCGTCAACGCCTCGTCGATGACCACCTTCAACGTCCGCATCCCCGGCCTGCCGCTGTCGATCGTGCAGGCGGACGGGATGAACGTGCGGCCGGTGGCGGTCGACGAATTCCAGATCGGCGTCGCGGAAACCTATGACGCGATCGTCACCCCCGCCGATGCGCGGGCCTATTCATTGGTCGCGGAAAGCGTCGACCGGTCGGGGCTGGCCCGCATGACGCTGGCGCCGCGCGCGGGGATGGTCGCCGCGGTGCCGCCGTTGCGAGCGCGACCAGTCGCGACGATGGCGGACATGGGCATGCACATGGGCGCGGGCGGTCACGACATGGCCGCGATGCACGGCATGGCGCAGGGCATGGTCATGAACGACACGGCCGTTCCGCCGCCCGCCGCCGGGACCGCTATGACCATGGACGATCATGCGATGAACATGCGCGACCTGTCCCTTGCGCCGGGGGTGAAGAAGGGGCCGGGCGTGCAGACGATCGCGCCGATGCCGGTCGATCGCACCGGCGATCCGGGCCAGGGGCTCGCCGATGTCGGGCATCGCGTGCTCACCTATCGCGACCTCGTCGCGCTCGATCGCAACCCCGACTTGCGCGCACCGTCCCGCACGTTGCAAATCCACCTGACCGGCAACATGGAACGCTACATGTGGTCGTTCGACGGCGAAAAGCTGTCGGAGGTGAAGGCGCCGATCCCGTTCCGCACCGGCGAGCGGGTGCGGGTGACGTTGGTCAACGACACGATGATGGGCCATCCGATCCACCTGCACGGGCATTTCTTCGAACTGGTCACCGGCCATGGCGACCATAGCCCGCGCAAGCACACCGTCATGGTCCAGCCCGGCGGCACGGTCAGCTGGGACGTCACCGCCAACGCGGGCGACTGGGCGTTCCACTGCCACATGCTCTACCACATGCACGCCGGGATGATGCAGGTCGTGCAGGTCGGCCCGGCACCGGAGGGCGACGCGTGAGGCGGGTCGCGATCGGTGGTGCCGCGATCCTGCTGCTGGCCGCATCGCCGGCAAGCGCCCAGTCGATGGATCATGCGATGCATGGCATGACCATGCCGGGCATGCAGCGCCCGATGCCCGCCCACAAGCCGACGCGCAAGACCGGTGCGAAGGCGGCGCCGGCAGCTTCGCACAAGCGCGCCGCCCGTGCCGCTGCGGCCGATCCGCACGCCGGGCGTGTCGGAGCGGCGACACCGACGATGAATATGGGCGGCATGGAGATGCGCGATCTGGCGCCATCCGCCGACGCGCCCGATCCACACGCCGGGCACGATATGGCGGGAATGGCGGGAATGACCGGCATGGCGGCGACGGCCGACCGTCCGGCGGCGGGCACCGACCTGCCGCCGGGCAACGCTCCCGCACCGGCAGCGCAGCAGGGCTATCTCGCGGATCGGCTCTGGGGCGCGGATGTGATGGCGGCGTCACGGCGCGCCGACCTGCGGCGGGAGCATGGCGGCATGACCTATCGCCAGTTGCTCTTCAACGTCGCCGAATATCGCGCGACGCGGGGGCAGGACGGCTATCGCTGGGATGGCGAGGCGTGGATCGGCGGCGATATCGACCGCCTCGTGGTCAGGAGCGAAGGCGAGGGGCGCTTTCGCCGTGCGCCGGACCGGGTGGAGGTGCAGGCCCTCTACAGCCGCGCGGTCGATCCGTATTGGAACCTGCAAGCGGGCGTCCGCTACGACGTGACGCCCGATCCGTCGCGCACCTATGCAACCGTGGGGATCGAGGGGCTTGCGCCGTATTGGTTCGACGTCGAGGGCGCGCTGTTCCTGTCGGACAAGGGCGACCTGCGCGCCCGGATCGAAGCATGGTACGACCAGCGCCTCACCCGATCGTTCGTCCTCCAGCCGCGGATCGAAGCCAATGCGTCGGCGCAGGCGATGCGCGCGATCGGCGTGGGTGCCGGACTGACCGACGTCGAGATCGGCCTGCGGCTCCGCTACGAACGATCGCGGCGGATCGCGCCGTACGTCGGCGTGTCGTGGGAACGTCGGTTCGGCGCCACCGCATCTTTGCGGACCGCACGCGATGACGACACGGGCGGCGTCGCGCTTGTCGCCGGTGTCAGGACGCGCTTCTGAACCGGTCGCGCCGGTCGCTGCTTCCGGGCACGTGGTAGCAGTCGTTCGCTTGTGGGGGCGACGCGATGACGAAACCGTGGATGAGCACGAAAGACGGCGATGCGGGGGAATGGTGCGCCCGGAACGATTCGAACGTCCGACCCTCAGATTCGTAGTCTGATGCTCTATCCAGCTGAGCTACGGGCGCGTGGATGGGCTGCGCCTAGTCGGACTGGCGCCGGGTGGCAACCGGCAAGCGCGATGCGGATAAGTCTCAGCTGCGGCCCGCGCCGCGGATGCCGGTGACGTCCGCCATGCCGTCGTCGCCCAGCGTGACGAGCCATGCGCTGCCATCGATGCACCGCACCGCCCAGACGGGTTTGCCGTTGCGGTCCGCCTGGCGCACCTTACCGGTGATACCCTGGCACGGGCGCTTGGCATCGTCGATCGCGCGGTACAGCACGCCGTCGATCTGCCGTCCGGGCAGCGCCAGCACCTTGGCGATGTAGCCGCTTTCCCCGGGCGTGCTGTTGGTCGCGGCCGAGCGTTCGGGCGCCGTCTGCGATCCGCAGCCCGCCAGCGCCGCGCCCAGCATCGGGATCATCCATCCGCGCATCGCCATCTCCTCCGGCAGTGTCCGGCGTTCCATACGCCCGTCCGGAAGGGGAGGACAAGCGGGTCCGGCAGCGACCCCGGTCGATCCCGCTATTTCGCCGCGGTCGCCTGAGCCTTCGGCTTGACGTAGCGGTCGAGCCAGTCGGTCATCTGCCACAAGGTCTCCTCGGTCGATTCGAGCGCACGGTAACCATGCGGTTCGTTGGGCAGAACCACGTAGCGGACCGTCGCGCCATTGCCCTTCAGCGCCGCATACATGCGCTCCGACTGGATCGGAAAGGTGCCGCTATTGTCGTCGGCACCGCCGTGGATCAACAGGATAGGTGCCTTGATCCGGTCGGCATAGGTGAAGGGGCTCATCTCGGTATAGGTCGGCGTCGCCTGCCAATAGGTGCGCTGTTCCGCCTGGAAGCCGAACGGCGTCAGGGTCCGGTTGTACGCGCCGGAGCGGGCGATGCCGGCGCGGAACAGATCGGTGTGTGCGAGCAAATTGGCGGTCATGAACGCGCCATAGCTGTGGCCACCCACCGCCATCCGGCTCCGGTCGCCGACGCCCAGCTTGGCGACGGCATCGATCGCCGCCTGCGCATCCTGCTGCAATTGCTTGACATAGGTGTCGTTCGCCTCGGCACCGCCTTCGCCGATGATCGGCATCGCCGGGTTGTCGAGGATCGCATAGCCCTGCGTCAGCAGGAACAGGTGGCTGATCCCGCGAGGCCGGACGAAGCGATTGCCCTGGTCGACCGTCTGCCCGGCGACCTTCGCGTCGGTGAACTCCGCCGGATAGGCCCATAACAGGGTCGGCAGCGGCCCGTCGCGCGCCGCGTCGTAACCGGCCGGCGTGTAGAGCGAGGCGGACAGCGGCACCCCGTCGGCGCGCGTGTAGGTGATCGTCCGCTGCGTGACGCCGGCGAACACCGGGGCGGGATCGGCAAAGGCGGTGACGGCGCGGGCGCTGCCGCCCTTCACCGTGCGGATCATGTAATTGGGCGCCAGCTTCGCGCTCTCGCGCCGGGTCAGAATGCGCTGCGCCTTGTCGTCGAGCATGGCGACGACGGGTTCGTAATAGGGCGCCTTGGCCGTCCACAGCCGGCGCTGGTCGCCGCCTGCCAGCGGCATCGTCGCGAGGAACGGATAGGCGCCGGCCTTGGTCGCGCCGTCGCCGGTGACGTATACCGCGTCGTGCGTGGGGGTGAAGCGCATCACGGGCTTGCCCGCCGCATTCTCCTCCAGAAGCGGCTCGCCGGGATCGCCATATTGGTCCTGGTAATTGCGGGTCAGCAGCGTGCGCGCCGCGCCCGGCCTGCCGGGCGAAACCGCGAGCCGGTGTTCGGTGCGGGTCCGCCATTCGCGGTCCACCACCATCGCGAAGCCATCGTCGCCCCACATCGTGGCCGCGTACCGGGCAGGGGTCTGCGCCAGTTCGACCGGAGCGGCGGTGAACGGCGCCGCCTGCATCATCACCTTGTCGTGGAAGGCGACCTTGGTGCGCGGATCGCCGCCGTCGAGCGCCTCGGCCCAGACCAGCGTCGCCGGGGCGTCGGAGCGCCAGACGGCATCGCGCGGCCCCTTCACCGTCGCATCGAAATCGACGGGCAGGTCGTCCGCGAGCGGGCGATCGACCAATGTCCTCACCGGCTGGCCGTCGATCGTCGACACGGCGATTTCGGTCGGGAAATAGCTTGCCGGCAGCAGATAGGAATAGGGACGCTTCAGCGTCTCGGTCAGCAGGTAGCGTCCGTCCGGCGAGACGCTGAAGTCGGTGATCAGGCCGGGCTTGCCGATCGGCCTCGCCGCCCCGCCGGACAGGTCGATGCGGGTCAGCTGGCCGGTGAAATAATAATCGAACAGCGCCTCGTCGCCGGCATTGGCGAGCAGGTCTTCATAGGTGCGCGCGGCGGACGTGCGCCCTGCGCTTTCCTGCACGATCGGGCCGCCCGGCGTGCTGCTCGCGACCGGCGCAGCGCCGCGGGTGGCGACCACCGTATAGGCGATCAGCGCCTTGCTGTCGGGCGTCCAGGCGAAGGGTGCGCGCAGCGTGCCGTTGAGGCCCTTTGCGACGATGCGCGCGCTGCCGTCGCGCTCGGCGACCCACAGGGCCAGGCCGTCGGCCTCCTGCGCATAGAAGGCGAGGCGGCTGCCATCGGGCGACCAGTCGGGCGCGGCGAAGCGCAGGCCGGCGGGAAGCGCGACGGCAATGGTCTTGCCGCTGGCGACGTCCTTGAAACCGAGCGCGTTCAGCCACTGCACCCGCACCTCCGCCTGGCCGTTGGTGGCCGGATCGATGCGATAGCCGCCGAGGCGCAGGATCGGCTTCGACAGATTGGCGATCGACGGCAGGTTCTCGCGGCCCAAGATGGCCAGCGTGGCATGATCGGGGCTCACCGCGACCGCCGGCGTCGGCGGGGCTTCCAGCGCCCTGGCGATCGCGTCGGGCGCGCGGTGATAGGCGGTGCCCGGCGTCTGCGCGCTCGCTGCGGTCGACGTGAGGAGAAGTGCGATCAGACAGGCACCGGCGCGCATGGAGAACCCCTTGTTTGTTATGCCGGAATGTCTGCCACGCGAACGCGGCGGACGCTACCGTGCCGATGCCGGTGCCGGACACGGTCGCGCGCAGGGCTGCGACGAAGGACCTATCCGGCGGGCGCCGCCACCGCCCAGGGCGCCTTCGCCAGCGCCGTGGCAAGATGATCGATCAGCACCTGCACGCGCAGCGGCCGCAGCGGGCTGGGCGGGGTGATCAGGTGCAGGCCCAGCGCGGGCACGCTCCAGTCGGGCATCGCCACTTCCAGCCGGCCGTCGCGGATCTCGCGCCACACCAGGAATTCGGGTTGCAGCGCCATCCCCTGTCCCGCGAGCAGCGCGGGGTTGAGCATGTCGGCATTGTCGGTCCAGACGCGGACCGGCGGTTCGACGCTTTCATCGCCGAATTGCGGGTGGTTGAACCGCCAGGTGCCGTGGGTCGCCCCGCCGGTGTAGGCGAGTGCGCAATGATCCTTCAGCTGGGCGGGGTGGCTCGGCCGGCCGTGCGCGTCCAGATACGCGGGCGATGCGACCAGCAGGATCCGCACCGTGCAGAGCCGCCGCGCCAGCAGCGAACTATCCTCCAGCGCTGCGATCCGCAGCGCGAGGTCGAACCCTTCCGCGACGAGGTCGACGCGCCGGTCGCTCAGCGCGAAGTCGAGCGTTATCGCGGGATAGGCGGCGAGGAACGCGGGCAGCGTCGCGCCGACATAGGCGGTGCCGAACGACAGCGGCGCGCTGATCCGGACCAGCCCGCGCGCGACGTCGGACTGTTCCGCCGCCTCGTCCTCCAGCGCTTCGCCTTCGTGCAGGATGCGGCCCGCGCGGTCGAGCGCCGCACGCCCGGCCTCGGTCAGCGACAGGCGGCGCGAGGTGCGCGACAGCAGCGACAGGCCCAGCCGCGCCTCCAGCCGGGCGATCGCCTTCGACACGGTCGGGTTGGACAGGCCGAGCGCCTGCGCCGC
>CAYQPM010000047.1:0-15578 GCA_964419295.1 uncultured Stakelama sp. | reverse complement strand
TCGGCTGGGTGATGATGGAGCCCAACCGCGATCTGCACCGGCACGAGGTGCGGGTACGCGGCTGGCCGGGCGACACCCCGATGGAGCTGGTCGCGTTCACGCACGCGCATGGCGCCTGGGTGGAGGGCCTCTCGCCGCCCTACGAAACGCGCGACTATGTCATGCGGCGCGGCGCGTATGAAGCGGACTGAGCCGGTGCGGGCCGATTGCCGGTCCCTGCGCGTTGCTGCCCCATGACAGGGGGCGTGCGATCATGACGGGTGGGTATCTGGCGGGGCGGGGCGCTTACCTGTGGCGGCAATTGACGCGGCGGATCTGGCTGCGGGCATCGCTGTTCAGCCTCGCCAGCGTGGCGGTCGCGCTGGTCGCATCATGGGCGGCGCCGTTCATCCCGGACGAACTCAGCCTGACGGTCGGCGGCAAGGCGGTGGACAATATCCTCGGCATCCTGGCGTCGAGCATGCTCGCGGTCACGACGTTCGCGCTGTCGGCGGCGGTGACCGCCTATGGCGCGGCGACCAACACGGTGACGCCGCGCGCGACGCAATTGCTGGTCGAGGATCGCTTCACCCAGAACGCGCTGTCGACCTTCGTCGGCACCTTCCTGTTCAGCATCGTCGGCATCATCGCGCTGACCACCGGCTATTACGGAGACAAGGGGCGGGTGGTGCTGTTCTTCGCGACGGTCGTGGTGGTTGCGATCGTCGCGATCACGCTGCTGCGCTGGATCCAGCATCTGTCGAGCTTCGGGCGCGTGCGCGACACGATCGAACGGGTGGAGCAGGCGGCCACGGATGCGATGACCGCGTGGGCGGAGGCGCCTTCGCTCGGCGGCTGCGCACCGGTCGCGGTGCCGGCGGATGCCCGGCCGGTCTTCGTCGCGGACACGGGCTATATCGGGCACATCGATATGAAGGCGCTCGCCCGGATCGCCGAGCGCGCGGGCGTCGTCATCCATGTCGCGGCACTGCCCGGTGCGTTCGTCCACGCCGCGCGTGCGGTCGCCGCGGTCGAGGGCGATGCGGGGGAGGACGTGCTGAAGAATATCGCGGCGGCCTTTGCGGTGTCGCACGACCGTGATTTCGAACAGGATCCCCGCTTCGGCCTGATCGTGCTGGGCGAGATCGCCTCGCGCGCGCTGTCACCGGCGGTGAACGATCCGGGCACCGCCATCCAGGTGCTGGGCGCCGGCCACCGCGTGTTGCTGGCGCTGGTCGATACGCGGCGGGGCGACGCACCCGGCTTCGCGCGCGTGCATGTGCCGCGGCTGGGAATCGCCGATCTGATCGACGACATCTTTCGCCCGATCGCGCGCGACGGCGCGGCGGTGATCGAGGTGCAGTTGCGGTTGCAGGCGACGCTGTCGGCGCTGGCGGCGCATGCGCCCGCGACCTTCGGAGACGACGCTGCCCGTGCCGCGGCGGAGGCGCGGGCGCGGGCGGAAGCGGCGATGGCCCCGTCGGACCTTGCGGTGCTGCGGGCGGCGTAACCGGGGAGGGCGTGGCCCTCCCCGATGCTCACCGCTTAGTAGAAGAAACGGTTGTAGACCTGCACTACGCGACCCGAGCGCGTGTCGACCAGCACGACGTCATTGCCGTAGCGCACCCAGCGCTGATAGCCGTAGCCCGGACGCGGCAGGCGATAGGTGCCATAGTCGTTGATCCAGTAGTTGCGGCCGTAATATTCCGGCGTGAAACGATAGCCGACGTTCACCGGACGATAGCGATAGCCGCGCGGGCCGGCATAGCCGCCGCGGGTGTAGACGTTGCGGTGGCTGTTGCGATAATCGCGCCAGTCCTCGCGGGTCTCCTGGCGATCCTCGCGCAGTTCCTGGCGAGCTTCGCGGACGTCGCCGCGGTCGCCGTTCGCGCGGGCCCGTTGCACATCGCGACGGTCACGCTGGAGTTCGCGCTGGTCCTGGCGCACTTCGCGCGCGCTCTGGGCGCTGGCGGCCCCGGCGGGCAGGATGGTCGCTGCTGCCAGTGCGGCAATGATGATCTTACGCATGGATGATCTCCTGAATACGTGCGCCCGGTGCCGGCCTGCGACATCAAGGGCATGAAGCCTTTCTGCGCCTGTCCAACTGAACGCACGAGGAATGCGTCGGTCAGCAACGGGAAAGGCGGCGGGATAACCGATGTTGGGCACGAGCGTTCCGTGGCGGGGGGGCGTCACTGTGCCGGCGGAGACGGGCTGACGTCTTGCGCCGGGACCGGCGGCGCGTTTTTTCTCGCAGCACTGACGAACGCCGGCACGTCTGCTGCGGGAAGAAGTTTTCGTGTGTCATGGAGCACTTGCGCGTGCCCCGGCCGATCCGGCAAATACCGGAGCCCGACAGGTGCCGGGTGTCGGCGCACCGGTGCTATTGCGAGCGCCATTACCAGCCTGCATAAGACCGCGTTCCCTTCCGATGGAGGCGGAGCCGTGCAGTCGAAGACCGGGGACGATGGCTCGATCGTGCCTGCTACGTGAATATCGTCGGTTCGTCTCTTTCAGAAAGCTTCTCGATGCGTTTGCTCGCTTGCTGCCTTTCGATTTCCCTGATCGCCGGCACGGCGGAAGCGCAACAGCGGCCGGTGGTGACGGACGCCGATTATACCCGCGCCATGCGCCAACTCGGTCCGTGGACGGCTCCGCTGGTCGACCACGCGGTGCGCGCGGTGAATTGGGTCGACGCGAGCCGCTTCTGGTACGTCGACACCGATCATGGGGTGCCGACGATCATGCTGGTCGATGCGGAGAAGGGCACCAAGGCTGCTGCGTTCGATACCAAGGTGCTCGTTGGCGCATTGAACGCGGCCGGGCTGACGGAGCGGGATGCGACGAAGCTCGGCTCGATCGGCTTCGAACCGGATTTGGCGAAGAACACGGGGATCGTGAGCGTCCGCGGGGAGCGATATTCGTGCGCGCTCTCCCAGCCTTATGGCTGTAGCAAGGTGATCGCGCCGCAGACGGGGCAGGCCGCCCGGCAAGCCCAGCCAGCGGGAGTGCCGTCGCCGGACGGCAAGCGTGCGATCTTCGTGCGTGACTGGAACCTCTGGGTCCGCGACGTGAGCAGCGGTGCCGAGCGACAGCTGACCACCGATGGCGTGAAAGACTTCGGCTACGCGACGGACAATGCGGGCTGGCGGCATTCGGGTCAGGCGATCGTGATCTGGTCCCCGGATTCGAGGAAGGTCGCGACCTTCCAGCAGGATCAGCGGACAGTGGCCGATTTCTCGACCACGACGACGCAGGTCGGCCATTCCGTCGTCGACACATGGAAATATCCGTTCGTCGGCGACAAGGAGATCTTCAAGATCCAGCGCGTCATCATCGACGTGGACGCAGGGACGATGACCCGGCTCAAGATGCCGGCGGACCTGCATCGGTCGTCGCTATGCGATGACGTGGTGTGCGGCGAAGGCCCGCAGGACATGCAATGGGCGAAGGACGGCAGGACGCTCGCCTTCGTTTCCACGTCGCGCGACCACAAGGTGGAATCGGTCCGCATCGCCGATGTGGCTACGGGCGCGGTGCGCGACGTGTTCACCGAGACCGTGCCGACCTGGTTCGACAGCGGGTATAACGACGAGGGGACCAACTGGCGCTATCTGTCGGAGCGCGGCGAGATCCTGTGGTGGTCGCAGCGCGACGACTGGGGCCATTATTACCTGTACAACGCCGGCACCGGCAAGCTCGTGCGACAGGTGACGCATGGGCAATGGAACGTCGACCACCCGATCTATATCGACGAGCGTACGGGCAAGATGCTGGTCGCCGGCGTCGGGCGGGAGGCGGGCGTCGATCCCTATTACCGCAGCATCTATGCGATCGATCTGAACGGCAGTCGCCCGAAGCTGCTGACGCCGGAGCGGCAGGACCATATCGCGGTGCCGTCGAGCGACGGGCGCTACTTCGTCGATATCTATTCGACACCGCAAGAGCCGCAGACCGCGGTGTTGCGGCGAGCGGACGGAACGGTGGTCGAGCAACTGGCGAAGGGCGACGTCACGCGCCTGCGGGCGACCGGCTGGCAGGCACCGACGAGCATCGCCGTTCGGTGCAGCGACGGCAAGACGCTGTGCCACGGGCTGCTCTTCAAGCCGTCCGGGCTCGATCCGCGGCAGAAATATCCGGTCATCGATTATATCTATCCGGGTCCATTCATGGGCACGATCGCGTCCCGCCAGTTCGTCGCGTCGGCGGGTGACGCAGGTGCGTTGGCACAGCTCGGCTTCGCCGTCGTGGAGATCGACGGCATGGGAACGCCGCGGCGGTCCAAAGCCTTCCAGGACTATTATTTCCGCGACATGGGCAAACAGGCGGTGCCCGATCAGGTCACCGGGATCCAGGATCTGGCCTCGCGCAATCCCTGGATGGACATCGACCGGGTCGGCATGTGGGGCCATTCGGGCGGCGGCAATGCGACGGCGACGTCGATGTTTCTATACCCCGATTTCTTCAAGGTCGGCATTGCCGAGAGCGGAAATCACGACAACCGGAATTACGAGGACGATTATTACGAGAAATACTTGGGGCTGCTCAAAAGTCGCGGCAAGACGACCAATTACGATCTGCAGGCCAACCAGGATATTGCCAAGAACCTGAAGGGCAAGCTGCTGCTCGCGCACGGCATGCTGGATGACAATGTGCCGCTTTCCTCGACGCTGCTGGTCGTCGATGCGCTGGAAAAGGCGAACAAGGACTTCGATCTCGTCCTGTTCCCGCGAGCGCACCACGGATACGGCGATCAGTCGAGTTACATGATGCGGCGTCGGTGGGACTATTTCGTCGAGCACCTGATGGGGGCAACGCCGCCGAAGAATTTCCAGATCGTCGGTCCCGGCGCTGGCAAGTAAAATACCGGGGCGGTCGGCTTGTCGGCGGTCGGAGATGCCGGCTCGCTGATGAGCGGATGTCCGTCTTTGGTGGGAGCGGAACGGCGGCTTTCGAGAAGGCGGGTGGCGAGAAGGCGGGTGGCGATAGCCGACATTACGCGGCTTCTGCCCTTCCCAAAAAGGATGGTCGAGTGAGAATCTGACAGGCTTCTCAAAACTCGCTTGGCAGGCAAATCGAGAAACAATCGGTGACGATGCAAGGCCGTCCAACGCGATTGCCTTGCATTGCAAGTTGCCTTGATCCAATACCCTTGCATGGCAAGGCAATCAGATGATTCGCAGGAAGCGATCGGCAGGTGGGAGGTCCAGCTTCGCAAAGGGGTGCTGGAGTTCGTCATCCTGTTGTCGCTTAGCGACCGCGAGCAATATGGCTTCGAGCTGATCTCCGGGATCGCCAAGCGCGCCGCGATCGACGTGCCGGAAGGGACGCTTTATCCGCTGATGCTGCGCCTGGCGAAGGACGGGCTGATTTCGTCGCGCCTCGCCGATGGCGATGGTGGCGCACCCCGCAAATACTACGCCCTGACAGCCCAGGGCCGGGAGCTTCTGCGGGGCATGATCCCGTCATGGTCGAAGCTCGCCGCCTCCGTCGATAGCCTGCTGCCAGGAGCGTCCGCATGACCCCCGCTTTCACCGACCCTGCCGCTCGCCGTCGCTGGGACGCCTATTTCTACGAGGTCGATCGCCTGCTCGCGCGCGCAGATGCGGACGCGGCCGAAATGCGCGGCGATCTGGAAGCGCATGTCGTTGACAGCATGGCTGCTGCGTCGGGGGGAAACGAAGGGGAACGGCTCGACGCGGCCCTGTCGCGTCTCGGCCGGCCGATCGACTACCTACGCCCACTGCTCGCCGACCAGCTGATCGAGCGTGGCACCCTGACCTACAGTCCGATTACAATCGCGCGGGGGCTTTCCTATGCAGTCATGGCCGGGTCGCGACGAGCGGTGATTGGTCTCGCATTTGGCCTAGGCTATTTGCTGCTCGCCATTTTCACCAGCATGGCGCTGCTCAAGCCACTCTGGGGCGAGCATGTTGGTGTGTTCCGCTATGCGGACGGCACGGTCAGCGCCGGCATCATCGCACAATCTGACGGCGCTCGCGAACTGCTTGGCTGGTGGTCGATCCCCATCGCGTTGCTGCTGGCGGCATTGCTCTATGTCGCGCTCACCAAGGGACTTCGGACTCTCCAACAGCGGCGCTGAACCTTTGCCTTAAAACCTCGCATAACAAGGAAATCATGGTGGCTGACAAGACGGCCGGTCGCACGCGACCGGGTGCGATGGCGTTCGTCCTGCTGACGGTAGCGTTGAGCTGGTCGATCTGGATCGCAACATGGCTGGCAACCGGACGACCGAGTACGTTTCACGGTCCAGGAGCCATGATGGCGGCGATCTATGCCGGTTCGTTCGGGCCGGGTGTGGCTGCGGCCATTTTGTCTGCGATTTCGCGCCCCGGCTCGCTCAAGGAATGGCTGCGCGGGTTCATCCGCTTACGCTGTGGATGGCGCGCCTATACCGCCGCGCTGCTGCCATTCCCGTTGGCGCTGCTCTTCCTGACGATCGCCCTCGGCTATGCCCCACGGCTTGAAGAGCTGCATGGTCAGGCACCGATCCTCCTATATTTGACGGTGTTTCCCGTTTCGATCTTCAACGGTGTGGCGACCGCGATCATGGGTGCTGGTGCGTTGGGAGAGGAAGGCGGGTGGCGCGGTTATCTGTTGCCTCGTCTGCTGGAGCAGGGTGGCGAGGTACGCGCCTCCCTCACTATCGGCATCGTCTGGGCGCTGTGGCATCTGCCGATCATGGCCATGTTCGCCGACTGGCGAAGTGGCGTTCCCTTCGTCGCCTATCTCCCTCTCTACACGCTCGGCGTCATCGGCCTGTCCTTCGTAATGTCGCGTGTATGGCTGACCGGCCATGGCAGCCTGATCCCCTGTATCTGGCTGCATGGGCTGGTGAACGCCGTTGGCGGCATAGCCTTTGACCGTAGCCTGTGGACGAGCCGCTGGTCGCCGGAAGCCAGTACGGGGCATTTCGCTATCGCTGCGGCCCTCACCGCCGCCTTCCTGTTCTGGGCTGCACGATTGAAGCGACATTCTTGATGCCAGCGCAGGCACGTTCCCGATTGGGAACCCATAGCGGGACAGTAGCCTGCCATATCACGCCGAAAGCCGGCCGAGGCATGCGCTTTCTCAAAATCTGTTCCCGATTGATCATTCCCGAAATGGCTTATCAGGGACGGAGAAAAGGGAACGAACACGCTTGAAGAACGGCCGTTCTCGGGATCGAGGATGGGCAGCCTGCACGACCACATTTGGGCGTTAGCGGACAGTCGTACCGGAGACGCTACCACGGCCAGCGCGTATGTGGCGCGACGGTCGTCAGATGTGCCAGCGCCGCATCGCCGCGACGACCGCATCGGGCTTTTCCCACGGCACGAAATGACCGGCGTCGATCTTTTCGACGGTCAGCTTCGGCACGAGCGGGCCGAGGTCGTCGACGAGTATCGGCAGCAGCGCGGTGTCGCGCATGCCCCAGATCACCAGCGTATCCTGCGTCACCGGCGGGAACGGCCGGTCGAGGAATGCGGGGCGGTGGGGCTCGTCGTCCATCGCGGGGACGATCACGCCCGATGCACGATACCAGTTGAGCATCGCGGTCATCGCGCCCGGCTGCGACCATTCGTCGAGATAGGCGGCCTTGTCCTCGCCCGCGATCACGCCGGTGATGTGGTGCGCGAAGGTCGAGCCGAGGAATTTCTCCAGCCCCGCGCCGGTCAGCCCCTGGTCGATCGTCGTGTCGCGGAAGCGGGTGATATATTGGCTCGCCTTGCGCTGCTCCGGCTCGTCGAACAGTGCGCGCTGGAAGAGGAAGGGGTGGGGCGCGTTGACGATCACCAGCCGCGCGATGCGATCCGGACGACCGAGCGCCGCCATCCAGGCGATCGCGCCGCCCCAATCGTGCCCGACCAGCGTGAAGCGGTCGATGTGCAACCGGTCGGCGAGCGCGATCAGATCGGCGAGGATCCTGTCGGCGGCATAGGCTTCGACGCCTTCGGGTTTGGAGGAGCGGGCGAAGCCGCGCTGGTCCGGCGCGACGACATAATGGTCGCGGGCAAGATCGGGGATGATGCCGCGCCACGTCCGGTGCGATTCGGGAAAGCCGTGGAGCAGGATGACCGGCGGGTTGTCGGGCGACCCGGCGATGGCGACGTCGAGTTCGACTCCGGTGGACAGCGCGATCCGCTGGAGCGGGGGGATGGTCATGCAGGCCTCTCCTGGCGCGCGGCGTGGCGCCGCTTCGCGTTGCGGGGAGTGTGGCCGCTGGACGGCGGGCCTTCAACCACCTTCTGTCGATGGGGGCGAAGGCGAGCCCGGTTCGCGTGCCGCGCCGGTCTTCCGGCCCCGACCTCCCCCGGCCGGCTTACGGATAGCTCACGGTGTTGGGCACCGCGGGGATCGGAATCCATTCCTTTTCGTCGCCGGGCACGGTGGGGAATTCGCCGGCCTGCCATGCGCGCTTGGCTTCGTTGATCCGGTCGCGGCTGGACGAGACGAAGTTCCACCAGACATGGCGCGGGGTGGCGAAGGCGTCGCCGCCCGCGAGCATCGCACGGCCGCCGGTCGCGGAGCGCAGCGTCGCGGCGATGCCGGGGCGCAGGACGTAGAGTTTCATCGGTTCCAGCGGCACGCCCTCCAGCGTCGCTTCGCCCATTGCGAGATAGACGCAGCGTTCCTCGGCGGCGGCATCGATCGGGATGCTGGCGCCGGGATCGAGCACGATGTCGGCATAGATGGTCCCCGCATAGGTCGTCGTCGGCGCGCGCTGGCCCCACAGATCGCCCATGATGATCCGCGCGCGGGCGCCGTGCGCCGCGATCGTCGGCAGTTGCGCCTTGGCGACATGTTCGAAGGCGGGATCCATCTCCTCCCGCGCCTCGGGCAGCGCGAGCCATGTCTGGACGCCGGAGAGCTGCGGCCCCTGCGCGCGTTCGTCGCCGGGCGAGCGTTCGGAATGGACGATGCCGTGGCCCGCGGTCATCAGGTTGACCGCGCCGGGTTCGATCCGCGCCGCCGTGCCGAGCGAATCGCGGTGATCGATCGCGCCGTCGAACAGATAGGTGACGGTCGCGAGGTTGATGTGCGGATGCGGGCGCACGTCGATACCGCCGCCGACGTCCAGATGCGCCGGCCCCATCTGGTCGAAGAACAGGAACGGGCCGACCATCGTGCGTTCCTTGTTCGGCAGCGTGCGATGCACCTTGAAGCCGCCCAGGTCGTGGGTGACGGGCGTGATGGTCTGAAGGACGAAATCATCGAGCATGGTGCGGCTCCGTGGCGGCGAGCAGGTCGGCCAGATCGGCAGGGTAGATGGTTTCCGGCCAGTCGGCCAATTCGTGCAGCGAGAACCAGCGCGACCCGGCGAGCACCCGCTGTTCCATCGGCGTGAGCGCGCCGGCGCGAACCTCGTGCCGGTCGATGTCGACGCGGAAATAGCGTTCGTCGGCGGTGACCTCCACCCCTTCGAACGTCAGGAAATCGGCGGTGCGCTGCGCCACCTGTGGTCCGCAGTCGATATCCAGCCCGACCTCTTCCCACAATTCGCGGCGCGCGGCGGCTTCGTAGCTTTCGCCCGGATCGACCGCGCCGCCCGGCGTGCACCAGAGCGGCGGGCGATCTTCGGGGGTGAAGCGCATCAGGAGGATGCGGGCGTCGGCATCGACGAGCAGAATGCGGGCGGCGGGGCGGGGAATGCGGGACACGATCAGGGTATAACGCCGGCCGGCGCCATCGCGAAGGCTGCAATCGGGAAACGCTGTCATGCCGGGCTGGGGGTGCCGATCGCGGCGCAGGGAGCATATATGCGGTGCGTTGCCGGGCACCGGCGTCGCTATTCGCCGTCCAGTTCCGGATAGTGGCGGAAGATGCCGTCGGCGTTGAAGCCCAGTCGCCGGTCGCTGTGCAGATAGTCCAGCATGGCGGGAAGATGGCCGACCGCATGGTGGATGCGCAGCAGCGCGGGATAGTCGGGCTCCAGCGTCGTCATCCGCAGCGGCATCATGTAGCGCAGCCCCTCGACCAGCTGGAACAGCGAGGTGTCGACCGGCGTCCAGCGATCGCCGAACAGGAACGGGCCGTCGCCCGCGTCGGCGGCATCCTCGAAATGGTTGAGGAACTTGGGCAGGCGTTCGGCGCGGAACTGCGCGGCGGCGCGTGCGGCCTCGGCCTTCTGGTCCTCGTAATAGTCCATCGTGCCGACCGGATGATGGACGTTATGCACCTCCGCGACCAGATCGGCGATCGTCAGCTGGAGCTGGTGCAGCCACCGGCGCTCGGCGGCGGGCGCGAGGTCGTAGCGGTCGGTAAGATAGGCCAGGATGTTGGCGACCTGCGCCACCGCGACGCCATCGTCGTCGACCAGATAGGGCGGGGCGAACGGGCCGCGGCCGTTCTTCGCGCGCGCTTCCAGGTCCTCCATCATCGCCGCCGCCCCTATTTCGCGGGCGCGATCCTCATAGGCGATGCCGGCGGCCTCCATCGGCAAGCGGACGAATTCGCCGCGCCCCTGGATCGTCGGCCAGTACCACAGCCGATAGCTGGTCATCGCGTCACTCCCCCGGCGCGCGGGCCTTGATGGCGAGCGCATGGATGCGCGTGGACAACAGATCGGCGAGCGCATGGTTCACCGCGCGCTGGCGGGCGACGCGATTGGCGCCGGCGAAGGACGCGCTCTCGACGATCACGGTGAAGTGCGATTCGCCGGTGCCGTCGTCGCCCATGTGGCCGGCGTGGTGATGGCTGTCGTTGATCACCTCGAGATGCGAAGGCGCCAGCGCGGCGGTCAGGCGGGCGGCGATAATGTCTTGCAGCGGAGCGGTAGCGGTGTCGGTCATCGCGCCTATATACCGGGATTGCGCAGGTAAGGGAGCGTTCGTGACGCGCGCGAGTGAGAAGAAGGACCGGCCGCAGACGCGGTTTCACGGCCGGATGGAAGCGCAGGGCAGGGTGTGTGCCGAGCCGGGGTGCGAAGAGCCGGGCGAATTCCGTGCGCCGCCACTGGAGGGCGCCGCGGACGGCGGCGGGCCGGGCGCGTTCCGCTGGCTGTGCCTCGACCATGTCCGTGCGTTCAACAGCCGCTACAATTATTTCGACGGGATGACCGCCGACGAGATCCATCACGCGCAGCGCCCGCTGGCGGGATGGGAGCGGGAGACTCGCGCCTTCGCGCGCGCCGGCAGCGGCGATCAGGGACCGCGCTGGGCCGACTTCAGCGATCCGCTCGATGCGATCGCGGCGCGTTACCGGCGCGAGGCGGCACCGGACCGGCCGGACGGCAAGCCGCTGTCCGGACAGGACCGCGCCAGCCTGAAGGTGCTGGGGCTCGGTGCGGACGCCGACCGCTCGGCCTTGCGCAAGCGCTATTCGGAACTGGTGCGACGCTATCACCCCGATCGCAACGGCGGCGACCGCAGCCATGAAGCGAGCCTGCAAAAGGTGATCGCCGCCTATCAGCAGTTGCGACAGGCGCCAGCCTTCGCCTGAAGCATGGCGGCGGCGGGCCCGGGCTGCTCGTCGGTCAGAGTTGGCATCCGGGCGTACCGCGGTTTGACCGTCCAAGAGCGAAGGCGACTATCGACCGGCCAGCCGCAGTGCGATCGCCTCCAGCTGGTCGGTCGCGGCATTCCAGCCGGGTTCGAAACCCATGGCCGCGTGGCTGTCCTTCGCCGCTGCGGTCCAATGCCGCGCGGTTGCGGTATAGCGCGTCTTTCCGCCCTCGCCCGCGAAGGTGTCGATCCGCACCATGAACGGCCCCGCCGGCACCCAGCCCGCCGTGAAGGCGTCGGTAGAGACGATGCGCTCTCCCGGCACCACCTCGAGATAGACGCCCTCGAGCCGGTTTTCCTCGCCGTTCGGGCCGCGCATCACGATCTCGGAGCGGCCGCCGGTCACCAGTTCCTGGGTGACGACTTCCGCCTGCCATGGCTTGGGGCAGAACCAGGCGCCGCTATCCTCGGTCCATGCCCGCCACACCGCCTCGACCGGCGCGTCGATCACGCGGGTGATGCTCAGTTCGTGCACCTCGCTCATGCTGCGTCTCCCCGCACCGCGGCTTCGATGGCGGCGATGTCGATCCTGGTCATGCCCATCATCGCGGTGAAGGCGCGGGACCGGGCGCCCGCATCGTCGTGGGACAGCGCCGCCATCAGCTGGCGCGGCACGATCTGCCAACTGATACCCCAGCGATCGGAACACCAGCTGCACTGGCTCGCCTTGCCGCCGTTGCCGACGATCGCGTCCCACAGCCGGTCGGTTTCGGCCTGGTCGTCGGTGAACACCTGAAACGAGATGGCAGGGCCATGCGGCACGCCGCCGCCACCGTTCAGGCCGACGAAAGGCGTGCCACACACGGTAAATTCGACGGTGAGGGCGTCGCCCTGCCTGCCAGCGGGATAGTCGCCGGGCGCGCGGTGCACCGCATCGACGCGGCTATCGGGAAACGTCGCGGCGTAGAAGGTCGCCGCTTCCTCCGCCGCACCGTCGAACCACAGGCAGACCGCCATCGGCCGCATCGCTGCGCCGGTCATGCCGCTTTGTCCGCACGCGGCCCGACGAGCCCGATCTGGTTGCCGTGGCCATCGACGATATGGGCGGAATAGTCGCCGCCGGGAATGGGATGCGGGCCGTTGATGAGCCTGCCTCCGGCGGCATCCGACCGGGTCAGCGCCGCGTCGAGGTCGGGTACGAGGAAATAGGCATTCCAGCGGGCAGGCGCGCCGGTGGTCAGCGTCGGCATGATCGCGCCGGGGCGCAGATCGCCGACGTCGAAGAAGGCGTAATCGCCCATGTCGCCCATCGCCATGCTGCCGGCATGGGTCCAGCCGAACAGGCCGCCGTAGAAGGCGAAGGCGCCTTCGGGGTCCGGCGTCGCCAGTTCCATCCAGACCGCGTGCCCCTGTGCGTCGGGGGCCTGCCGGAACGGCCGGCCGGGATCGGGCGTATCTGCCTGCATTAGGAAGAAGGTGATCCCCTGCGGATCGCGGACCAGCGCGAACCGGCCGACGTGCGGGATCGCCATCGGCCCGAACAGGATGGCGCCGCCCAGCGGCTCGACCCTGGCGAGCGTGGCGGCGATATCGTCCGTGCCGAAGTGCAATGACCAGCCCGGCACCTGCGGCGCGCCGGGCGGGGGCGGCCCCATGATCCCGGCGACGCGTTCGCCATCGGCGGCAGAGGCGATGGCGTAACCGCCGTGTTCGGCCATCGGCGAACCGCGTGTCGTCCAGCCGCAGACGGCGGTGTAAAAGGCCGTGGCGGCGTCCTGATCCGGTGCCTGGAGTTCGAACCAGACCGGCTTGCCCTGCATGGATGTCATCGGTGGAGCGCCCTTATCGTTCGAGCAGGACGGCGAAGCCGCCGTGGATCAGGCGCTGGCCGTCGAAGCCGATGTCGACCGGCGGCGTCTGCATCCGCGGATCGGCCATGACCGCCGCCATGCCGGCGTCGCGGATCGCCTTCGATGGCCATTCGACCCAGGAGAAGGCGACGGTTTCACCCTCTTCCAGCGCGACGGCCTGCGGGAAACCGGTGACGGTGCCGGACGGCACATCCTCTCCCCAGCTTTCCACCACGCGGATCGCGCCGTGATCGAGGAAGACCGCGGCGGCCTTGTGCGCCGCGTCGGTATAGACGTCGCGATCCCGCGCGGGCACGACGAAGCCGTCGATATAGGCGGCGGGCGTATCGCCGGCGGCGGGCCCGGTATCGACGATGACCGCGAACCCGCCGTAGATCATGCGCCTGCCGTCGAAGGGCATGGCACCGATCAGCGCGTCCATCTCGGGCGCGGCCATCACCTGTACCGCGGCGGCGTTGCGCGCGGCCTTGTCGGGATAGGCGATCCAGCTGAACACGACCGTCTCGTCGGCCGTCGCCTGCACAGCTCGGTAAAAGTCGGTGCGCGTACCGTGCGGCACGTCGTCACCCCATGCTTCGACGATGCGACGGGCGCCGGCCCGCTGCATCAGCGTCGCGCCCGTCGTGGCATGATCGCGATAGTCCTGTTGCCGTGCGGTCGGCACGGCGAGCAGAAAGCCGTCGATATAGGTCATTCTCGCGTCTCCCCCGGCATCGGCGTTCAGGCGTCGGCGGGCTGCCCCATCACTTTCTCGGCGGCGGCCATGTCCATGTAGAACGGCCCCCAGCCATGACCGTCCAGATCCTCGAACGCGCGGCTGTACATGTAGCCGTGATCTTCCGGATCGTGCAGCTCGCGCCCGCCCGCCGCCAATGCCGCTTCGGTGATCGAATCGACCGCCGCGCGGTCGTCGAACGCCAGCGCCAGCAGCACGCCGCTCTGCGTGCGCGCATCGATGATCGGCTTGTCCGTGAAGGTCGCGTAGAAAGCACGATCGAGCAGCATGACCGAGATCGTGTCCGACCATCGCATCGACGAGCCTTGCGGACCGGAGAACATGGCGTTCTGTTCGAAGCCGAGCGCTGCGTAGAAGGCGGTGGCGGCGGCAACGTCGCCGACGGGCAGGTTGACGAAAATCTGTTTTGTCATGGCCAGCTATTCCTCTCCGAATCGCGTCTGGTATTGGATGACAGTCGTGGTTACATAAAGCAACTATGCAGTCAGAAAAAATAACCGGCGCTGGAGGCGGGCGACGGAAGCGCTGGTACGACGATGCCTGTGGCACGGCATCGGCGCTGGAATTCGTCGGCGAGCGATGGTCGCTGCTGATCCTGCGCGAACTGATGTTCGGCCCGCGCCGCTTCGGCGAACTGCGCGCGCACCTGACGGGGATCAGCGCGAACGTGCTGACGCAGCGCCTCGAAAGCCTGGAGGCCGTCGGGCTGCTGTCGCGCCGCAAGCTGCCGCCGCCTGCATCGGTACAGGCCTATGAACTGACGCCATGGGGCTATGAGGTCGAGCCGGTGCTGCAGACGATGGGACGCTGGGCGACGCGATCGCCGCTGCACGATCCGACGCTGCCGTTCTCGCCGGCGTCGGCGATGCTGTCGCTGCGTACGATGATCGATGTCGATGCAGCGCGCGGGCTGCACATGAAGATCGGTTTCGCGACCGGTGGCGACGGCTTTCTGGCGACGCTGGCGGACGGCGCGCTGACGATCGTCCGCGCCGACCCGGCGGGGGCCGACGTGGTGATCGAAGCGGATCCGACGCCGCTGGTCGTGTGGATCTACCTCAAGCGGCCGATCGCGGCGGCGGAGGCTGACGGCACGATGCGCATCACCGGCGACCGCGAGGCGGCGGCGCGCTTCGCCGATCTGTTCACGCTGCCCGAGCGGATCGCGCCCGCGGCGGCTTGACGGCGGCGCATTCCGTTTCCACTGATCATGCGTTGCGCCATTCGCTCGCTTTGCGCGTTCAGGAAGGCCGCCCCCTTCGATTGCCAGCCCGGAACGGTACACCGACGCGATGAACGATATCCCCAATACCCAGCCCGACAGCCGCGAGACGACGATCATGGACGCGCCCGACAAGATGGTCGGCGTGCGCGATCTGTTCGGCATCGACAGCGACATGGAGGTGCCGGCGTTCAGCGAGGCGGACGAACGCGTCCCGGACCTCGACCCCGCCTATGTCTTCGATGCCGATACGACGCTGGCGGTGCTGGCCGGCTTCGCGCACAACCGCCGCGTGATGGTGCAGGGCTATCACGGCACCGGCAAGT
>CAYQPM010000046.1:0-15916 GCA_964419295.1 uncultured Stakelama sp. | reverse complement strand
GTCTTGTCGTCGATCGGGAAGAAGCCGCAGGTCGCGCCATATTCCGGCGCCATGTTGGCGATCGTCGCGCGGTCGGCGAGCGTCATCGACGACAGGCCGGGGCCGAAGAATTCGACGAAGCGGCCGACGACGCCCTTCGCACGCAGCATCTGCGTGACGGTGAGCACCAGGTCTGTCGCCGTGATCCCCTCGCGCAGCGCGCCGGTCAGCTTGAAGCCGACGACTTCCGGGATCAGCATCGATACCGGCTGGCCGAGCATCGCCGCTTCCGCCTCGATCCCGCCGACGCCCCAGCCGAGCACGCCCAGGCCGTTGATCATCGTCGTGTGGCTGTCGGTGCCGACCAACGTGTCGGGATAGGCGATCGCCTTGCCGTCGCCATGATCGCCGACGCTGTCGGTCGACCAGACCGCCTGGCCGATATATTCCAGGTTCACCTGATGGCAGATGCCGGTGCCGGGGGGCACGACCTTGAAATTGTCGAGCGCGGCCGAACCCCATTTCAGGAATTCATAACGTTCGCCGTTGCGCTGATATTCCAGATCGACGTTCTCCTCGAACGCCTTGGGCGTGCCGAACTCGTCGACCATCACCGAATGGTCTATGACGAGATGGACGGGCACCTGCGGGTTGATCTTGGCCGCATCGCCGCCGAGCTTGGTGATCGCATCGCGCATCGCGGCGAGATCGACGACGCAGGGGACGCCGGTGAAATCCTGCATCAGCACGCGCGCGGGGCGATACTGGATTTCGCGATCGGAACGCCGCTCCTGCTGCCAGTCGACGATCGCCTTCACATCCTCTTCCGTAACGGTCTTGCCGTCCTCGAAGCGGAGCATATTCTCCAGCAGCACCTTCATCGAGAAGGGCAGGCGGCTGATGTCGCCGAACTTCTCCGCCGCCTTGGCGAGGCTGTAATAATCGTAAGCTTTGTCACCGACCGTCAGGGTGGTGCGGGTGTTCAGGCTGTCCTGGCCGATGGCGGTCATCGTGGTTCCTTCAATTTGGCCCAGGGCGCACGGGGAGGCGGCGGGGAAGCCGCGCGGGCGCGCGAGAGCGCTTCAGCGAAAGCGTATGTCGTCGCGGCCTTAGCAAGAGGTTATCCGCCGGGGAAGCGCAGATGCTGCGCCTGCGGCATTGCGTCGCGAACCCGGATTGGGCCCGCGTCGATCGCCTGCCGCCGCCGCGCCGGATCGCCGTCCGCCAAGGTGCATGCGGCCGATAGCGGAAGCGATCAGGCGGTGAGCCGTTGTCCGGTCGCCAGGGTCTTGCCGCGGGTGATGATCACGCGATCACCGACCTTCGCTTCGCCGAACAGCAATCTGGCGAATGCGGTGGGAATGCCGATGCACCCGTGCGTGGCATAGCCCCAGGCGACTTCGGTTCCGTGGACGGAGACGCCGTCGTCGGTCAGCCGCAGCGTATAGGGCATCGGCGCGCCATAGATGCTGGAGACGTGATGGGCGTCCTTCATCGTGATCGGGAAACTGCCCAGCGGCGTCGGCTTGTCATCGGTGCCATAGAGGATGGCGGTCGCACCGATTTCATAACCGTCGCGGAACACCGACAGCGTCTGCGCCGCCAGATCGACGGTGATGATCAGCGGGCCATCGGGCACGCCCTTGCTATCCCAGGCATAGTCACCGAACTTGATCGGCCCGATGTCGAGCACGCGACGGACGACCATCGGCGTCGCCACGGGTGCCGGCGTCGGTGCCTGGCTGGACGATGGCGCCGCAGTCGCAACCTTGGCGGCGGGCGGCGATGTCAGCGCGTGGACGCTAGCGGCCGGTGTGACGGGCGCGACCGGGGGCCGGACCGAAGCCGGTGCCGGTCGATGCGCCGGCATCATCGCGGCGGCGCCAACGCCCAGCGCGGCGGTGGCGAGGATCAGCTTGGCCGCAAGGGCCGGACGACGTGCGGCCACGGCGGGCTCCCCGGGAAGACGAACGTGCAAGATGGACCGGAAAGGCGTCTCTCGCCAGTGGCTTGTTCCTGCTGTGCCGGAGCGGGACAGGGCGTCCATGCGTCAACCATGCTGGCCGGTTGCGGGCCTTCGGACTAGAAGCAGGGCATGGCGAAACTGAAGGTCTACCGCACCCCGATCGGCTTCCACGATGCCTATGTCGCGGCAGCGAGCCAGAAGGCGGCGTTGCAGGCCTGGGGCAGCGAGCGCGACCTGTTCGCCCGCGGTGTCGCCGAAGTGGTGACCGACCCCGATCTCGCCGCCGAAGCGCTGGCCCGGCCGGGCGTGGTGATCAAGCGTTCGCGCGGCACCGCGGCGGAGCAGATCGCCGCCCTGCCGCCGACACCCGCGCCCAAAGCGCCTCGGCGCGAGGCGAAAGCCGTAGCCCCCGCCAGTCCCTCTCCAGCCGCCGCGCCACCCCCGCCCAAGCCGGACCGCAGCGCGCTCATCGAAGCGGAGGACGCGCTGGCGGAGGCGGGGGCGCGGCATCGGAGTGCGGATCGCGCCTTGCGCGCCGAAGAGGCGGCGCTGGCGAAGAAGCGGCGGGCGATGGAGCGCGAACAGGCCGAAGAGCGCGACCGGCTGACTGCCACGAAGCAGGCCGCCGCCGACGCCTATGATGCGGCCATGCGGCGGTGGCGCGGCTGACGCGCATCGCAGGACGGACGGGCGGACTTCCGGCCAAGTCGTTGACCAGACGGAACATTGCGCGGAGCCTTGGGGTTGGAGCGGCTGAAAGGAATTCGCCCATGTCCCATATCCCCAGTTCCGCGATGAAGCATGCCGGACCCGTGCACCACGATGAGCCGTCGAAGCCCTCGGGTGCCGCGGAATCGCATGCCAAGCGGGGGTCCGGAACGGATAAGGGCGCCGATGGAGGCATCGGCAAGGGCGCCTGGATCGCGATCGGCAGCACGCTGATCGCCGGTGCGGCCGCGGCGATCGCGGTGCCGCTGATGAAGGGGCGTTCTGTCCCGGTGCCCAGCCGACGCGGCAAGAAAGCGGCGCCGAAGAAGGGCAAGGCCGGCAAGACCGCGGAAGCCTGATTCGAAGGACATCAACCGAAACGGATCCTTCTTCCGCTCGTCCGCCTGAACGACCGCGGTGCACGAAACATGCCTCGTGATGGTATTATACTGCGGCCTGCACGCAGGACGGCTGGTCGAGTTGATTGATGATGCACCGGATTGTCCCTGCTCCGGGGCCATCCGGTGCATCGATGCCGGCACGTTCCCCGGCGCGCTGCCCTTGCATCCGTGCGCGGCAGGCGAGACAGCGGGACTGTGAACGATCCAGACCGATTCGACCGTCTCTCCAAACGCCATCGCGATTGCTTGCGTGGTGTGCGCGAGCTCAAGGGCTCCAAGGAGATCGCGGTCGAGCTCGGGATCGAGAAATCGACCGTCGACGGCTACCTGACCGAAGCGGTGCGTATCCTCGGCGCGCGCAACCGCCGCGATGCGGCGCTGTTGTGGAGCGAGTACGAAGCCGGTAGCGCGGATCCAAGTCATTCCAACGAAACGATATTACCCAACGACACCGCCCCCGATAAAATAGGGGGGCATTCTGCACGGCTGGTCGCAGCCGCCATTCCGCTGCCAGGCCGGTCGTCGCCGGACGAGGGGATCGTCGGGGCACCGGGGGTTTCCGGGGACGCGCCTTACCGTCGTGTTCCCGGGATCGGGGTGCCCTTTCGGCGGAAAGGGCAGCGGGACAACGACCTTTCGGTCGGTAGCCGGCTGATCTGGATACAGGCCATCGCATTGGGCATCGCCATCGGGTTCGGCATGCTGATGAATGGCCTCCAGGTGCTGACCGGCCTGATCGAGGCGGTCGCCACGCACCTTTCCTGACTCCAATGTGAGCACCCATCGGGTGGAAAGGTGGCTATGTCCTACGCGAACACACACGAAGCGGCCGAAGCCGTGGCGCAGTTGCTGTGGCGTCTCGAAACGCAGCTGGACGAGGCTTTCGCCACGGGTGGCGAATTGCTCGCAGCCCTGCCGCGTGCCCGCAGCGCCGCCAACCTGCCGGCGATCGCCGGCCAGCAGGCGTTCGAAGTGCTCGGCCAGGCGATCATGGCGATCGGCGCCGCGCGCGGCCACACCGTCGCGGGCCACCGCGTCATCGAGAAATTGGGCAAGCAGATCGGGTACGAAACGAGTTTCGGTGACGAATTGCCGAAGCCCGAATTCGCCCCGACGGGTGCCGGCGTCAGTCATCTGCGCGTCGCTGCCTAGGTGTCATGGCTTGGCCTCCAGATTGCTCCTTTGGCCGGCCAAGCCATGACCCACGTCATGGTCTTCAACATCGTGCTCGTCGCCGCCTGCGGCTATGCCTTCTGGGCCGGCGGCGGGCCGGAACGCTGGACCGCACTCCTCTTCGTGCTGGGCGCTTTCGCCACGTCCTACGTGCCCTTTCAGCAGAGACACAGTTATCACGCCATATTCTGGACATTGTTGATGGTCGATGCTGCCATGCTCGTCGGCCTGATCGGCATCGCGCTGCGCGCCAATCGCTTCTGGCCGCTGTATGTCAGCGCGTTGCATCTCATCACGCTCGGCATCCACGGGGTGAAGGCGTTCCAGCCGGGGCTGGTGCCATGGATGTACGCGGGCGCGAGCAGCAAGATCGCCTATCCGATGCTCGTTCTGCTGGCGGTCGGCGCACTGCGCCATCGGCACAGGCTCGCGCAGTTCGGGGCCGATCGTGACTGGGCGCCGTGGCACCGGCATGATCCGGTGCAGTCATGACCGCCGATATCCGCCTGTTGCGCTGGCCGCAGCGCGATCGCGACGATTACAACCGGCTGGTCGCCGCGATCGACCGTGTGCGGGCGATCGCCGCCAAGGGTCGTGGCGAGATCGTGGTCGCGGCGCCGGTGGGGCCCGAGGAAACCGATCCGTCGGAACGGGCGCGGGTGATCCTGGCGCACCGCCGGGCGCGCGATGCGACCGCGGGCGGACTGGCCGAGCTGTTCGGCGAGCCGGGCTGGGACATCCTGCTGACGCTGTTCATCGCCGCCGAAGAGCAGCGGGCGGTCACGCGCGCGGACATAGGCACCGCCACACGGCTGCGCGCGTCGGTGCTCGATCGCTGGATCGTCGTGCTGACCGAACGCGGTGTGCTGCGCGGAGTGGAGGCCGCGGGGCAGGCGACGGCGCTGACGCTGACCGAGGCGGGCATGGTGCTCGCCCGGAACTGCATCGGCTCGACCTGACCTGGATCGATCAGCCGGTGGGGCCGACGATCCGCTCCGCCTCTTCGCGCATCATTTCCACGCCCTGACAGATGTGCAGGCCGGCCACCGACAGTTTCAGGTCGTCGGACAGCCGCATCAGCTCCTCGCCCAGGGCCACTGCGCGCAGCAGCAATTCGCCGCGAATCCGCCGCTCGAGGGGGTCGTCGGGGGTGTCCATCGCGGCCGTTCTATCGCGCACGCGGCAAGACGCAACGCCGACATCTGCGCCGACGCGCCTGCCGGAGCAAAAGCAGGACGTGATACGTTCTTTTATGCAACGCCGACCGGCTGAGACCGTCCGGCATTTTTTGGAGCAGGAGAGTGATCATGGCAGACGAATTCGGCGGTGAAGCGGGTGGGCAGGCCGGTACGCAAGGCGCCGCCGATGCCATGCGCGATGCGGCGGGCCGGGCGCGCGACGCCTTTTCCGACCATGTGATGGATCCCGCGCGCCGCGCAGGCGAGGCGATGCGCGCATCCGGCCAGAAGGTCGCCGACGGCAGCGCCACCATCGGCCTCAAGATCATCGAACAGGCCGAGCGGAATTCGCATCAGGCCTTCGAGGCGATGCGCGAGGCGGCAAAGGCCACGGACCTGAGCGACGTCATGCGGATTCAGGGCGAATATCTGCGCGAACAGGGACAACGTTCGATGAATCAGGCCCGCGAGATCGGCGAGCTGATCATGCAGTTCGGCCGCGACGCGGTGTCGCCGCTGCGTCCGGGAAACGATACGAAAAGCGATTGAATTCAGGCGGGGACGGCGCGGGCCAGCACCAGCAGGTCGTGCGTCGCCCCGTCGCTGGCGCGGACATGATCCGCCAGCCGTGCTTCCCGACGGAAGCCCAGCCCTTCGAACAATGCGATCGATCCCGCCTGATCCGGCGTCATCGTGGCGCTGAGCTTCGCCAGACCATGCGCATGCGCGATCGACAGCAGCGCCTCGAGCAGGTCGCCGCCCAGCCCCGCGCCGCGTCGGTCTGGTGCGACCAGCAGCCGGATCTCACCGACATGGCCGCTCCATCCCAGCGGATCGCGAACCAAAGCTCCGGTCGCGACGATCCGGCCATCATCCTCGGCGACGAGGCTGTCGATCCACCCTTCGCCGATCGCCTGCTGCCACGCCTCGATCACGCGCGGGTGACGCAGGTCGCGGCCGAGGAACAGCAGGTCGTGTTCCGGCAGCGTCGCCGCGAAGGCGAGCATCGCGGCATCGTCGGTCGGTCGGAAACGGCGGATCGTGTGGCTCATGCGGGCGGCTCCTGCCGTCGAGGTCGTATGAGCATCGGAGACGTGGGTCCGGGCGTCAACCCGCAGCCTCGCGCTGCACGACGCTTACTCCGGGCGCGGCGCCCCGTTCGGCGTCACCGGCCGTGGTCCCTGCGCCGTCGCCTCCAACGATGAATCGCCGCCGATCACGCGATACAGCGTCACGCGATTGGTCGCGCCCACCAGCGTCGTGGCGATCAGGTTGCGCTGTGCGGTATAGAGCGAACGCTGCGCGTCGAGGCTGGACAGGAAGGTGTCGATTCCGCCCTGATAGCGCGCGTTGACCAGTCGCAGCGTATCGGCGGCGGCGGCACGGAAGTTGGTCTGCGCGCGCAGCTGGTCCGCCAGCGTGCCCTGTCGGGCCAGCGCGTCGGCGGTTTCCTGGAACGCGGTCTGGATCGTCCGTTCGTAAGTGGCGAGCGCGGCGTCGCGCTGCGCCTCGGTATAGCGGACGTTGGCGCGCCCGGCGCCCGCCTGGAAGATCGGATAGCTGACCGAAGGGGCGACCGAATAGTTGAACGCGCCGCCGCTGAACAGCGACGACAGCGCGGTGCTGGCGAAGCCGACGAGCCCCGTCAGCGAGATACGCGGGAACAAGGCCGCACGCGCCGCGCCGATTTCGGCGTTATAGGCGCGCAATTCGTATTCGGACTGTACGACATCCGGCCGGCGCAGCAGCACGCCGCTGTCGAGCCCGGCGGGAAGCGCGGCGATCGTCGCCTGCGCCTCGTCGATCGATGCGGGCAGCAGCGCCGGATCGACCGCCGCGCCGACCAGTAATTGCAGCGCGTTGACGTCCTGCGCCACCGCGGTCCGCTGTTCGGCGAGATCGGAATTGGCGGTTTCCAGGATCTGTTGCGCCTGCGTCAGGTCGGTGCGCGGGCTGATGCCGCCCACCAGCCGCGCACGGGTCAGCTGCACGCTCTTGGTAGCGCTGGCGGCGGTGTCCTGCGCGATTTTGAGCAGACTCTGATCCGACGCATAGTTCAGCCAGGCAGTGGCGATGTCGCCGACCAGCGTCAGCCGCGTCGCGCGGGCGGCGGCTTCGGTGGCGAAATACCGGTCGAGCGCGGCGCGCGACAGCGACCGGACGCGGCCGAACAGGTCGATCTCGAACGCCGTGACGCCGACCTGCGCGGAAAAGGCGCTGTTGCCGGAGCCGCTGGTGGTGGTGATCGTGCCGGTCGATCCGGTTCCCGTTCCACCCGTGCCCGTGCCCGTGCCGGTGTTGCCTGTACCCGTCCCGGTGCCCGTCCCGGTGCCCGTGCCGGTTCCGCTAGTGCCGGTCCCGCTATTGCCGGTGCTGCCCGTGCTCGCGGTGCTGCGCGCGCCGTTGCCGCCGCCCGAATAGCTGTACCGGCCGGACGCATCGATCGCCGGGAACAGGTCGGCGCGCTGGATGCGATATTGCGCACGCGCCGCGGCGATGTTCGCGGCGGCGATACGCAGATCGCGGTTGTTGGCCAGCGCGCTGTCGATCAGCGCCTGCAGCCGTCGATCCTTGAAGACATCGCGATAGGTGATCGCCGGCAGCGTCGCCTCGCTCTGGCGCAGATAGGCATCGCCGACCGGCCAGGACGGCGGCACCGGCAGGTCGGGCCGCACGTATTTCGGCTCGAGCGAACACCCGGCCAGCGCCGATGCGCCCAGCGTCATCAACAGGATCGTGCGGCGCATCAGGCGGGCTCCGGCTTCGTGGATGGCGCGGCGGGCGGCATCGGTGGCGCGGGCGGCGTCTCATCGCCGTGCTTGCCCTGATGTCCGGTCGGCCGGCCGCGCAGCTTGGCGATACCGTCGCGCACGCCGCGGCGGACCAGCACGAAGAACAGCGGGATGTAGAAGATCGCGAGGAAGGTCGCCGACAGCATGCCGCCGATCACCGCGGTGCCGATCGCGATCCGGCTGTTCGCGCCGGCACCGGTGGAGATCGCCAGCGGCAGCACGCCGAAGATAAACGCGAACGACGTCATCAGGATCGGTCGCAACCGGATCTTCGCGGCCTCCAGCGCGGCGTCGATGACGCGCGCACCCTTGCGCTCGGCCTGTTCGGCGAATTCAATCATCAGGATCGCGTTCTTCGCCGCCAGTCCCATCGTCGTCAGCAGTCCGATCTGGAGGTAGACGTCGTTGGTGAGGCCGCGCAGCGTCACGAAGGCGATCGCCCCGATCAACCCCAGCGGGATGATCAGCAGTACCGCGAACGGGATCGACCAGCTTTCGTACAGCGCGGCGAGGCACAGGAACACGACGAGGATCGAAAGGCCGTAGAGCAAGGGCGCCTGACCCGAGGACAGCCGTTCCTGATAGGATAGGCCCGACCACGCGACCGACGTACCCGGCACCTTGGCCGCCAGTTCGGCGATCCGCGCCATCGCATCGCCCGAACTGACGCCCGACGCGCCCGATCCGGAAAACTCGTACGACGATATGCCGTTGAACCGCGACAGCGTCGTCGGTGCGGTCGACCAGCCGGTGGTGGCGAAGGACGAGAAGGGCACCATCTGCCCGCTCGATCCGCGCACGAACCATTGCTTCAGGTCGTCGGGCGCGGAGCGATAGGGGGCATCGCCCTGCACATAGACGCGCTTCACCCGGCCGCGATCGATGAAGTCGTTGACATAGGTGCCGCCCCAGGCGGTGGTCAGCGTGCCGTTCGCGTTGGTCTGGGTCAGGCCGAGCGCGGCCAGCTTCTGCTGGTCCATGTCGACGCGCAACGTCGCGATATCGGGCAATTCGGTCAGGCGCACCGATGCAAGCTTGTCGTCGCCATTGGCGGCGGCGAGCAGCTGGTCGCGCGCGGCGGCGAACTGTTCCTGCGTCAGGCCGCCGGTGTTCTGGAGCTCCATGGTGAAGCCGTCCGACGAGCCGAGGCCGCGAATGGCGGGGGGCACCAGCGCGAAGACCTGGGCATCGCGCAGGCCCCGGAACGCGGCGGACGCCCGGCCGGTGATCGCATCGGCGGTATTTTCCTTGCCCTTGCGATCCTTCCAGTCGACGAAGTTGAGGAAGCCCTGGCCGGTGTTCTGGCCGCTGACGCCGCCGCCGCCACCGCCCGCGACGGTGAACAGCACCGACGAATTCTTCGCTTCGTGCTGGGCGAAATATTGCTCGACCTGCCGCTGCACCTGCAAGGTGCGCGCCTGCGTCGCGCCCGGCGGCAGGCGGAACTGGACGATCGCCGAACCCTGATCCTCGGTCGGCAGGAACCCGGTGGGCAGGCGCATGAACAGCACCGCCAGCAGCGCCACGACGCCCAGGTAGATCAACAGGAACAACCATTTGCGGTCGATCACCGTCTGCACCGCGCCGGTGTAGCGCTCCACTCCGCGATCGAAGGTGCGGTTGAACCAGCCGGACGACTTTTCGCCCCAGCCGGCGACCCGCGGGAAGCGGCGCTTGAACCCCTGGTTCTCCTCCGCCTCCTTCGACTTCTGCTTGAGCAGGGATGCGGTCAGCGCGGGCGACAGGATCAGCGCGACGAGCACCGACAGGACCATCGCCGACACGATGGTCAGCGAGAATTGCCGATAGATCACCCCGGTCGATCCGCCGAAGAACGCCATCGGCAGGAACACCGCCGACAGCACGAGCGCGATCGCGATCAGCGCGACGCTGATCTCGTTCATCGATTCGATCGTCGCCTCGCGCGGGGTCATGTCCGGATTTTCGTCCATCAACCGCTCGACGTTCTCGACGACGACGATCGCGTCGTCGACCAGCAGGCCGATCGCGAGGACGAGGCCGAACAGGGTCATCGTGTTGATCGAGAATCCGGCGAACTTGAACACGGCGAAGGTGCCGAGCAGCACGACCGGCACTGCGATCGTCGGCACCAGCGTGGCGCGCCAGCTTTGCAGGAAGACGAACATGACGATGACGACGAGGATCACCGCCTCGATCAGCGTCTTCACCACTTCGTCGATCGACAGCTTGATGAACGCGGTCGTGTCGTTGGCGTAGGCGACCTTCAGTCCGGCGGGGAAGCTCGTGGCGACGCGCGCGACTTCGGCCTTGACCAGTTCGGCGGTCTTCAGCGCGTCGGCACCCGGCGCGAGCAGCACGGCGATGCCGGCACCCGGATGGCGGTTGATCCGGCTGACGGCGGCATAGCTTTCCGCGCCCAGCTCGATGCGCGCCACATCGGACAGCCGCACGGTGGCGCCGGACGGCAGCGTCTTGATGATGATCTGGCGGAATTGCTCGGGCGTCTGGAGCCGCGATTGCGCGGTCACCGTGGCGTTGAGCATCTGTTCCGGCCCGGACGGCAGGCCGCCGACCTCGCCCGCCGCCACTTCGGTATTCTGGTTCTGGATCGCGGTCGTGACGTCGGAGGGGATCAGCGAATAGCTGGCGAGCCGTTCGGGGTTCAGCCAGATCCGCATCGCATATTGCGATCCGAACACGTTGACGTCGCCGACGCCCGGCACACGGCCGAGCGGGTCCTGCAGATTGGACACCAGATAGTCGCTGACGTCCATGTTGGTCCGCTGGTCGGTCTCGTCGTAGACGCCGACGATCAGCAGATTGTCCGGGTTCGACTTGCGGACGACGAGGCCCTGCTGCTGCACCTGTTGCGGCAGGCGCGCGACGCCCTGCTGCACCTGATTCTGCACCTGCACCTGGGCGATGTCGGGGTCGGTGCCCTTTTCGAAGGTCGCCGTGATCGTCACCGCGCCGCGGCTCGACGAGGACGAGCTGAAATACAGCAGACCGTCGATGCCGGTCAGCTGCTGCTCGATGATCTGCGTCACCGAATTCTGCAACGTCTGCGCGTTCGCGCCGGGGAAGCTTGCGCGGATCGACACCTGCGGCGGCGCGACATCGGGATATTGCGCGATCGGCAGGCTCATGATCGAGCCCACGCCCGCCAGCATGACGATGATGGCCAGCACCCATGCGAAGATGGGGCGATCGATAAAGATGCGACTGATCATAAGGGGTTAGCTGGCCGTGCTTTGGCCGCCACTGGCCTTGGTCTGACCGCCCGATTGCGATCCGCTCTTCTCGCCGCGCCCGCCTTCGGCGCCCTGCTTGCCGTCCTTGCTGGGCGGCGCCACCACCTGCGGGCTGTTCGCCGGTACGGGCTTCACCGCGGCATTGGGACGCAGGTTGTTGAGCCCCTGCGTGATCACCTTGTCGCCCGCGTTCAAACCGGCGGTCACCACCCAATAGCGGCCCTGCGTGCGCGCCGCGGTGACCATGCGCTGCACCGTCTTGTTGTTGGGGCCGACCAGCATCACCGTCGCGCCACCCTTGGGATCGCGGCTCAGCGCTTCCTGCGGGATCAGGAACGCCCGTTCGTTGATCGCCTGTGCGAAGCTGGCGCGGACGAACATGCCCGGCAGCAGCAGCCCTTGCGGATTGGGGATCCGCGCGCGCAGCGTCACCGTGCCCGTTTCGGTGTTGACCAGCGCCTCGGCGAATTCGACCGAACCGGTCTGGCCATAGTCGCTGCCATCCTCCAGCTTCAGCCGGACCTGCGCACGGGTCGGCACGATCCCGTTCTGCGCCAGCGTGCGACGCAGCGCGAGCATGTCGGCGGCGGATTGCTGGATATCGACGAACATCGGGTCCAGCCGCTGGATCTGCGCCAGCGGGTCGGTCTGGCTCGCCGATACCAATGCGCCGACGGTGAACAGCGAACGGCCGATCCGACCGCTGATCGGCGCAGGGACGGTGGTGAACTTCAGGTTGATGCGCGCCGTTTCCAGCGCGGCATTGGTCTGCGCGACAGAGGCGGTCGCCTGCCGCGCGGATGCGATGGCGTTGGTATATTCCTGCTTCGACACCGCCTCGATCGCGGCGAGCGGACGGTAACGATCCGCCTGGATACGCTGCGCTTCCTGATTGGCGCGCGCGCTCTGCACATTGGCCTGCGCCTCGTTCACCGCAGCGCGGTACAGCCGCGGATCGATTTCGTAGAGCGGCTGGCCGCGGCGGACGATCGCGCCTTCGGTGAAGAAACGGCGACGGATGATGCCGTTGACCTGGGGTCGCACGTCCGAGCTTTCGAAGGCGCTGGTCCGTCCGGCGAGTTCGGTGACCATCGCCGCGCTGGTCGGCTGGACGACGACATAGCCGACCGTCGCGGGGCCGCGATTGGCACCGCCGGGGCCGTTCTTGCCACCTTTGGACTGGGAGTCGTTGCCGCCGCCGCAGGCGACGAGAAGCAGGGCAAGGGCGGCGGGAGCGGCTCCGGCGCAGAGCCGACGCCCCCGAATCGATGCTTTGGTCAAATAGGTCACCCGATCGTGTCTCGGCTCGCGCAGCCGCGACCACGCGACAATGCGCGACGGCGGCGATTGGTTGCTCTTGCCGCCAATGGCGACGATCACGGCGGAAATGCAACCCGAAGAGCCCGTTAATGTTGTCGCAAAATGTCGCAGGTGCGAAAGGACGAACATGACCGCCGACCGGATGAAGGACGCTGCCAAGGCGCAGGCCGGGGCGGCCGCGGCGGCGGAAGTGTGCGATGGCATGCTCGTCGGGCTGGGCACCGGATCGACCGCCGTTCATGCGATTCACGCGCTGGGTCAACGGGTTGCCGATGGGCTAGTCATCCGCGCCGTCGCCACGTCGCGGGCGAGCGAGGTGCTGGCGCGCGGGCTCGGCATCGCCATGCTCGACTTCGCCGACGTCCCGCGTGTCGACCTCACCATCGATGGCGCGGACGAGATCGATGGTCGCTTCTATGCGGTCAAGGGCGCGGGCGGCGCGATGCTGCGTGAAAAACTGGTCGCTGCGGCGTCCGACCGGATGGTCGTCGTTGCCGATTCGTCGAAATATGTGGTGGCGATCGGAAAAGCGCCGGTGCCGGTCGAGATCCTTCCGTTCGCACGCGCGTCGCTGCTCGCCGCATTGGGCGAGGGCGCGACGCTCCGGCTGAACGGCGACCAACCCTATGTCACCGACAACGGCAACTGGATTGCCGACTGTCGCCTCGATCTGGATGATCCAGTGAAAACAGCGGCTTGGCTGGATGCGCTGCCGGGCGCGCTCGGCCACGGCCTGTTCCTGCGCGAAGTCGATGCCACCTATATCGCCGACGGTACGGTCGTTTCGCGGCTGGAACGGGTCGATTTGTCCCGCTAAAGGCGCGTCCATTCGCAACAGATCGGGCGTGCAGGCGTTCGACGCAGGATAAGAGCGAGGGCCTTACTCCCATGTCCGATACCACGACCGCCGGCGCAGCAGCGTCGGACACCCATCTGCACGAAGACGGCTCGCTGGAGCGGCTGACCATCGACACCATCCGCACCCTGTCCATGGACGCGGTGCAGAAGGCGAATTCCGGTCATCCCGGCACGCCGATGGCGCTGGCGCCGGTCGGCTATACCCTGTGGTCGCAGTTCCTGCGCTACGACCCCTCGCGACCCGACTGGCCCAATCGCGACCGGTTCGTCCTGTCGGTCGGCCATGCGTCGATGCTGCTCTATTCGCTGATCCACCTTGCGGGGATCGAGGAGATCGACGCGGACGGGAAGAAGACCGGCAAGGAAGCGGTCAGCCTCGCCGATATCGAAGGCTTCCGCCAGCTGTCGTCGAAGACGCCCGGCCATCCGGAATATCGCCACACCACCGGCGTCGAGACGACGACCGGGCCGCTCGGCGCCGGCTGTTCCAACTCGGTCGGCATGGCGATCGCCGAACGCTGGCTCGCGGCGCGCTACAACACGCCGGAATTCACGCTGTTCGATCATGACGTCTATACGCTGTGCGGCGACGGCGACATGATGGAAGGCGTGTCGGCCGAGGCGGCGAGCCTTGCCGGGCACCTCAAGCTCAGCAATCTGTGCTGGATCTACGACAGCAACCACATCTCGATCGAGGGTGGCACCGACCTCGCCTTCGACGAAGACGTCGGCCTGCGTTTCCAGGCCTATGGCTGGAACGTCATCCACCTCGACGACGCCAACGACACCAAGGCATTCGCCAAGGCGATCGAAACGTTCAAGGCAACCGACGACAAGCCCACCTTCATCGTCGTCCATTCGGTGATCGGCTATGGCAGCCCGAAGGCGGGCAGTGAAAAGGCGCATGGCGAGCCGCTGGGCGAGGACAATGTCCGTGCCACCAAGAAGGCCTATGGCTGGCCCGAGGACAAGAGCTTCTACGTCCCCGAAGGCGTGGCGGAGCATTTCCACGGCGCCATCGCCGATCGCGGCGTCTCGCTGCGCGAGGCGTGGGAAGCGACCGTCGAGCGGTATCGCGCCGCGCATCCCGAACTCGCCGCCGAACTCGATACGATGCTGAAGGACGATCTGCCCGAGGGCTGGGATGCCGACATCCCCGAATTCCCGGCGGATGCGAAGGGGCTGGCCAGCCGCGATTCCGGCGGCAAGGTCCTGAACGCGCTCGCCGCCAGGGTGCCGTGGCTGATCGGCGGATCGGCGGATCTCGCCCCGTCGACCAAGACCGACATCAAGGGCAAGCCATCGTTCGAGGCGGATAACTACGGCGGCCAGAACTTCCACTTCGGCGTCCGCGAGCATGGCATGGGCGGCGTCGTCAACGGCATGACGCTGTCGCATCTGCGCAGCTACGGCTCCACCTTCCTGGTGTTCGCCGACTATATGCGCGCGCCGATCCGCCTGTCGGCGATCATGGAGCTCGCCAGCGTCTGGGTGTTCACCCACGATTCCATCGGCGTGGGGGAGGATGGTCCGACGCACCAGCCGATCGAGCATCTCGCGACGCTGCGTGCCATCCCGGGTCTGGACACGATCCGTCCCGGCGACGCGAACGAGGTCGCCTATGCGTGGCGTGCCGCGCTGGAGGATGCCAGCCGTCCGACCGCGCTGATCTTCTCGCGCCAGGCGCTGCCGACGCTCGATCGCGGCAAATATGCGGCTGCCGAGGGTACGCTGAAGGGCGGCTATGTGCTGGCCGATTGCGACGGCACGCCGGACGTGATCCTGATCGCGACGGGCAGCGAGCTCAGCCTCGTCGTCGATGCACACGAAAAGCTGATCGCCGACGGCGTGAAGAGCCGCGTCGTCAGCCTGCCGAGCTGGTATCGCTACGAACTGCAATCGGACGAATATAAGGAAAGCGTGCTGCCGTCCGACGTGCCGCTGCGCCTCGCGGTCGAGCAGGCGGGCGAAATGGGCTGGCACCGCTATGTGGGCCTTAAGGGCCGGACGATCACCATGTCGACGTTCGGTGCCTCCGCCCCCATATCCAAGCTGCAGGACAAATTCGGCTTCACCCTCGACAATGTCGTGAAGGTGGCGCGCGAGATGCTGGAGACGAAGTGATGGGCAAGCTCAACGACCTGAGCGCGGCGGGCACCGCGGTGTGGCTGGACTTCGTGGATCGCAAGTTCCTCGAAGCCGGCGGCCTGGAAAAACTGGTGAACGAGGATGGCCTGACCGGCGTCACCTCCAACCCGTCGATCTTCGAAAAGGCGATGGGACATGGCGAGGCCTATGACGACAGCCT
>CAYQPM010000045.1:0-15954 GCA_964419295.1 uncultured Stakelama sp. | reverse complement strand
TACGAGATCGGCAAGACCGCCGGGTTCGAGAGCCTGCGCGACTGGTTCAAGGCTTTGTACGAAACGCTGCTGGGTTCCGAACAGGGACCGCGGATGGGCAGTTTCATCGCCCTTTATGGCGTGGAAAACAGCCGACGCCTGATCGCCGAGGCTTTGGCCAAGGTCTGACGACAGCGTGACGGCACGGACCTGCCAGCGACCTTCAGAAAGACTGTCACCCCCGGAGCCATTCCGGGGTCCGCCGGGCGGCAACTGGACCCTATAGAGCCTCGTTCGACGTCCAGACGGTTTGATGAGCCCCGGACCAACTCGGCAAGTATTCCCCTTGAACACACCCTCGTCATCCTCGCGCAGGCGGGGATCCATAACCTCGAAGGCCGCTGCTGGAGCCACGACGGTTGCGCGTCTGGATCCCCGCCTCCGCGGGGATGACAGCGCTTTCGCTTGTCCCTGCGTCACGGCTTCTGCCCCCCACTTCGCCGCCTACTCGCGGCCCGATTGCGCATCGACCGGATGCGGAACCTCCGCCCCTGCCCTCCCGTTACTCTTGCTGCATTGCAGCAGGGCCGGTTAGGGCAGACGACATGACGTTACGACAGACCGCCGAGGCGCATCCCGGACTCGTCCATCTCGCGCTGGCGGTCGGCGGGTTCGCGATCGGTACGACGGAATTCGCTGCGATGAGCCTCGAACCCGACCTCGCGCGCGGGCTGGGCATCGATGCGCCGACGGTCGGTCATGTCATCAGCGCCTATGCGCTGGGCGTGGTCGTCGGCGCGCCCACCATCGCAATCCTGTCGGCCCGCCTGTCACGGCGGACGCTGCTGATCGGGCTGATGGCGTGGTTCGCGATCGGCAACACGCTGTCCGCCCTGGCGCCGGGCTATGGCTGGATGCTGGCGTTCCGCTTCCTCGCCGGGCTGCCGCATGGCGCCTATTTCGGGATCGCATCGCTGGTCGCCGCATCGCTGGTGCCCGCCGACAAGCGGACGCAGGCGGTCGGCCGGGTCATGCTCGGCCTCACCGTCGCGACGATCGTCGGCGTGCCGTTCGCGACCCTGTTGGGACAGGTGGCGAGCTGGCGCTGGGTGTTCGGGCTGGTGGCGCTGCTCGCGCTGGCCACCGCGACGTTGGTGGCGCTGCTCGCTCCGATCGACACACCCGATCGCGACGCCAGTCCGTTGCGCGAATTGACCGCGCTCGGACGATCGCAGGTGTGGCTGACGCTCGGCACCGGCGCGATCGGCTTCGGCGGCATGTTCGCGGTCTATACCTATCTCGCCTCGACGCTGATGGACGTGACCGGCGTGTCCGCGCGAACGGTGCCGCTGGTGCTGGCGGTGTTCGGCGCGGGCATGACGATCGGCAACCTCGTCGTGCCGCGCTTCGCCGATCGCGCGCTGATGCCCACCGCGGGCGCGCTGCTCCTGTGGTCGGCGGCGGCGCTGGCGCTCTACCCGCTCGCGGCGGGTAACAGGGCGACCATGATGCTCGACGTGTTCGCGATCGGGCTGGGCGGCGCGCTCGGCACGGTGTTGCAGACGCGGCTGATGGACGTCGCCGGGGATGCGCAGGCGCTGGCGGCGGCGCTGAACCATTCCGCGTTCAATACCGCCAATGCGATCGGGCCATGGCTCGGCGGGCTGGCGATCGCCGCCGGCTTCGGCTGGACCTCGACCGGGCTGGTGGGGTGCGGGCTCGCGCTGGGCGGTTTCGCGATCTGGGCGGTGGCATTGATAGCGGAGCGCGGCGGTATCCGCTTGCCCGGCGGCGACGAGCCATTACGCGGGAACCTATGACGGCACGCATTCCCCGCCGCGGCAGCCACAGCGCACTCCGCGATTTCCTGCACAGCGAAGCGGCGGGCGGTGTCGTGCTGATCGCCGCGGCGGCGGCGGCGATGATCGTCGCCAATCTGCCCGGCACGGCGCAAGCCTATGAAGCGCTGCTGCACCACCGGACCGGACCCGTACTGTCGCCGGAACTCGGGCCGATGAGCGTCCATCTGTGGATCAACGATGGCCTAATGGCCTTGTTCTTCCTGCTCGTCGGGCTGGAGATCAAGCGCGAGTTCGTCGACGGGCGGCTGGCGAGCGCCGAGCGCCGCCGCCTGCCCTTCATCGCCGCGGCCGCCGGCATGGCGGTGCCGGCGCTCGTGTTCCTGGTCGCCGCGGGCACGACGCGCGGGCTGCAACCCGGCTGGGCGATTCCCGCGGCGACGGACATCGCTTTCGCGATCGGCGTGCTGGCGCTGCTCGGCAGCCGCGTGCCCTCCGCGCTCAAGCTGCTGCTGACCACGGTCGCGATCGTCGACGACATGGGCGCGGTGGCGATCATCGCCGTCGCCTATACCGAATCGATCCACGTCGCCGCGCTGGCCGGCGCGGGTGCGGTGCTGACCGGCATGTACGTGCTCAACCGGTACAAGGTGATGGCCCTGTGGCCCTACCTCGCCGCCTTTGCGCTGCTGTGGCTACTCGTGCTGATGTCCGGCATCCATGCGACGATCGCCGGCGTCGCCGCCGCGTCGCTGATCCCGATCCGCAAATCGCCGGCCGCGCCCGACGATGCGACCTCCCCGCTGCACCGACTGGAACATGGCCTGCATCCCTGGGTCGCCTTTGGGATCGTCCCGCTGTTCGGCTTTGCCAACGCGGGCGTGTCGCTGGCGGGCACCAGCCTCGCGACGCTCGCCGAACCCCTGGTGCTCGGCATCGCGCTCGGGCTGTTCCTGGGCAAGCAATGCGGCATCTTCGCGGCGATCTGGGGCGCCGACCGGCTGGGCATCGCCCGCCGGCCCGCCGGCGTCAGCTGGGCGCAAGTGTACGGCATGGCGCTGATCGCCGGCATCGGCTTCACGATGAGCCTGTTCATCGGCGGCCTCGCCTTCGCCGATCCTGCCTTGATCGAGGAGGTGAAGATCGGCGTGCTGGCCGGATCGATCGCCTCGGCACTGGCGGGGGTGGCGGTGCTGCTGTCGGCAGGCGGACACCGCAAGGCGTGAGGATCTTCACCCACCCGCTCCAGGCCGCGCACGCGCCGCGCGACGAATTCCACAACGGCGGCCTCACGCCCTATGCCGACGTGCCGCAGCGGCTGGCGATGATCCGCGCGGCGCTCGGCCCGGTCGAAACGCCGCCGGATGCCGGCATGGCGCCGATCCTCGCGGTCCATGACGCCGCTTACTGCCAGGCGTTGCAGGACGTGCCGCGGCTCTGGCGCGCGGCGGGGCGGCCGGGGGATGCGATCCCCTACGCCTTTCCCGTGACCCGCCGCCGCTCGCTCTCGCCATCGCGCGTGGATGCGCTGCTCGGCGCGCATGCGATGGATACGGTGACGCCGCTGACGCCCGAAACCTGGGGCGCGGCCTATGGCAGCAGCCAGTCGGCGCTTGCCGCGACCGCCGCGGTGCTGGCCGGCGAGCGCGCCGCCTTCGCGCTCAGCCGGCCGCCGGGGCACCACGCGGGGCGGGATTATTGCGGCGGCTATTGCCACCTCAACCATGCCGCGGTCGCGGCGCAGGCGGCGCGCGACGCCGGTATCGCGCGCGTCGCCATCCTCGACATCGACTATCATCATGGCAACGGCACGCAGGATATCTTCTGGGATCGCGACGACGTCTTCTACGCCTCGATCCACGCCGATCCGGCCACCGATTTCCCCTTCTACTGGGGCCATGCCGACGAAATCGGCGCAGGCGAGGGCGCGGGCGCGACGCTCAACCTGCCGCTTCCGCACGGCACCACGCTCGCCGCGTTCCGGCGTGCGCAGACGCAGGCGCTCGAGGCGATCGCCCGCTTCGGCCCCGGCCTGCTCGTCGTCAGCTTCGGCGCGGACACGTGGGAGGGCGATCCGATCTCCCGCTTCGCGCTCACCACGCCGGGCTACCGCACGCTCGCGGCGGAGATCGCCGGCTGCGGCTGGCCGACGGTGATCGTGATGGAGGGCGGCTATGCGGTCGACGCGCTCGGCCACAATGTCGCGAGCTTCCTTGCCGGCTTCTGACGGGAAAGGCATCGGCGGCCCGCTGCGCCAGGGGACCGCGGCCTATCGCCGTCTGACGCTGGCGATGCTGTTCGCCGGCTTTTCCACCTTTTCGCTGCTCTATTCGGTGCAGCCGCTGCTGCCTCTGTTCGCCGCGGGTTACGGCCTGAGCGCAGAGGGGGCGTCGCTGGCCGTGTCGCTCGCCACCGGGCCGCTCGCGATCGGCATCCTGTTCGCCGGCATCCTGTCCGACCGGATCGGGCGCAGGCCGCTGATGGTTTGGGCGATGTTCGTCGCCGGCGCGCTGACCCTCGCCGCCGCGCTGGCGCCGGACTGGCACCTGTTGCTGGCGCTGCGGCTGCTCACCGGCGTCGCGCTGGCGGGCGTGCCCGCCGTCGCGATGGCCTATGTCGCCGAAGAGGTCGACGTCGCCTCGGTCGGCGCGGCGATGGGCCTGTATATCGCGGGCAGCGCGATCGGCGGCATGGGCGGGCGGCTGGTCGCCAGCCTCGTCGCCGACATCGCGGGCTGGCGGTGGGCGCTGGGGTGCGTCGGCCTCGCCGGCGTCGCCATGGCGGAGGCGTTCCGCCGGCTCGCTCCCCAGTCGCGCGGGTTCGTCGCGGGCGCCGGCAGCAACCCGCTCGCCAGCGCCGCCGCGCTGTTCCGCGACCGCGCGCTGCCCCTGCTCTATGCCGAGGCCTTCCTGCTGATGGGGGTCTTCGTCACCATCTACAATTACGCCGGGTTCCGCCTGCTCGCGCCGCCCTATGGCCTGAGCCAGGCGGCGGTCGGCTTCGTCTTTCTGCTCTACATCCTAGGCTCGGCGAGTTCGGCGTTGTTCGGATCGTTCGCGGGAAGGGTCGGGCGGCGGCGGGTGTTCTGGCTGCCCATCGCGCTGCTGATCGCCGGCATCGCGGTGACGGAGGCGCGCGCCCTCGCCCTCGTCATCCTCGGGATCGCGCTGGTGACGATCGGCTTCTTCGGCGCGCATTCGATCGCCAGCGCCTGGGTCGGGCGCCGCGCGCTCGGCAATCGCGGCCAGGGCGCCGCCTTCTACCTGTTCTTCTATTATCTGGGATCGAGCGTGCTGGGATCGGCGGGCGGCATCGCCTGGACGCGCGCGGGCTGGCCCGGGCTTGCGCTCTTCTGCCTCGCGCTCGGCGGCGTGGCGCTGGGGATCGGTCTGCTGCTCGCGCGCGTGCCGCCGCTGGCGGTGCCCGAAGCGGGCGACGCCGTGTCCGTAGAGCCGTAGGGCCTCACCGGCCGCGAGGCACGGCCGGTCAGCGCGCGGTCGCGTCCAGCGGCGGCTGCCCCGCCATCCGCTTCGCCACCGCCTCCACCTCGGTCATCACCCGCAGCACGTTGCCGCCCGCCAGCTTGCCCAGATCGGCATCGCTCCACCCGCGCCGCATCAATTCGGCGAACAGCAGCGGATAGCTGTCGACCCCGCTCATGCCCCGCGGCGCGGTGCCGTTGATCCCGTCATAGTCGCCGCCCAGCCCGACCGCATCATGCCCGGCGATCCGCGCCACATGATCGACGTGATCGGCGACGTCGCTCACGCCGACCGGCGGCTCGGGATGCGCGGCATCCCAGGCGACGATCGGCGCCGGTGCCTTCGCGCCATAAGCATCGGTCGCGACACCGGCCGATCTGGCGAAGGCGGTGCGCGCGGCATCCCACGCCCGCCACGCATTCGACAGGAAGGCGGGGTAGAAGTTCACCATCACCACGCCGCCTTTCGCGCCGATCTGGCGCAGCAGCTCGTCGGGAATGTTGCGCGGCGCGTCCGTCACCGCCCGCGCGCCCGAATGCGAGGCGATCACCGGCGCCGCCGATACCGCGAGCGCATCGCGCATCGTCGTGTCGGCGACATGGCTGACATCGACGATCATGCCGATGCGGTTCATCTCCGCCACCACCTGTCGTCCGAACGGGCCGAGCCCGCCCGCCCGTGGCGCATCGGTGGAGCTGTCCGCCCATTCCAGGCTCTTCCCATGCGTCAGCGTCATATAGCCTACGCCGAGCGCCTTGTACTGGCGCAGCACCGACAGGCGGCCGTCGATCTGGTGCCCGCCCTCCACGCCGATCAACGACGCGATCCGTCCCGCCTTCTCGATGCGCCGGATGTCGTCCGCGCTCGTCGCCAGGGTCAGGTCGGCGGGATGCGCGGCGACGAAGCGGCGGACCACGTCGATCTCCTCCAGCGTCATCTCGACCGCGCGCGGACCGATCGTGTCGGCCGGGATCCACACCGACCAGAATTGTGCGCCGACATGGCCGCGGCGCAGGCGCGGAATGTCGGTCTGCAATGGATGCGGCAACCCGGCGGTGTCGCGCGACAGGTCGGTCGCCTCGACCGCCCCGCCCTGCTTGTCGCGCAATTCCCAGGCGAGATCGTTGTGACCGTCGATCACCGGCATCCGCGACAACAGCCGCTCGACTCGGGCAGCGACGGGGGCGGCGACGGGACCGGGAGCAGTGGCGTCCGGCACGAGAGCTTGCGCGGCGAGCAACAGGGCGGGGATCAGCATGTCGCCAGTGAAGCAGGTTCGCATCGACAGGGCCAGCCGTCGTCGTTCGGCAAGACCGCATTCGGCGCGATATCCGCCGCCGTCGAAGCTCGGCGGCTGCCGCCGGCCGACGCCGGCGCTTGCCAATCGGGCGGCAAGCGCCCATCTATGTTGCCTTACAGTTGCATATCGACGGACAAGGCGCGGCTTCACAGCGCCCCGCCTTTCCCTGCCTCTCTCCTTCCGCTGACGAGGTGCCCGATGTCCGGCGACGCCACTTTCTTCCGCAAGCAGGCCGATCAGGAACGCAGCAACGCGTCCGAAGCCAGCCTCGACAATGTTCGCGACCGCTGCGAACGCGCCGCCCGCTCGTGGGAGGCGATGGCCGCCCGCGCCGAACGGACCGAAGCGATGCGCGACCAGCGCGCCGCCGCCACCCGCGCCGCCGGCGCCCTGGCGGTGGAAGACCTCGTCCCGGTCCACGACGAGGCGTGATCCATTCCCGCGTCACGCCGCTGCGGGGGGCAGCGGCGGCGCACGACACCTTGACCCGCGGTGCGACCTTCCTCGCCGCGCTCGCCGAACGTCCGGTCATCGCCGATGGCTGGCCGCAGGGGCCACAGGCCCGCACCCGCGCGCGTTTCGTCGCCAACTGCCTGCGCGAACTCGATCGCTTCCTGCATGGTCTGCTCGACGAACTCGGCGCGTCCGCGGGCCAGACGGTGCGCGAGGAGCAGCGCAACACCGCGAACAAGCTGCGCGACCTCGGCGTCCATCGCCTCGCGGCCGAGGAGGACCAGCGGCGGCTGCGCGCGCTCGGCCGATCGAGCGCCTGCCTGATCCATTGCGACGGCTGGGTGCGGCGACCCGATGTCGCGGGCGGACAGGTGATGACCGCAGGCTGGAGCGTGTCGAGCGGCGATGCCCTGCGCCGTTATCCGCTCGGCGCGCGGCTGGTGCCCGGCTCCGCCGAGATCATCGACATCTGCCGTTTCTACGATCGGCTGGGCAAACGGTTGATCCTCACGCCGGCGGAGGCACCTCGACTAGCTGCCTGAGCGCGGCGACCAGCGCGCCCAGGTCCACCGGCTTGCTGATCATGCGATGGCCGCGATAGCGTTCGGGCAGGTCGCTGCGATTGTATCCCGTCACCAGCACCATCGGCGTGCGCGCCGCCGCCAGTCGGTCGATCAGCCCGAAACTCTTGTCCTCGCCCAGGTTGATGTCGAGCACAGCCGCGTCGCATGGCCGCGTCGCGATCAGCGCCAGCGCCTGCGCCACCGTCGCCGCCGGGCCGATCGTGCGAAAGCCACCCTCCACGATCGATCGATCCACCATGTCGGCGATCAGCCATTCGTCCTCGACGACCAGCACGGCCGGTGCGGGCGGCACGATGGTCACCGTTCGCCCATTGCCGGGAGTTCGCCGGCGTCGAAGCGCAGCCGCACGCACAGGCCTGCCGGATCGAAGTCGATGCTCACCTCGCCGCGCAGGTTATAGCCGACCTCGTTGCGCACCAGTTGCATGCCGAAGCCGTCTTGCTCCGGCGCGGCGCAGGGCGGCCCCTCCTCCTCGCGCCAGATCACCAGGACACTGCCGTCCGCGCCGCGTTCGGTGAACAGCTCGACGCGTCCGGCATCGACCGACAGCGCGCCGTATTTGGCCGCGTTGGTCGCCAGTTCGTGCAGGATCATCGCCATCGACAGGGCCTGACGCGGCGCGAGGGTGACGTCGCTGCCCTGGAACGCCACTCGATCGACGCCGAACGGCTCCAGTTCCTTGCTCGCCAGATCGCGCAATTGCACCGCGCGCCACGAATCGCGCGACAGCAGTTCGTACGCGCGGGTCATCGCCCCCAGCCGCCCGGAAAAGGCGGCATAGAATTCGTCGAGATCGCGGGCGTTGCGCTGTGTCCGGCTGGCGATCGCCGCCACCACCGCCAGCATGTTCTTCACGCGGTGGTTCAGCTCGGCGATCAGCACCCGCTGATGCGCCTCCGCCTCGGCAAGGCCGGTGACGTCCATCACCGTCACCGCGACGCCGGTGGTCGCGCCGCTGGTGTCGCGATACGGCATGATCCGCGCCAGATAATGGCGGGTACGCTCGATCCCCGTCACCTGACGCTCGACGGCGACGCCGCTCGCCAGCACCTGCTGCAGGTCGGCGACCAGATCGGGAAAGATCAACCGCGTCGACAGATCGGTCAGCGGCCGTCCGCGGTCGCCCGGCAGGATCGTGAAGATCTTCGCCGCGGCCGGCGTGAACATGCGGATCACCAGCTGCCCGTCGAGGAAGATCGTCGCGATATCGGTGACGTCGAACAGGTTTTGCAGGTCGGCGTTGGCGCGATCCAGCGCATCCACCTTGTAGCTCAGTTCGGAATTGACGGTGTTCAGTTCCTCGTTGAGCGCCTGCAACTCCTCCTTGCTCGCCTCCATCTCCTCGTTGGTCGATTGCAGCTCCTCGTTGACCGAGACGAGCTCCTCGTTGGAGGATTTCAGCTCCTCCAGCGCGGTCTCATATTCCTCGATCATCGATTGCAGCCGCTCGCGCGTTTCGCGCAGCTCGCGTTCGATCTGGTAATTGCCCTCGTCGCCATGCGGTCGCAGCCGCGCCTGTTCGGGGGTCAGCGTCGGTCCGTAATCCTTGAAGATCACGAGGTAGAGCCGCTCGTCCGACGCGCCGGTCAGCGGCTCGACCGTCAGCGACAATTGCTGGATGCGGCCGTCGTCGTTCTCGAACTCGACCCCCTCGCACACCACGATCCGCCCGGTCTCGATCGCGTCGCGGAACGCGCTGCGCAGGTCGAGCCGCAGGCCCTTGCGCGCCATCGCGAGCAACTGGCGATTTGGCACGCCCGGCGGCGCTTCGAAATACTTCCCCGTGCGTGCCGAATAATAGACGATGTCGCCCTCGCCGGTGACGACGACGTGGGGCGGCGCATAGCGGTCGAGCACGTGCAGCTCCACCGCCTGGCGCAACGGCGCCACCGCCAGCATCTTGCCGCGCCCGCCACCGGGCAGCGGCGACAGCGCACTGCGCACCCCCGGCACGGTCAGCGGCAACCGGGGCGGCGGCCCGCCGTCGTCGCGCGCGCGGAACAGCCGATGCTTCTTGTCGAGCGGCACGAACAGGTCGTCGAACTGGCTGATCCCCTCCGACGTGCCGAGGAACAGGTAACCGCCCGGCCGCAGCGCGTAGCGGAAGGTCGGGATCACCTGATTCTGCGCATCGACGCCGAAATAGATCAGCAGGTTGCGGCACGAAACCAGGTCGATGCGGCTGAACGGCGGATCGCGCAGGATGCTGTGCGGCGAGAATATGCACATGTCGCGGATCTCCTTCGCCACGACATAGCTGCCGCCGTCGGCGATGAAGAACCGCTGCCGCCGCTCCGCCGACACGCTGTCCAGCAGCGCCTCCGGATAGCGCGCCGCCCGCGCGACCGACAGCGCGCGATCGTCGATGTCGGTGGCGAACACCTGCACCCGCGGCACGTTGCGAACGCTGTCGATATGCTCGCGCATCAGCATCGCGAGCGAGAACACCTCCTCGCCCGTCGCGCAGCCCGGCACCCAGATCCGCACCGTATCCTCGGCGCCGCGCCCTTCGAACAGCTTGGGGATCACCTGCGTCGCGAGCGCATCGAACGCATCGGCGTCGCGGAAGAAGTTGGTGACATTGATCAACAGGTCGCGGAACAGCGCCGATACCTCCTGCGGGTCCTGGCGCAGCAGCTCGACATAGCTGCCGATCGTCTCCGCGCGCGTCACCTGCATCCGGCGCTGGACGCGGCGCAGAAACGTCTTGGTCTTGTAGCCGCTGAAATCATGGCCCATCTGCGCGCGCAGCAGCGCATAGATCTCGGTCAGCGCCTCGCCTTCGTTGCTGTCGCTATCCTCGCGCACCGCCGCCACCGTCAGCCCGTCGAGCTTGGAAAAGCTGTGCGCGAATTCCTGGATGCGCGCGCCCATTTCCCCCACCGGCAGCGCAAAATCGATCATCCCGGTCGAGATCGCGGCATCCGGCATGTCGGCGTTGAGCGGCGGATGGCCGTCGGCGACCTGCGCCATCGTCAGGCCGCCGCGCTCCTTCACCGCCTTCACGCCCAGCGTCCCGTCGGCGTCCGCGCCCGAGAGGATGATCGCCGCCGAGAATTCGCGCTTGTCGCGGGCGAGCGCGCTGAGAAAGATGTCGACGGGCTTGCGCTCGCGCACCCCCCGCCGCGCCGGCGCCATCCGCAGGCAGCCGTCGCTGAAGCCCAATACGCCATGCGCGGGCAGCACATAGACGCGGTTGGGCAGCACCTCGACCCCGTCCGCCGCCGGTTCGACGGGCATCGCCGTCGCGCGGCCCAGGATTTCAGGCAGCATGCTGATCCGGTCGGGGCTGACGTGCGTCACCACGACGAACGCCGCGCCGGTGTCGATCGGCATGTCCGCGAACAGGCCCTGCAGCGCCTCGACGCCGCCGGCCGATGCGCCGATGCCGACGACGGGAAAAGGTTGCGGCTCGGCCAGGGTCTGTCTCCGACATCTTGCTTCGATTGCGGTCACGCCCGACACTCGCCGCCGGCACGTTCGTCCGGCGAACGCTGTCGGTGATAGGCGTCACCCGCGAGCGCCGCAATGCGACAGATCAGCCTCGCATCGTTCGGGAATCTGCCGGGTCGGCGTGCAGCAGCGCGCGCATCGCGGTCGCCTCCTCCTGCCATGCGACGCCGTGACGCGCGCACCAATCGGGATCGTAATAGGTGCAGGCATAACGATCGCCGCCGTCGCACAGCAGGGTGACGATGCTCCCGGTCTCTCCCGCCGCCGCCATCTCGCCGACGATCCGCGCGCACGCTTGCAGGTTGGTGCCGGTCGACCCGCCGACCTTGCGCCCCAGCACGTCGGACAGCGCATGCATCGCGCCCAGGCTGGCGGCATCCTCCACCGCGATCATCCGGTCGATCACCGACGGCACGAAGCTCGGCTCCAGCCGCGGCCGGCCGATCCCCTCGATCCGCGAGGCGCAGCCGTCGGGCAGCGCGGTGACCTGCGGGTCGGCGAAATGGCGGTGGAACACCGAATGCACCGGATCGGCGACGCACAGCCGGGTCGCATGCCGCTGATAGCGGATGAACCGCCCGATCGTCGCCGACGTGCCGCCGGTGCCCGCGCCGCAGACGATCCAGCGCGGCACGGCATGCTCCTCGTGCGCCATCTGCGCGAAGATGCTTTCGGCGATATTGTTGTTGCCGCGCCAGTCGGTCGCCCGCTCGGCATAGGTGAACTGGTCCATGTAATGCCCGCCCGTCTCGGCGGCGAGCCGGTGCGCGGCGGCATAGACCGCACGCGGGTCGTCGACCGTGTGAATTTCGCCGCCGTAGAAGCGGATCGCATCCAGCTTGGGCGCAGCGGTCTGCGTCGGCACCACCGCGATGAAGCGCAGGCCGAGCATCCGCGCGAAATAGGCCTCCGACACCGCGGTCGATCCCGAGGACGCCTCGATCACCGTCGTCCGCGGGCCGATCCAGCCGTTGCACAGCGCGTAGAGGAACAGCGACCGCGCCAGCCGATGCTTCAGGCTGCCCGTCGGATGCGAGCTTTCGTCCTTCAGGTACAGCGTGATGCCGGGATGCCGCGGCAGTTCCAGCCGGATCAGATGGGTATCCGCCGACCGGTTGTAATCCGCCTCGATGCGCCGCACCGCCTCGCCGCGCCAGGCGCGGCGGGCATCCTCATTCGTGACATGGTCCATCGTGGACGCGTACACGACGAAGGCCGCGAACGACACCCGCATCGCACCCGCGTGACGGGATCGGCGCAAGCCGCGCGAGAGCCGCTTTAGTCCCGTCAGCCATTTCTTTGCGGCATCCGCCGCCCGGCATCCTACATCGCTGCGATGATGAAGGAATTCGCGGCATGACCAGACCCACCTTCGGCGTGCAGGTGTTCATCGGCATGGCCGCCGGCCTCGCCCTGGGCTTCGTCGCCCGCAGCTATGACGCCACCGGGCTCGCCGATGCGCTGAAGATCGTCGGCGACAGCTTCGTGCAATTGCTGAAGGCGCTGGTGGTGCCGCTCGTCTTCACGGCGATCGTCGCCTCGATCGCGGCGCTGCGCGATCTCAACAATGCGGCGCGGCTGGTCGCGGGCACCTTTGCCTGGTTCGCGATCTCCGCGCTGATCGCCGTGTCGATCGGGCTGACGCTCGGCACGATCCTGCAACCCGGCGCGCATGCCGGGATCAGCGCCGCCGCCGCGGTGCGGCCCGAGACCGCCGGTTCGTGGCTCGACTTCCTGCGCGGGCTGATCCCGGCGAACATCCTCGGCCTCGAGGCATCGACCAAAATCGCCGATGGCGCGGCGAAGACCGGCCTGTCGTTCAACGTGCTCCAGCTGATCGTCGTCGCCATCGCGATCGGCATCGCGGCGGTGCGCACCGGCGATGCGGGCGCGCCCTTCCTCGCGTTCAACGCCTCCGCGCTCGCGATCTTCCGCCGTATCCTGCGCTGGGTGGTGCGACTGACCCCGATCGGCACCGGAGCATTGCTCGGCAGCGCGGTGGTCCGCTACGGCTGGCAATCGCTGTCGGCGCTCGGCACCTTCGCGATCGCGGTCTATATCGGCCTCGCGCTGGTGCTGTTCGTCGTCTATCCTTTGCTGCTGCTCGCCAACGGGATGAGCCCGCGCCGCTTCTTCGCCGCGGCCTGGCCGGCGATCCAGCTGGGCTTCGTCTCGCGCTCGTCGATCGCGACGCTGCCCGTAACCGAGCAGGTCGTGGAAAAGGGGCTGGGCGTCGAACGCAGCTACGCCGCCTTTGCGGTGCCCTTCGCCGCGACCACCAAGATGGACGGCTGCGCCGCCATCTACCCCGCCATCGCCGCGCTGTTCGTGGCGCAATATTACGGCATCCCGCTGCACGGCACCGACTACCTGCTGATCGTGATGGTATCTGTCCTCGGCTCGGCGGCGACCGCCGGGCTGACCGGCGCGCTGGTCATGCTGACGCTGACGCTGTCGACGCTCGGCCTGCCGCTGGAGGGCGCGGGGCTGTTGCTGGCGATCGACCCGATCCTCGACATGGGGCGCACCGCGGTCAACGTCGCGGGCCAGGCGCTTATCCCGGCGATCGTCGCCAAGCGCCACGGGCTGCTCGCCACCCCGGCGCAGGCGAACGCGGCGGCGGCACTCGCCTGACCGCGTCGCCGCCGGCTGGTCGGATCGCCCCGAGCCCGACCGCCGCCGCGGCCCCCGCAGGCAAGACGGTCGCCGGGCCCGGCGGCCCGCGATCAGCCCGCCGTCAACGGTGCGAAACGCGCGACCTGCCGCCCGACCAGCCGCAGTTGCTCGACCACCGCGGGGTCGCTCGCCCCGCCCTCGTCGTCGAACTTGGTGATCTGCGTGTTGATCGCCGCGGCGAACGGCGTCGGCCAGCCGCGCAGCGCGTGGACGATCGATCGCAGCGCCGCGATCGTCGACCCGGTCGCCTGCCAGCCATAAGCCGTCGCGATCAACCCGACCGGCATGTCCGCCAGATAGGCGCGCTCGTCCTTCGCGGTTTCCTCCAGCAGGTCGAGCGCGTTCTTGACCACGCCCGATATGCTGCCGTGATAGCCCGGGCTGGCGATGATCACCGCCGATGCCTGACGCACCGCGTCGACGAACGCCTGTTCGTCCGCCGTCCGGCTCGTCGCGCGCGGGTCGTACAGCGGCAGCCGCGCCATGTCGGCGCCGCCGAACATGCGGGTGCGCAATCCTTCGCGCTCCGCCCCCTCCAGCGCGATGCGCAACGCGCGTTCGGTCGAGGACACGCCGCCGATCGTGCCGCCGATGCCGACGACGAGGGGAGCGTGGGAAGGTTCAGCGGCCATACAGCCGCGATAGCGTCATGCGACCGCCCGCGCCAGCCGCTGGCATTCGCCGCCGCAGCGCGATAGAATCGCTGCCGCGCCGGTTACGCGCGCTTGCATCAGCTGTTATAGGATCGTAATACACCTCATGGCTGACCGCTGGGACGAGCCGATGCGTCACGAACCCGTTGATCCTTCGCGAAAGACCTCGATCGGCCGGCGCTACGAGCTGGACGACGATCCGGCGCCGCGCCGGGATCGCCCGCAGGCGGGCGAGCGCGATGCGCGCCTGTCCGGCCGGTTCGACGACTTCCTCGACGATGCGCCCGATTTGGGCGACGTGCCGCCGCGGCGTCCGCGCCACATCGGCCGCTGGATCCTGCGCGGGATTGCCGCCGGCATCATCCTGCTGGTGATCGCGATCGGCTGGCTGGCGGTCACCGCACCGCTCAGCAAGTCGCTGCAACCGCCGACCCCGCCGTCGATCACGCTGACCGCGGACGACGGCACGCCGATTGCGCGGCGCGGCGCGATCATCGGCAAGCCGGTCGATGCCGCCAAGCTGCCGCCGCACGTGACGCAGGCGTTTCTCGCGATCGAGGATCGGCGCTTCTATTCGCACTGGGGCATCGATCCGCGCGGCATCCTGCGCGCCTTCGTCCACAATGTCGGTTCGGGCGGGGTGCGCGAAGGCGGCAGCACGATCACGCAACAGCTCGCCAAGAACGCCTTCCTCGATTCGGACCGCACCGCCGCGCGCAAGATCCGCGAAGTGATGATCTCGTTCTGGCTCGAGGCGTGGCTGACCAAGGACGAGATCCTGTCGCGCTACCTGTCGAACGTCTATTTCGGCGACAACGTCTATGGCCTGCGCGCCGCCTCGGTCCATTATTTCGGCCGCGAACCCGACAAGATGAACATCGGCCAGGCGGCGATGCTGGCCGGGCTGGTCAAGGCGCCCTCGCGCCTCGCGCCCACCGGCAACCTCGAAGGCGCCCGCAAGCGCGAGATGGTCGTGGTCCGCGCCATGGCCGACGCCGGCTTCCTCACCAAGGCGGAGGCCGCCGACGTCCAGCCGCAGCGCGTGCTGGCGAGCCGGCCGACGCAATTGCCCAGCGGCACCTATTTCGCCGACTGGGTCCTGCCCGAGGCGCGCGACCAGGCCGGCGAGATCAAGACCGAGGCGACGGTGAAGACCACGCTCGACCGGCGCCTGCAACGCACCGCCGAACGCGTCGTCCGCCAGGCGGGGCTGCGTCAGGCGCAGGTGGCGATCGTCGCGATGCACCGCGACGGCCGCGTCGTCGCGATGGTCGGCGGCAAGGATTACGGCAAAAGCCCGTTCAACCGCGCGACTCAGGCGCGCCGCCAGCCCGGCTCGACCTTCAAGCTGTTCGTCTATCTGGCGGCGATGCGCGCGGGCAAGACGCCCGACACCATGGCCGACGACAATCCGGTCGAGATCGCCGGGTGGAAGCCCAAGAACGACGATGGCCGCTACCTCGGCCAGATCCCGCTGCGCCGCGCCTTCGCCCGCTCGTCCAACGTCGTCGCCGCCCGGCTGACGCAGGAGGTCGGCGTGCGCAACGTCATCAAGGCGGCGCGCGACCTCGGCAT
>CAYQPM010000044.1:7278-16023 GCA_964419295.1 uncultured Stakelama sp. | reverse complement strand
GCGCGATGATCGGCAGCGAGGCGCGGGCGAAGCGCTTCAACGTCCTGCTCGCCGGCGGCGTCAACCTGACCCGCGATCCATGGAACGGCCGCAACTTCGAATATCTCGGCGAAGACCCGCTGCTGGCCGGCACCATGGCCGGGGCGCACATCGCGGGCGTGCAGAGCAACCGCATCGTCTCGACCGTCAAGCATTTCGCGCTCAATGCGCAGGAGACCGGACGGATGATCGCCGACGCGCGGATCGGCGAGGCGGCTTTCCGGATGAGCGACCTGCTGGCGTTCGAGATCGCGATCGAGCGCGGCCGGCCCGGATCGGTGATGTGCGCCTATAACAAGGTCAATGGCGATTGGGCGTGCGAGAACGACCATCTGCTCAACGACGTGCTGAAGCGCGACTGGGGCTATGGCGGCTGGGTGATGAGCGACTGGGGGGCGGTGCATTCCACGGCCAAGGCGGCGAATGCCGGGCTCGATCAGCAATCCGGGCAGGAGCTGGACAAGGCGCCCTATTTCGCTGCGCCGCTGAAGGCGGCCATCGACAAGGGTGGCGTGTCGCAGCGGCGGCTCGACGACATGGTCGCGCGCTATCTGACCGGCCTCATCGAAACCGGTGCATATGACACGCCGACGCCGACCACCGCGCTTGCGCCCGATTACACGCGCAACGCCGATGTCGCGCAGCGCGCGATCGAAGCCGGCATCGTATTGTTGAAGAACGACGGCGACCTGTTGCCGATCACGCGCACGGCCCGCCGTATCGTGGTGATCGGCGGCAATGCCGATGTCGGCGTGCTGTCGGGTGGCGGCTCGTCGCAGGTCCGCTCGGTCGGCGGCGCACCGGTCGAGATCCCGCTTGCCTATGGCGGGTCGGCGTCGTTCGCCCGGATAACCTACCACGCATCGTCGCCCCTGCTGGCGCTGCGCAAGGCACTGCCGGGCGCGCAGGTGACCTGGGTCGACGGACGCAACCTCAACGCGACCGTCGCCGCCGCCAAGGCCGCCGACCTCGCGATCGTCTTCGCGACGCAATGGACGACCGAGGCGGACGACGTGCCGACGTTGCGCCTGCCCGATCATCAGGACGCGCTGATCGCCGCCATTGCGACCGCGCAGCCGCACACGATCGCGGTGATGGAAACCGGCGGCCCGGTCTTAATGCCGTGGCTGAAGCAGGTGCCAGCGGTGGTGCAGGCCTGGTATCCGGGGCAGCGGGGCGGCGAGGCCATCGCCGACATCCTGACTGGCAAGGTCAATCCGTCCGGCCGCTTGCCGATCACCTTTCCCGCCGATGCATCGCAGCCGGTCCGGTCACGCCCCGTCGGCCTCGACCGCCTGACCGCACAGGAGGTCGCGGCGGCGGCGGATCCCGGCGCGAACGCGGGCCGCGCACCCCAGAGCTTCCCGATCGATTACATCGAGGGCGCCGATGTCGGCTATCGCTGGTACGAGAAGAAGGCGATGACGCCGCTGTTCCCGTTCGGGTATGGCCTCAGCTACACCCGCTTCGCCTATCGCAATCCGGTGGTGACCGGTGGTCGCACGTTGCGCGTGACGTTCGACGTGGTGAACACCGGCGCGCGCGCGGGTGCCGACGTGCCGCAGATGTACGTGGCGCGCGACGGCGGATCCGCGCCGATGCGGCTGGCCGCGTTCGAGCGCGTGACGCTCGCGCCCGGCGAGACGCGACGGGTCACGCTGACCGCCGAGCCGCGGATCGTCGCCGATTATGACGTGAAGCTGCCGGGCTGGAGGATCGATGCCGGGCGCTATCGGGTGGCGCTGGCGCATGACGCGACCGATCGGACGATGGTGTCGTCGGCGACGCTGGAGGCCGCAACGATGAAGCCGTGAGCTGCGCGGCCGGTCGGACAGGCGATGCCGTCGAATGCGTCGCGCTGGTGCGGGTCGCCACCATGGTCTGCTGCTCAGCGGCAGCGTGATCGCCGCGGGCATGCTCGGCGCAAGGGGCGCGGCGTCGAACGTCTAGGGTCGCCAGTAGCGGACGTAGTCGATCGCCAGACGCTGCGGCAGCGCCGTATCGTCGATCCCGCGCGCGCCGCCCCAGTCGCCGCCGACCGCGAGGTTTAGGATCAGCTGGTACGGACGCACGAAGGGCCAGGCCGCGGTGCCACCCGGCTGGTCGTTCGCCACCCGCATATAGGCGCGGCCGTCGATGCCGATCAGGATCGCGTCCCGCCGCCAGTCGAGCTGGTAGCGGTGAAAGGCGGTACACGCGGTCGATACCGTCACCTCGGCGCCGCGCTGGGTGCCACGTGCATGGTTGAACGCTTCGGTGTGCAGCGTCGCATGCACGACGTTCGGATCCCAGCCGACCATCTCCATGATATCGATCTCGCCCATCGCCGGCCAGGTGCCGGTCGCCGGCAGCATCCATATCGCCGGCCACGTGCCCCGCCCGCAGGGCAGGCGTGCGCGCACTTCGTAGAAACCATAGCCGAACGCGCGGCGGCTGACGAGCTTGGCGGACGTATAGGCCTGTCCGCCCCAGTCCGCGACACGATCCTTCGTCAGCGTCTCGCGCCGCGCCTCGATCACCAGCGCACCATCGACGATCCGTGCGTTGTCAGGCCCGTAATATTGACGTTCGTGGTTGAACCAGCCCTGTGCGTTGCGCGACCTGTCGAATTGCCACTTGCGGGCGTCGACCCTGCGCCCGCGGAATTCGTCGGCGAAGGTCGGGCGGCCGGGCGGCACGGCGATCGGCCGGTCGACCCGATGATCGGCCGCGCCCAGCGTCACCGCGGCGCGCGGAGGTTCTGCGGCTTGCCCGATCGGGGCGGCGATCAGCGCGAGCAGCATCATCGCGGCGCAGGACCGGCCGGGTAGCGCCGCAGGGTCTGGCGGATCGCGCCGGGCCGGGCCGCGGCGCCTGCGCCGTTGACCGGGTGCGCGATCACCCCCTTCCCGCCGCCCAGCGATATGGTGGTCACGTCGGCAACGCGGACGCCCGGCCGATCGGGCACCTCCACCGCGCTTTCCAGCACGATGCGCGGGTCGGCGGTGAAATTGGCGTAGATGCCCATGCCGGTCGCCTGATGCGTCCTGACCGAGTCCGCGACCTTGTATGCCGCCCAGCCCCGCGTCGTGCCGGCCATATAGTCGGCCTGGCTCGGCGGGTCGTACGGCAGCTCGTTCTGGTAGAAGTAGGTGCGACCGCCTTCGCCGTTCCAAAGCGTCTGATAGTTTTCGAAATGTTCGACGAACAGGCCGTACAGCGTCACATCGTTGCCGTTGACGACCAATCCCTGCCGGCCGACGCTTTCGTTCCAGCCGACATGGACGCGGCCGCCTTCGCGATCGCCATGGTCGGCGCGCCAGATCCACAAATGGTCGCCGATGACATGGGAGCTGTTGATCTCGAGACAGGTGTCGGCGTTGCCGACAGCGGCGCCGCCGACGCGGAAGAACAGGTCGGCGAGCAGCGTCGGATCGGCGCGATGATCCCGGCTGGCCCCGCGCGGACCGATCTGGACAAGCACCGGCGACCGGGTCGGCCCGGCGTCGATCAGCAGCCCGGCGATGCTGACGCCGCCGACATCGGCGACCGTGATCGCCGGCGCGCCGCCCTCCGCCAGCAGCGTCGCCAGTCCCAGCCCGAGCAGCACCGTGCCGGGCCGGGTGACCCGCAGCGGCCGGCGCAGGCGGTAGACGCCTGGGGTGAACAGCACATGGCGCCCCTTTGCCAACGCGGCCTCGATATGCACTGCCGGCATGTCGGGTCGCGCGATCAGGAACTGCGCCAGCGGTATCGCGCGGCCACCCGTGTCGGCACCCCAGCCCGGACCGACGGCGTCGCGCCGCAAATCGGGGACGACGACCTGCCATGCGCCTTCGGCAGTGATGGTGAGCATCGGCTTTTCACGGATCACCGGCACCGAGGGAAGCGTGGTGAAGGGCGGTTCGGGAAAGCTCGTCGCCGGCGCGCCGGGCACGCCCATGAACATCATGTTCCAGTTCGATCCCTGCCAGCCCGCCATCTGCGTGTTACGGGTGAACCATTGCTGCTGGCTGCCGGAACGGACGACGCCGTCGATCCGGCAATCCGCCATGAACCCGCCGCTCGACCAGCCGCCGTCGTCGAGCGCGAGGTCGCCGGACAGATGCACACGGCGATAGGGTGCCGCCTGCGACACCGCCCAGCGGTCGCGGCCGTCTGGCGGGCGCACCGCGCAGTTTTCGACGCTGCGCCAGAAATTGACCAGAGCCATGCCGTTCGCCCAGTCCGCCTCGGCATGGACATGGCCCGTGATCGTGACATCGCCGGGCAGGCGGCCGAGGCCCGCGACCTGGGTGAAGAAGCCGACGTTGACGTCGACAGCATAGTGGCCGGGCCGGAACAGGATGGCGTGGCGCGCGTCGGTGAAATGCGCGCGTTCCTGCTGGCGGAAGATCGCATCGACCCGCGCCTGGACCGTGGCGGCGGACATCGCGGGATCGACGAGGAAGACGTTCGGCCCGAAATCCGGTTCCTCCCGATCGCGCGGTACGGCGCGGCCGATGCCCTCTGCAACCATGGCGCCGGTCAAGCCGCCGATCACCGCGCGGCGCGTCGGCCGCCCGTTCCGCCAATGCTGCGCCACTGCCACCCTCTCCCCCCTATCCTTTTGCATGGTCAGGGTAACCAACCCGTCGACCGGGGTACAAGCGATCATTCCATGGCAAGGAATCCGGTGATGGTCAGCCGCCCGGTCGCGGGGTCGACGGACAGCGTCGCGCCGGGGCCGATCGCGCCGCTGTGCAGCGCAAAGCTGCGATAGACGACGGCGCGGTTGTACGCCGCGGCGACGCGGTCGATGCACGCGAACTGCGCGGTGTCACCGGCGATATAGGCGGCCACCGGGGGATCGGCCGCCAGTTCGTCATCCAGCGTCGCGAAAAAGCCGGGTGCGCGCGCCGCATCGACCGTTTCGTAGCCGGTGGCGCGGTGGCGATAGAAAGCGGTGCCGTCGACCGCCGTCGGGCTGAGGTAATGCACCAGCGCGATCCGTTCGGCGCCATAGGCATCGACGTGCGGCAGCCGCTGACGCGGGTGGAGCGCATCGGGCGGCGTGGTGACGATCGAGAAGCTCGCATCGATCACGTGCAGCCGGCGGAATCGCCCGAACGCCCGGCCCATGGCCTCGGCGATCACCGGCAGGTGTTGTCGCAGGTAATCGGGCGGCAGCGGCGCGCGCAGGCCGGGATAATGCTGCCCCGCCGGCGCGAACGCGGCCGCCATCGCCGCGGCGCGCAGCGCATCGGGATCGGCCGCGAAGCCATCGACGACCGCGAGCGGCTGGCGCTCGTCACCGACGCTGTGCCGCGCGACGCGGCGCCCGGCACCGGCATCCGTCGGGATCATGGTGCGATGTCTCGCGGGCGCATCGTGTCTCCTGTTTATGCTTCGGCAGTTTCCCGGCCGCGACGGCGTACACGATCCGCCGACATGCGTGGAAGACCGCATTGCCTGCGCCCGGCATTGCTTACGATGGCCTATAAAGTAGTAGGCGCCTGCAAGGGAAATGGGGGCGGCGGATGGCGGCGGGGAACGGCGGCGGGCGCGAATCGATCATCGGCCCGCGATGGCCCCTGTTCTGGGCCGGATGCGGCGCGATCAGTCTGGGCGTGCTGCTGCACATGCCGATGCTGGCGATGGCGCATACCATGGGCAACCACCTGTCGGGCATGGCGATGGACGGGTGGATGTACCTTGGCATGGCGCTGATCGGCGTCGGCGTTCCCGCGGCGATCGTCGGTGCCTTGCCAGTGCAACGCCCTGCCCACGATGCGAACGCCGGAACCGCGTTCGAGGCACCGGACGCGACGCCGCTGACCCGTTCGCACGCGGCGGTGCTGGTCGTGCTGACGCTCGGCCTGATCATCGACACGATGAAGCCCGCCACGCTCGGCTTCGTGCTGCCCGGCATGCGCGGCGAGTACGGCATCGCGAAATCGACCGCCGCCCTGCTGCCGTTCGTGGCGCTGACCGGGACCACCGTCGGGTCCTTCGTCTGGGGCTGGCTTGCCGATATCTACGGGCGGCGGGTGTCGATCCTGCTGTCCACGATCCTGTTCGTGTCGACCTCGATCTGCGGTGCGATGCCGGCGTTCGGATGGAACCTGGTGATGTGTTTCCTGATGGGATGTTCGGCCGGCGGGATGCTGCCGGTCGTCTACGCGCTGCTCGCCGAGATCATGCCCCCACGGTATCGCAGCCGGGTGCTGGTGCTGGTCGGCGGCACCGGGCTGGTCGGCGGTTATCTGGCGGCGAGCGGCGCCGCGCACCTGTTCGAGCCCCTGTTCGGCTGGCGCAGCCTGTGGCTGCAGGGCTTCCCCACCGGCCTGCTGTTGCTGGCGATGGCGCGCTGGATTCCCGAATCGCCACGGTTTCTCCTCGAACGCGGAATGCATGCCGAGCTTGCCGACATGGCGCGACGCTTCGGCATCGTTCGCCGTCCGGATCGTCCGGAGGCGGTGGCGGCGGCGGCGGGTGCTGAACCGATGCAGACGCGGGCGCTGACGGTGGCGCTGGTCACCACCGCCCTTGCATGGAGCCTCGTCAATTTCGGGCTGTTGCTCTGGTTGCCGTCGGATTTGCAGGAGCGTGGGTTCAGCGCGGGCATCGCCAGCGGGATCATCGCCAGTTCGGCGCTGATCGCGCTGCCGACGATCATGATCGCGGCCTGGCTCTACAGCCGGTGGAGCAGCAAGGGCACGCTGATCGTCACCGTGCTGCTGACGCTGGCGGGGCTGTTCGGCGCGCTGCTGCCCGCCCGGATCCTGTCGCAGCCACCGGTGCTGATCGCGGTGATCGCGCTGCTGGTGGTCGGCACCAACGGCCTGATCGCGGTGCTGCTGCCCTATGCGGCGGAGAACTACCCGCTCGGCGTGCGCGCGCGTGCCACCGGCCTTGTCGCCGGCAGCAGCAAGTTCGGCGGTGTCGCGGTGCAACTCGCCGCGTTCGCCGGGCTGATCCCGACGCTGGGCGGCGCGGCGGCGGCACTGCTGGTGCCGATGGGTTTGTCGAGCGTGCTGATCGCCCGCGCCGGTCGCGAGACCCAGGGCCGCAGCCTGCGCGAGCTGGAAGCGGCGGGGTGACCGCTGGCGCTACCCCGCAGCCGCCCCGGGCGTGCGCTGGACGGCGGCACCGGGCAATTCGCGCGAAACTCGGGATCGAAGCTCGTTGATCACAGCCAAGAGGTATAGTGGCGGCGAGGGCGATGGCGGAGACGAAGGCGGTGGAGGCGCTTTCCTCGGCCGAGTTGCGTTGGATGCGGGCGACGTTGATCACTCGCCGGTGCCGCGGATCAGCCTGGATTGCGAAAACCTGCCACCCAGCCAGCGGAGTGCATGCGCATTCCAGAGCCATCAGGCCCCGAATATCGAACCAGCCGGTCGCTGCTATGACGGCTGTGATCCACCCGGCTAGCGTCGCGACGTCGCCGGCTGCGTTCAGGGCCGCGTCACGCGCTCGATCCGTTCGTCGAGATTGGCTACAACTATACCCAGCTTACGTACGGTCATTCGGTTGAGTGCGACCTGCCCACCGGGTTGCAGATAGAGGCGCTGCTCCGCCCGCAGCCCTCCCTTCATTGCGAAGGCGATATGCAACATGTTGCCGCTCACGTCCGCTTCGACGGGGCCGATCGCGTCAGTCAGCGTGCCGACATAGCGCAGCGTCCCCACACGTCGCAGCCGCCACGTGCGGTGCTTCGCCGGGCCCTGCCCCTGCACGACGTCCTGATCCAGCGTGATCTCACCCGGCGCCGTGACCGCACCGACGCCGCGCACATCGGTGTGCTGCGCCTTGGAGAACAGGACGTTCAGGGTTCCGGTGCCGTGCGTCCGCCCGGCGAAGAAGGCGATCGGATCGAACACGGGCCCACCGGATGGGGCGGGTGGCCGGACGTGACCGCCGGGCACGCAGCCGGTCACCCCCGCAAGGATGACCAGCGCATATCCGGCGTGACGTGGGCGGGGCCGCTCAGCTGCCACCGGTCGACCCCGCCGTCATCACCGCCACCGGCCGGCCGGCGTTGATATCCGCGCCCGTGTTGGGATCGGTCGGCGCCGGCTGGATCATCGCGCGCATCTGCCACTGATATTTGTCGATCGCATGCTGCACCTCCTGCAACAGGTTGGACGTCGTCGGATCCTTGTCTTCGCTGGCCTTGATCCCCTGCCCGATCTCGTCGCTGGTGACCTTGTAGTTGCGGGCGAACCAGCCGATCACCTGCGCATCGTCGACGAAGCCGCCGGGAAATTCCGGGATGCGGCTGGTGCGGACGATCGTATTGGCCCGCCCGTCGGACGAAACGCCGATTGCAAGCAGACGCTCCGCGACCTCGTCGGCATACTTGGCGACGCCTTCATAATGCTCCTGCAACAGCTCGTGCAGCGGGTAGAACAATGTGCCCGACACGTTCCAATGCGCCTGCTTGGTCTGCAACTGGAGCTGCTGCAACTCGGTCAGCGTCTGTTGCAGCGCCTGGATCGAGGCGCGCTGGTCGGCACCCTGCGGGCCACCATGCACCCGGTCGCTGACGCTGTTCAGCGGGAAGGATCCGGCGGGCGCGGCTTGCGCGAAGGCTGGCGCGGCGATGGTCATGGCACCGGCGATCAGTCCGACGCGGAGGAGGGAGATGGGCATGGGTCGTCCTTTCGATGATCCTGTCCGGCATCGGATCGACCGGACGGGATGGCGAACGACGAACGTGCGATGCGCCGCTCGGTTGTCTAAATT
>CAYQPM010000044.1:0-7178 GCA_964419295.1 uncultured Stakelama sp. | reverse complement strand
ACCGGACGGGATGGCGAACGACGAACGTGCGATGCGCCGCTCGGTTGTCTAAATTCGCGTTCAGTATCGGCGCGCGATAGCCGGCGCGATCAGCGCCACCGCGCTGCTCCGGTCGGCAAAGCGCAAGGTGAAGCCGTGCAGATCCGCGATCGCCTGCACCAGGCTGAGCCCCAGTCCCGCGCCCGCGCAATCCTGACGCCCACGATAGAAACGCTGCGTGACGAGTCCGCGCTCGGCCATGGGTATGCCGTCGCCGTCGTCCGCGACCGCGACGACGATGCCCTCCACCGCGGAACGCAGCGATACGGTCACGTGGCCACGCGGAGGACCGAATTTGATCGCATTGTCGATCAGGTTGGACAGCGCCTCGATCAGCAGGCTGGCGTCGCCCTCGACCATGGCGTCGGTGGCGATGTCGCAGTGGAGATCGATGCCGCGATCCTCGGCGATCGGGCGGTACAGGTCGCAGGCATCAGTCGCGATCCGCGCCAGATCGACCGGGGCAAAGCGGCTGCGGCGCGCGTGATCGCCCAGTTCGCGCAGGCGCAGCAACGCCGCGACGATGCCGAGCAATTGGTCGATCTCCACCAGCGCCGCCTCGGCGGTCGCCTGAAACGCGGCGACGTCCGGCGCGTCGCGCATGCCGCGATCGATCCGCGCGCGCAGGCGCGTCAGCGGCGTACGCAATTGGTGCGCGATGTCGTCGCCCACCCCGCGCACATCGGCGACCAGCATCTGGAGCCGATCGAGCATCGCATTGATGTGCACGGCGAGCAGCCCGAAGCTGTCGGGCCGGGCGGGCACGAGCAGCCGTTCGTCGAGCGCGCCCGCGACGATCCGCTGCGTCACCTGCCGCACCGTGTCGACCTGCCGCGCCGCGCGTCGCCCGGCGACCAGCCCGAACGCGACCGCGAGCGCCAGCCCCGGGACCAGGCCGAGCAGCAGCGCCCGTTCCGCCATCCGCAGCGCATCCTCGGTATCGTCGAGGTCGAACCCGGTCAGCAACCGCTCGCCGCCGGGCAGCGGACACAATGCCAAGCGCGCGGTATCGACGGTCTTGCCGGGAAGTTCGGTCGGCAGGACGGAGGCGACGACGCTTCTGGCTTGCTCCACCGGCAGCTTCGGCAGGCGGGCGACGTTGCCGTCGATCAGTCGCCCGCGCGCGTCGAACAACGCCAGGAAGCGGTCGCGATGGATGTCGCGGGTCAGCATCTCGCGCAGCTCTTCGCGCCGCTCGGCGGGCGGGGTGCGCGCGAAGAAGCCGCAATCGGCGGCGAGCGCATCCTCCACCTCGCGGCGATGGCTCGCGTTGACGAGCGTCCAGAAGATCGCGGCGGCGACCAGCGACTGGACGACCAGCAACGCCGCGATCGCGCCGCCCCAGCGCAGCGTCGCGCGGGTGCGGGGATCAGGCCGGAACATCGAAGACATAGCCCTGGCCGCGCACGTTGCGGATCAACGGCGTCTCGCCGTCGGCATCCACCTTGCGGCGCAGCCGGCCGATATGCACGTCGACCACATTGCTGTTGGGTTCGAAATTATAGCCCCACACGTCCTGGAGCAGCATCGAGCGCGTCACGATCCGGCCCGGTCGGCGCACCAGATAGTCGAGCAGCTTCAGCTCGCGCGGCAGCAGGTCGAGCGGCCGGCCGGCGCGCGTCGCGGTGCCGGCGAGCAGATCGAGATCGAGCGGCCCGACGATCAGCCGCGTCTCGCGCGTTTCGTTGGGGCGGCGCAACAGCGCCTCGACGCGCGCGACCAGTTCGACGAGCGCGAACGGCTTGGGCAGGTAATCGTCGCCGCCCGCGCGCAGGCCCCGCACCCGATCGTCGAGGCTGCCGAGCGCGCTGAGCACCAGCGCCGGCGTGCGGAGGCCTTCGCCACGCAACGCCGCGATCAGGTCGAGGCCCTCGCCGTCGGGCAATTGCCGATCGACGATCAACAGGTCGATCAGGCTTGATCGCGTGACCGCCAGCGCCTCGCCGATCAGCGCGCGGTGCGTGACGACGTGCCCCGCCGCGGCAAGTTCCAGCGCGATCTCGTTCGCGGTGCCCGCGTCGTCCTCGATGAGCAGGATGTGCGTCACCTCCCCTGTTCGCCCTGCCCTGCCCATCGCGTCAACTGAATAGCAGTTCAGAGTCTGAACTGGGATTTAGTCGCGCATCCCCATGTGGCGGGTTATCGGCCCGTTGGGTCCGGAACGGGTGTGCACGATGACGATGACGCGATGGGCACTGCTGACCGTGCTGACCTTGACCATACCGGTGGCGGCCCCGGCGCAGGACGCGGCCACGATCTCGCTCGACCGGCTGGCGCAGGATGTCGTCGCCAACAATCCCGAACGGCAATATTACCAGCGCCAGATCGAGGCTGCGGGCACCGAACGGGCCGCCGCCGGACGCTGGGCCGATCCCGAGGCGGTGGTGGAATTCGGCGAACGTCGCGCCACCGATCCCGGCACCGGCGCACCACTGGGCGATGGCCAGACCTATGCCGTGTCGGTCGTACAGCCGATCGAGTTCGGCGGCCGGATCGCACTGCGCCGCGCCATCGCCGAACGCCAGATCGCGCTGGCGCGGATCGGATTGCAGCAATTCGACGCGACGCTGACGGCGCGTGTCCGGTCGCTCGGCTACGGCCTGTTCGCCGCCGATGAAAAGGCGAGCGCGGCGCGCACCGTCGCGGCGCGGATGCGAACGCTGGCGCGGGTGATCGTATCGCGCGATCCCGCCGGCCCGGCGCCGCAGCTCGAAGCGGCTGCGTTGCAGGCCGATGCGATCAGCGCCGAGCGCACCGCCGCGACCGCGGACGCCGAGGCCAATTCGATCCTGTACGAACTCAACCAGTTGCGCGGGACGCCGTTCGCGGCGCGGATCCGTATCGTGCGGCCGGACATGACGCTGCCCGACCTGCCATCGGGGACGGCGCTGGCGGCACAGGCGGCGACCAACAATTTCGAGCTGCAATCGCTGCGCGCGCAATTCGAACAGCAGGGGCTGCGCGTCGACCTCGCCCGCAAGAGTCGCATCCCGGTGGTCAGCGTCGGGCCCTATTACGATCACGCCCGCTCGGACATTCGCGAGACCAACTACGGTGTGCGCCTGTCGACGACTTTGCCCTTGTGGAACCGCCAGGCAGGCGAGGTCGCCGCCGAACAGGGTCGCCAGGCGCAGGCGAACGCCACGCTGATCGCCGCCGAGCGCCGGATCCAGCGCGACGTCTTCGATCAGGCGGCGCAATATGACGCCAAACGCCGCGCGCTGGCGCAATGGGACGGGGAATCGTCACGCCGGTTCGCCGCAGCCGCCGAGGAAGCAGATCGCAACTACCGGCTGGGCGCGATCCCGCTCACCACCTACACGCAGATGCAGCAGGCCTATGTCGATGCGACGGTGGCGATCCTCGACACGCGGCGCGAGGCGCTGGAGGCGCTGCTGCAATTGCGCGCGCTCAACGGCGGGGCCGCACTCGGCCGATGATCGCCCGCTTGCTCGACCTCGTCACGCGGCACCGGCTGGCCGTGGCGCTGGTCACCGCGCTGGTCGCGGCGATCGGCCTGTGGTCCTTCGCCACGCTGAAGATCGATGCCATCCCCGACATCACCGGGGTACAGGTGCAGATCAACACGATGGTTCCCGCGCTGGCGCCCGAGGAGATCGAGCGGCTCGCCACGCTGCCGATCGAGCGGGCGATGGCGGGGCAGCCGGGGTTGGACGAAACCCGGTCGCTGACCAAGACGGGGCTCAGCCAGGTCACCCTGCTGTACAAGGACGGCACCGACCAGATGCGCGCGCGCCAGCTGGTGACCGAGCGGCTGGCGGCGGTGCGCGACCAGTTGCCGACCGGCGCATCGCCGCAGCTCGCGCCGATCACCACGGGCCTTGGCGAAATCTATTATTACACGCTCGAATGGCGCAAGCCGCCGGCGGGGATGGACGCGCAGCGGCAGTTGATGGAGCTGTACGAGGCGCAGGAATATACCGTCCGTCCGATGCTGCGCGCGGTTACCGGCGTCGCCGACGTCAATTCGAACGGCGGCATCGAGCAGCAATTCGTCGTCCAGCCCGACCCGCGCCGCCTGACGCTGCACGGCGTCACCGCCGCCGAACTGGCGAAGGCGGTGGGCAAGAACGTCGAGAATGCGGGCGGCGGCATCATCGCGCAGGGTCCGGAGCGGCTGACCGTCCGCACCGACGCGCGGGTGATGGACGCGACGCAGATCGGCGCCATCCCGGTGAAGTTCGCCGCCGGCGTGCTGCCGCTCCAGGTCCGCGATCTCGCCGACGTGGTGATCGGATCGGCACCGCGGCAGGGCGCGGCGACGCAGAACGGGCGCGAGACGGTGCTCGGCACGGTGATGATGCTGGTCGGCCAGAACAGCCGCGAGGTAGCGTTGCGCGCCGAACAGGCGTTGCCCGACATCCAGGCGGCGCTGCCCAGGGGGATGGCCATCCACCCGCAATACAGCCGTTCCGATCTGGTCGACCGGACGATCGCGACGGTCGAACACAATCTGGGCGTCGGCGCGCTGCTCGTCGCGATCGTGCTGCTGCTGGTGATGGGCAATTGGCGTGCGGCGCTGATCGTCGCGGTCGTCATCCCGCTCGCCTTCCTCGTCACCGTCACCGGCATGAACGCGATCGGCCTGTCGGGAAACCTGATGAGCCTCGGCGCGCTCGACTTCGGGCTGATCGTCGATGGATCGATCGTCGTGGTCGAGAACAGCCTGCGCCTGCTCGCCACCCGGCGTCGCGACAAGGGCGAGGCGCTCGATGCGGAGGAGCGGCGCGAGACGGTCGCCGATGCGGCGCGGCTGGTCGCGCGCCCGACGCTGTTCGGCATCGCGATCATCGCGCTCGTCTACGTCCCCGTGCTGAGCCTCGGCGGGGTCGAGGGCAAGCTGTTCCAGCCGATGGCGCAGGCGGTGATGCTGGCGATCGTCGCCGGGCTGATCTGGACCTTCACGATCGTCCCCGCGCTGTCCGCATGGCTGCTGCGCGCGCCGGACCGTCCGGCCGAGGACGGGCGGCAGGCGGGCCTGATCGGCTATGCGGAACGCGGCTATGCGCCGGCGCTCGACACGGCGATCGCGCATCCCGCCTGGCTGACGATCGGCGCGGCGGTGCTGCTCGCCGTCACCTACCTGCTGTTCCGCAGCCTGGGTTCGCAATTCACCCCCCAGCTCGACGAGGGCGCGATCACCGCGATGGTCTATCGCCCGGTCGGCATGTCGCTCGAGCGCAGCCTCGCCATCGAGGCGGCGACCGAGCGCGCGATCCGGCGCCAGTTCCCGCAGATCACCCACACCTTCTCGCGGATCGGCACCAGCGAGGTCGCGACGGATCCGATGCCGCCGAACGAGAACGACCTCTACATCTTCTACGCGCCGGAAAAGGACTGGGCGCAGGGCGACGGCAAGCCGAAGACGAAGCAGGATCTGGTCGCCGGGATCGAGCGCATCGGCCGGCAGGTCTATCGCGGCCAGACGTTCGAGTTCGCCCAGCCGATCGAGATGCGCTTCAACGAGATGCTGGAGGGCGTGCGCGCCGACGTGTCGGTCAAGATCTTCGGCGAGGATTACGACGTGCTCGAACGCGCGGCCAAACAGGCCAAGGCGATCCTCCAGAAACAGGCGGGCACCGAAAGCGTTGAATTCGAGACGGCGGGCCGCCCCGAAAGCCTGCTCGTCGAGCTGGATCATGCCGCGATGCTGCGCCTCGGATTGGGCACCGCCGAGGTCAACAGCGCGATCACCGACGGCGTCGCCGGGGCGGAGGTGGGCTTCATTCCCGAAGGCGAGGCGCGGCACATGATCGTCGTCCGCATGCCCGAAACGCTGCGCGCCGACCCCGCCGCAATCCTTGCGCTGCCGCTGCGCGTCGGCGATTACGGCATGGTGCCGCTGTCGCGCGTCGCCCGGCTGCACCGCATCCATGCGGTCGAACCGATCCTGCACGACGGCGGCAAGCGTCGCGCCGCGCTGATGGTCAACCTCAACACCAGCGACCTTGCCGGCTATGTCGAGAAGGCGCGTTCGGCAGTGACGCAGGGGGTCAAGCTGCCACCGGGCTATCGCATCGAATTCGGCGGCCAGTTCCACCAGCTCGAAGCGGCGCAGAAGCGCCTGTCGATCGTCGTGCCGGCGGCGCTGATCCTGATCTTCCTGCTGGTCTATGCCGCACTCGGCAGCGTCAAGGAGGCGGCGATCGTCTATACCGGCATCCCGTTCGCGGTGACGGGCGGGGTGCTGGCGCTGTGGCTGCGCGGCATGCCGTTCTCGATCACCGCGGCGATCGGCTTCATCGCGCTGTCCGGCATCGCGATGCTCAACGGGCTGGTGCTGATCGATCATATCAACAGCCTGCGCGACGGGCGCGAGGGCGGCGAGCCGCTCTCCACCGACGACGCCGTGCGGCAGGGCGCACGCGACCGGTTGCGGCCGGTATTGTCGACCGCACTCGTCGCCTCGATCGGCTTCGTGCCGATGGCGATCGCCACCGGTGCCGGCGCCGAGGTGCAGCGGCCGCTGGCGACCGTCGTGATCGGCGGGATCGTCACCTCCACCATCCTGACGCTGCTGCTCCTGCCGAGCCTCTACCATTGGCTGGCCGGCAAGGCGGCGTCCGCCCGCACATCGGAGAGCGAGACATGAAGCGTGTTCGTCTACCCCTCGCCGCCCTGGCGCTGCTGACCCCGATGGCCGCGCAGGCGAGCGACCGCGGCTGGGATCGGGCCAGCGGCATCGCCCGCGATGCGCTCGTCGGTGCGGCGCTCGGCGTACCCGCGGTGCAGGGCGACTGGCGCGGCGACGTGCAGGCGGCGGAGAGCATGGCGGCGGCAGGCGGCGGCACATTCGTCCTGAAAGAGCTGATCCACGAACGCCGCCCCGACGGCAGCGACGATCGGAGCTTCCCCTCCGGCCACACCTCCGTTTCCTTCGCCGCCGCCGCCAATCTGGAGAAACGCTACGGCTGGCACGCCGGCCTCCCCGCCTTCCTCGTCGCGAGCTTCGTCGGGCTGGCGCGGGTCGAGGCGTCGAAACATTACGTGCACGACGTGCTCGCGGGTGCGGCGATCGGCACGCTCAGCGGTGCGCTGCTCACCTCCCGCCGCGACGACACCGTCCGCCTGACGCCGTGGAGCGCGCAGGGCGGCGGGGGCGTCAACCTCGCCATGCG
>CAYQPM010000043.1:0-16331 GCA_964419295.1 uncultured Stakelama sp. | reverse complement strand
ACGTCAACAGCCCCGAATTCGGCCGCCGCGTCGATGCGATCACCGCGATGGGCGCCAAGGAGATCCGCGAGGCGGCGGGCCAGTCGAACCGCTTCCTCGATCGCCCGATCCGCGCGATGGACAAGGATACCGGCGTCGGTGCCGATCTGGCGCAGCTGCGCCGGGTGATCGAGGACCTCGATCCCGGCCGCAAGGGCGCGCTGTCCGGCCCCAAGAAGATCTTCGGCATCATCCCGTTCGGGTCGAAGATGCGCGATTATTTCGACAGCTATCAATCGTCGCAGACCCACATCAGCTCGATCCTGAAGAACCTCGCCAGCGGCAAGGACGAGCTGTTGATGGACAATGCCGCGATCGATACCGAGCGTGCCAATCTGTGGAGCGCGATGGGCCGGCTCGAACAGATGATCCACCTCAGCAAGGCGATGGACGCCCGGCTGGAGGACAAGGCCAACGAACTCGACCATAGCGATCCCGCCAAGGCGAAGGCGATCCGCGAGACGGCGCTGTTCTACACCCGCCAGCGTACGCAGGATCTGCTGACGCAGATGGCGGTGACGGTGCAGGGCTATCTGGCGCTCGACCTCGTCAAGAAGAACAACGTCGAACTCGTGAAGGGCGTCGATCGCGCTTCGACCACGACGGTGTCGGCGCTGCGCACCGCGGTGACGGTGGCGCAGGCGCTGACCAACCAGAAGCTGGTGCTCGAATCGATCACCCAGCTCAACACGACCACCGCCAACATCATCGATTCGACCGGCAAGCTGCTCCGCAGCAACACCGCCGCGATCCACGAACAGGCGGCGGCATCAACGATCCCGCTGGAGACGCTGCAACGCGCCTTCCAGAACATCTACGACACGATGGATGCGATCGACACGTTCAAGCTGAAGGCGCTCGATTCGATGAAGACGACCGTCACCGCGCTCGGCAGCGAGGTCGAGAAGTCGAAGGGCTATATCGCCCGCGCCGAGGGCGCCAACCAGGGCGCGCTGAAGGGTCCGGCAAGCGACCAATATCGTCTGGAGTCGGTGTGATCGCATGACCGAGGTCGACCAGCAGATCGAACGCGCACGCGCCGCGATGGCGCGGATCAGCCAGGATTATCGCGGCCAGGTCGGCGACCAGTATCGCGCGCATGGCAAGCGGCTGAAGCGCAAGGCGGTGGGGGTCGGCACGCGGCTGGCCTTCATCATGGCCGTCAACGCGATCATCCTGATCGCGGCGGCGGTCGCGGGCATGTTCGTGCCGCTCGGCCTGTTCGGCGGGCTTGCCGTGTTGCTGCTGATGGCGGCGGTGACGATCATGATGGCGATCGCTCCGGTGTCGCGCGCGCCGAGCGAGAAGGTGCTGCGCGAAGTCGACATCAAGGCCCTGCCCGCGAAGACCGAACGCTGGCTCGAGGCGCAGCGTCCCGCCCTGCCGGCGCCGGCGCGCGGGCTGGTCGATCAGATCGGCTTGCGGCTCGAAACGCTCTCGCCGCAACTCGGCCGGCTGGAGGGCCGTGAAGAGGAAGTCTATGAGGTGCGGCGGCTTATCGGCGAACAGCTGCCCGCCTTCGTCAACGATTATGCGCGCGTTCCCGAACCGCTGCGCCGCGTCGAACGCAACGGCAAGACACCCGACGCCGAACTCGTCGCCGGCTTGCGGCTGATCGAGCAGGAAATCGCCGACATGACGGCCCGTCTCGCGCAGAACGATCTCGACAGCCTGGCGACGCGCGGTCGCTATCTCGAGATCAAATACCGCGACGAGGCGGGGCAGTGATAGCCATTACCGTTCGCGGATATCCCGAAATCGTCGCGCGACGACGACATTGACCCACATTGGCCCGAAGGCGATGCCGCGTCGGCTTGCCTCATCGGCGGCCCTGCGCCATGCACCCTCGCCATGGTAAATCAAGATGATGGACACGATCAGGGCGCGGCCGCCGATCGGGTGACGGGCGTTCCCGCCGACGGAACGATCGACAGCGGTCACGACGATCCGATCGGCCGTCCCGGGCTGCATCACTGGCGCGAAAGCACCATCACCCGTCCGGGCCTCGACGATCGTGGCAGCGTGTTCTTCGCCGCGATCGAAATGACGCGGATGCCGATGATCCTGACCGATCCCAACGAGGCCGACAATCCGATCGCCTTTGCCAACAAGGCGTTTCTCGACCTGACCGGATACGAGGAATCGGAAGTGCTCGGCCGCAACTGCCGCTTCCTGCAAGGCGCGCAGACCGACCGCAACGTCGTCGCCGACCTGCGCGACGCGGTCGCCGCGCGCCAGTCGATCGCGGTCGAACTGCTCAATTATCGCCGCGACGGATCGCCCTTCTGGAACGCGGTGTTCATCGGCCCGGTCTATGACACCAGCGGCAAATTGCTGTATTTCTTCGCCAGCCAGCTCGACGTCACCCGCCGCCGCAATACCGAACAGAGCTATCGCCAGGCGCAGAAGATGGAATCGATCGGCCAGCTTACCGCGGGTCTCGCTCACGATTTCAACAATCTCTTGCAGGTCGTGAACGGCAACCTCGATCTGCTCGCCTCCGTGACGGAGAGCGAGCGCGCACGGCGCTACGTCGTCGCGGCGCAGTCAGCCGCCGAACGGGGCGCCAAGCTCACGCGCCAATTGCTCGCCTTCGCCCGCAAGACCCGGCTGGAACCCCGGCCGGTCGACCTCAGCCACCTCATCACCGATTTCAGCGATGTGATGGAAAGCTCGGTCAACAAGCGGGTCGATCTGCATCTCAGCCTGCGACGCGGCTTGCCGCATGTCGTGGTCGATCCCGACCAGCTCGAAATGGCGCTGCTCAACATCGTCAACAATGCGCGCGACGCGATGACGGACGGGGGCGTCGTGACGGTGTCCACCCTGCCGCTGCGGCTGGACGAGGACAATGCGCGCGATCTGACGCCGGGCGACTATGTTACGCTCGAAGTGCGCGACGAAGGGCCCGGCATGCCGCCCGACGTGCTGGAGCGCGCGACCGAACCGTTCTTCACCACCAAGGGGGTCGGTCAGGGCACGGGCCTCGGCCTGGCGATGGCCAGTGGCTTCGTGCGCCAGTCGGGCGGCCGTCTGGAGATCGACAGTGCGCCGGGGCGCGGCACGGCGGTCAAGATGGTCTTCCCGATCGCACGTCCCGGCCAGGTGCAGCCACGCGACGATTCGCCGGAGTCCGTCGCCGCCGCGCCGACGCCGTCGAGCGACTACGTCGATCACGTCCTGATCGTCGAGGATAATGACGAAGTGCTGGCACTCGCCAGCGAAATCCTGACCAGCGGCGGCTATCGGGTCACCACGGCGATCAGCGGCGAACAGGGACTGAAGACGTTCGAATCGGTGCACGACAGCGACCACATCGACCTGCTGTTCACCGATCTGGTGATGCCGGGTGGCATGAACGGACTGATGCTCGCGGACGCGGTGATCGAGCGCGATCCGACCGTCTCGGTGCTGCTCACCACCGGCTACAACGAAGAGCTGGTGGTCAACGGCCCCCGCAAGCGTGCGACCGACGTGCTCAGCAAGCCGTATCGCCGCGCCGAGCTGCTGGATCGCGTTCGCCAGGCGCTCAACCGCCGCGGCAGCGGAGGCCCACGTCGCCAGCGATCCGACTTCGGCGCCGCCGAAGCGTGATTTCAAGGGGTTGGTGGGCGCTGACCCTGTCGTTGGGATTGCTCCAAGAGCGTCGGAATACCCCGCGGCACCGAAGCGCTATGTCGCCGCTATGGCTCGACGCCTTTCCAGCATGCGCGCCAAGCGCTCGGAGCCGATAGACTGCGCCCGCCGCCGCGGGAGAAGCGATGGCAGCGCCTGACAAAACTGTGGAGATCAATGTCGATGTTTGAGAGCGTCAGCCCTTGTACTGGGCGAGCCCACCCGCCCCTACTGCTTGGATAATCTCAAGCGTATCCCCGCTGATATACAACGCTGTCAGCACTCCCGTTTCATATGCCCCGGTGTCGATGCCGATCCGGTGAGGTAATATTTCTGGTCGATCATTCTTCCAGGTATGACCATGCACGACGATAGATTGCAAAGGACGAGGGTGGTCGAGGAACTCATCCCTTATCCAAAGCAAATCATCAGGTGTTTGCAAGGCCAGCGGGAGCTCCGGCGCCACGCCTGCGTGAACAAACGCGTAATCACCGAATTCAACGTAGAGCTCAAGGTTCTGTACGAAACGATAGTGGGAAATCGGCATGACATCGAGCAGGCTATCACGCACGCTCGTCAAGAATGAAGATTTTTCAAACTCAGCATCGTCGGGTATGTTCACGCCGTAAGATTGAATCGTTGTTCGGCCATCTCTGGATAGCCAAAGCCCGTGCTCACTTGGATGCTCTAAAAAGCCCAGCAGCATCGCTTCGTGATTGCCCAGTAGCATTCTTGCGTCAACCGCAGCGGAACGCTGCAACCAAACCAGGGCTGCTAACACGTTGGCCGAGGCAGGGCCGCGATCGATGTAGTCACCGAGGAGCACAAGTGTAGGCGTCAGGCCTGGATGGCGGTTGGTAGCGTCACGCCGAATCTCGCCCAACAGTGCGTGCAACAAATCGTAGCGCCCGTGAACGTCACCAATTGCATAAATTGGATGCGGAACTCCACGTGCAGCGTTGAAGGCCGCGTGGGTCTCTCGGCGAAAAGCGATCATCGTCTGAACGGCCTCTAGTCGATCGTTGGGTCAGCTGCCAAAAGGCGGAGGGCTGACTTGATCATTCCGTAAATCCTTGCCGCTTCTGCCGGTCGCTTTGACGCCAAACCACGCGCACGGACCCACTCAGCGCGATAATCGCGGAGGGTTCTTGAACGAACCCCTGCGATCGTCGCCTCCTGGTAGGCACTCGCAACCTCTTGCTCGTCAGAGGGTAGTCGAGGATCGACACACCCGTTTAGCGAACAGCTTGGTCGGCCGACGATAGGTGGCGTGGATTTAGCGCGCCTGTCCTCAACTGCCGCAGGCCGGGCCACATCCGCACTCGCCGCACTCTGTACGAATATTGCGCTACGCCTAGGAACCACATCGGGGACGGGCTGCAGACCAGCGTCTGCCAAGCCAGAGCCCGCGCTTTGGCGTGCCGAAGCCGTTGTTGCTGATGCAGTAACAGGCTGTATGGGTGCAATCGCTGGTGTGGGGGCGCCTTTTTCGGGTTCGGACTTCAAGGCTAGGACCGGGCTGCGCTGAACTCGAGATGCGAGAGCCGCCTCTTGGCGTGAATTGGGCAGCGGGAAATTGGCGGCTTTGTACACGCCGCTCGTTGCCGAGGCGCCGGAGGACGCCGCGTTCAGGACGCTCTTCCCGCCGACCACGCCGGCTGCCAACATTAATCCCGCTACGCCAAGGAAGGTGGCGATGATCATACCTCGGCGGCTCGATGGCCGCACGGACTGCGTCCGACCTGTTGGCTTCGGATCGATCCGCTGATCCGGTCCAAATATGGCGACCATGTCGCCGTTGACGTCCGTTATGCTGGTGGAAGCAGGGAACGTTTGTCGACCCGCTGCCCGATCCTCGAAATGAGCCATACAATCGCCTTTCTTAGATCAAGATGGGAGGTCAGCCGTTAACCCCCGCTGTATCGGCCATTCATGACGCGACTATCGTTCGGAGGCAGCACAGGCGCTCGGCCGCCCCATGATGCCCAACTAACGCCTAAGGGATCTTGACGGATGCCGCTGAACGGAAAGGGCCATCCCATGACCGAAGATGAAGCGGCAAGGGCATTCATCCCAGGTGAAGGGCAGGCGCTATGTTGCTGCCATGGCTCGACCTCGCCGAGATCGCCGACGGCTTCCGTTTGATCCGGAAGTGTGGCGCCGATCGTCGAAGCTGACGCTATAGCAGCGCATCAAGAGGTGGTGGAGGGTGATCCGCAATAGCTTCTGAGGCGTGGCGGGCCGTGAGCAGTTGCGGGTATCTCGCCGCAAATCTGTCCCAGGAAGGGGCATTGATAACAGAGACCGAACCGAGGCTCCCGTGGTAGGTGCGGTATGCCCGTATGTTAAATCCAAGACGCCTTGCCGCTATGCTTGTTGTTTTGACGAGCATCTTCGCCATAGCAGCGTCCAGATGCTCAAATGCGCCGCAGGCTGAACATCGGTCGAAGGCGGCAGTGTCTTCGCCAAGCCTTACCAAACAGCCTGAGATGCAAGCCTTACCCGCCGAACCGCCGGCCGTGGAGCCTGTCGCGTACCTGCCGATCACGCGCGAGGAAGCGATCGCGTTGAACGCGCAGCAGATCCCGATGGAGAACGTCGGTCCCGCAGCAACGCCGTTCCACATGGTGACTTCATCATCGGATGGTGAGCGTGCACTGCGCTGTCTCACGGAGGCGATCTACTTCGAAGCCGCTTCTGAACCCGACGACGGCCAGCGGGCGGTTGCGCAAGTGGTTCTAAACAGGGTGCGGAATCCCGCATTTCCAAGAACTGTATGCGGCGTGATCTATCAGGGCTCGGAGCGAAAAACTGGTTGCCAGTTTACCTTCACGTGCGACGGTTCGCTCACTCGCAAAATAGGGCAGCAAGGATGGCTTCGGGCTGAGCGTCTTGCCAAGGCCGCGCTCAACGGCGCCGTGTTCAAGGCAGTAGGGAATGCAACACATTACCATGCTGACTGGGTGGTCCCCTATTGGGCCTCGTCGTTGACGCGCGCCACCAACATAGGTGCTCATATATTCTATCGTTGGAAGGGTGCTTGGGGAACGCCTCGGGCGTTCACCCGACCGTACATCGGTTCTGAGCCCGCGCCTTGGCTCAGCGCCGATCGGATTGAGATGCTAGGTGCATCCGATGTAACGGATCTTTTCGGCAGCAACCGGCCTGACGGCAGCCCGCCGCCGTTACCCGTCCTGGCGGACGAAGCGCACGCGCGGCTGAAGCCTGCCTCTGAACGAGCGCTCAGTGGCGGCATGCTTTATATCGACGACAAGCCGCCTCAGCTTATTCCATCTTTAACAGCCAAGCCGCAGGTCAAGCTCGACGCAGCTCCGTCCACGGGTTCGCGCCGACCTTAGCAACCTGCGCTCAAGGTGGTGAAGAGTGATACGCACGGGATTCTGATCGCCGTCTGACAGGTCGGCAAGGCTCGCCGGCAACTCATCGGTCGTCGGTGGAGCGCCGCTGGTCAGTAAGCCTGGGCGTGCCGCGGCCCCACCGGCTCATCAGGGTTCGGATCAACCCGCCTTGTTGAAAGTATGCTCGATGCTCGGCGTCGCGACGATGCGCCTCTCGCTGCCTGTCGAAGCGAAACAGCGGCACTGCACAGAGGATCGCCGCGGCAGTCCCCGCAGCAACGATGATCCATTCGCTTACGCTTAGGTTCTGCCAGTGCATCGCTTTCGGCTTCCGTGGGCGCTTTGTCGGGGAAGAGTTGACGAGCCGACCGACAAAGCGTGCCTCCAAGATGGGCGCTAACCTGTGGGTCCACAACGGCTCTCGTCCATGCCGCGTCCCTTCCTGGAACGGCCGGACACTGCAATATAGGTGACGATGGCCTGCTATTGCAGCGATATGGTTTACCTCCCCGCACTCCCCGTACGTTCCTGCGCGGTGGTTATGCCACTGGCGCCAGTCCGTATTGCGATGTCACTGGCCATCAACCTTCCCGAGTAGGCTCGACACTCGATTGCGTTGAAAGCGCTTGCTGCAAGGCGGCTACCGCCGTCTCCTCGAGGTCCGTGGATGTTGAAAATACGCGGCAGAAGCGCGCTTACGTCGGCGGCTCTCCGCACCGGCCATCCGCACTGCTACGCCAAGGAGCACAACCAGCACCACCAGAAGTATAATAAGGGGGTCCATATGCTCAACACCAGGCTTACTGAAGGATTTCCGGTTACCCGGGCGAGGCCAGAACGCGCATTGCCCTCTAGGTATCCATTGCTTGCCTCGCTCAACGAGGTCGGTAGGTTGGCTCGCCAATCAGCTAAAATATCGCGCCAGGCGCCCGACCGGCGCAACTGGCGGATGATCCCGTCGAACGAAGCCATCATCGACTGCGAACGCCCGAAGTCGTGACCGCCGCGGCGCCCTTCCCAGAACTGAACCAGCGGCCAATGCTCCGGGCAGTGCGCCCATAGGCGGCGCAGCGCCAGGCGAGCCGGTGCGTCAAGGTCGTCGACGTGCCGCCAAGCCGTCATGGTCAAGCGCAGGATGTGCACTGAAAGCTCGATCGCGATCCGTCGTTTCCGGCGCATCTAGCTGTGGAACGGAACGGGAGCAGCAACGTAAGCGATTCGACCATGGCCCGCGACCTCGCTGCCCAAGGTGCCATTCCGGCGGAAGGCTGGAGCGCATCAATGCCGCTCGCAACACGGGCTTCAGCACGCCAAAGCGCGACACCCGCGATCAACATCGATACCCCCCAAATACCCCCGTCCCTGCCTGCGCTGGGATGACTGAAGTATTGCGGGCGAGAAACCAGCATGACGCTTTTCCACGCCTTTTGGGAGTATCTAACCCTCACTGCCACGGCATGAAACGAGGAAATGGTGGGCGCTGACGGGTTCGAACCGCCGACCTACTCGGTGTAAACGAGCCGCTCTACCAGCTGAGCTAAGCGCCCCCTTCGGGATGTCGGTGCACTGCCAAACCCGGACGCAAACCGCAAGCGCCGCGTGTCGGAGGCATCACCCCGCCAGGTCGGCCTTGTGGATGGCGGTCATGTAGCTGCGCATCGCGCTGCTCGCTTGCGGCGACAATGCCATGAACGCACGGCGGCGATCGACGGGATCGGGATGGCGGATGAACAGGTCGAGGCTGGTCATCTTGGCGATCCAGCGCAGCGCCGTGGTCGGCGCCACCCCGGCGGCGATGCACAGGCTGGACACACTGACCTGCGTCCCTTCCAGTTCGGCGGCATACAGATCGAGCAGCATGTCCCAGGCGGGGTCCTCGAACAGCGCTTCGCCGCTGAAACCGCCGAAGAATTTCGCGCGCTGCTGACGATGAAAGATCACGCGGCGGACATCGCGGGCATGGACGACGTGCGTGGGGGTCACCTGCGCCGCGCGGAAGTCCTTGCGTCGGTCGGCCAGCTCCAGCGGCACGGCGGGCGCGGGGCTGCCGATCAGGTCGTCGGCGTAGCGCCGAATCTGGGCGACGCCATCCGTTAAGCGTCGGAGCAGCTCATGCTCGGTCCGCGGGCTGCCATGATCGAAGGGCGTACGTTCCGTCTCGACCCGCTTGGGCGTGCTGTCATGCAGCGTCGGACGTGCGCTCGTCGTCGCGCTTCGTACGGCCGCCGTCCGCTCGGCCAGGGTGGCGCCACACAATAGCTGCGCCCGCTCGCTCAGGAGGTGCCTGGCGACGATGTCGATCTGTTCTACGGACAAGGCCACTACCGCTGCCGCCCCTGTGGTCGCCAGATAACGGCCGATCGCCGGAAGCACCTCGTCCAGCACCGCGTCCGATACACCCTCCGCCTCGATGACCAGCGTCGGTGTGACGGCAGTGGCATCGAGTATTGCCGCGGCACGCGACCAGGGCGCCCGCTGGAGCGATCGCCCGTCCGCCGCGATGATCGCCTGGTCGCCCGATCCGTCGGCGGATCCGTCGGCGATCAGCACCATGGCGGCTTTCACCGTCGCATAGCTCCGGCAACGCCGATCGCCGGTTCCGTCCATCGCAGGCGTCGCAGTCCCCATCGGTCCACGATAGGGCGCGCGCCGTTGGCGGCGCGGCGATTCATCTCCATTTCAGCGGCTTACCATCTCGCAACAGCATGAAATGGAGATTATCACCTCCAAAACGGATATACCATGGATCAGTCCAAAGATTTGACGATCTCTTCGACCATTTTCTTGGCGTCGGCGAGCAGCATCATCGTATTGTCCATGTAGAACACATCGTTGTCGACACCGGCATAGCCGACGCCACCCATTGAGCGTTTGATGAACAACACGGTCTTCGCCTTCTCGACGTCGAGGATCGGCATGCCGTAAATGGGCGAGGTCTTGTCGGTCTTCGCCGCCGGATTGGTCACGTCGTTGGCGCCGATGACGAAGGCGACGTCGGTCTGCGCGAATTCGGAGTTGATATCCTCCAGTTCGAACACCTCGTCATACGGGACGTTCGCCTCGGCGAGCAGCACGTTCATATGGCCGGGCATGCGACCGGCGACCGGGTGAATCGCATATTTGACGCGGACGCCATGCTCCTTGAGCTTGTCGCCCATCTCGCGCAGCACGTGCTGCGCCTGTGCGACTGCCATGCCGTAACCGGGCACGATGACGACCTGTTCGGCCTGGCTCATCAGGAAGGCCGCGTCCTCGGCACTGCCACGCTTCCACGGGCGGTCGATCTTGGCGCCGTCGCCGCCAACGGTGTCGCTCGCCGCGCCGAAGCCCCCTGCGATCACGCTGATGAAGCTGCGGTTCATCGCGCGGCACATGATATAGCTGAGGATCGCGCCCGACGATCCGACGAGCGCGCCGGTGATGATCATCGCGCTGTTGTGCAGCGTGAAGCCCATCGCCGCGGCGGCCCAGCCGGAATAGCTGTTCAGCATCGACACGACGACCGGCATGTCGGCACCGCCGATCGGGATGATCAACAGGAAGCCGATCGCGAAGCTGAGGATCGTGATCGTCCAGAAGATCCACGCGCTCTGATCCTGCGTGAAATAGGCGATCAGGATGAGGATCGCGGCGAGCACGCCGAGGTTGATGACGTGGCGTCCAGGCAGCATGATCGGCTTGCCGCCCATGTTGCCGTTGAGCTTCAGGAAGGCGATGACCGAGCCGGAGAAAGTGATCGCGCCGATCGCGACGCCCAGCCCCATCTCGATCCGGCTGACCGGGCGGATCACCGCGAAGGGATCGCCGATCATCGGAATGACCATATCGGCGATGCCGAAGGCGAGCGGGTTGAGGAAGGCCGCGCACGCGACCAGCACCGCCGCCAGACCGACGAGACTATGGAAGGCGGCGACCAGCTGCGGCATGTCGGTCATCGCGATCCGCCGCGCGGTGACGACACCGATGACCGCGCCGATGCCGATCGCGGCGAGCAGTTCGACGATGGTGATGAGGTCGAGCCGCGCCAGCAGCGGCCCGTCGACGGGAACGGCGCCTGCCGGGCCGGTCAGGACCAGCTGCACGGCCTGCATCGGCACGTGAGTCACCAGCGTCGTCACCACTGCGATCGTCATGCCGATCATGCCGAAACGGTTGCCCCGCTGGCTGGACATAGGCGACGACAGGCCGCGCAGCGCGAGGATGAAGCACACCCCGGCAACCAGATAGGCGAGGGCAGCGAACGAGCTGCCTGCGGTCACGTGTTCCATCCTATCCCCCATTCAACCGTGCTTCGGCATGCCGCACGTCAGTGCTTCGCCGGCGCCGGTCGATCCTTCTTCTTGTACATGGCGAGCATCCGCTGCGTGACCGCGAATCCGCCGAAGATGTTGATGCTGGCGAGCACGACGCCGAGCAGGCCGAGCCATTTGGACGATGCGCTGCCCGACGCGGATCCCGCGATCAGCGCACCGACGATGATGACCGAGGAAATCGCGTTGGTCACCGCCATCAACGGCGTGTGCAGCGCCGGCGTCACCGACCAGACCACGTAATATCCAACAAAGCACGCCATGACGAAGATCGACAGGATTGCCACGAAGTCCATGTTCAGCTCCTCATCGGCCCATAGACGGCGTACCGTCCTCTCCGAAGTTTACCAAGTTGGGGATACGCACCCCCTGCGCGCACCGTACCCAAAGTTCGAACGAGTGTGGGCGCGATCATGGCGTGCATCCGTGACGATCATCACCGTGGGTATAGCCCCGGTCGCGTCGTGTAGGACAGCCCGTTCACGCGCCGAGCAGACGGGCACTGACCACCTGCCCGCCCCGCGTCAGGCGGATCGCGTCGCCGATCTCGTCGTCCAGCACGGGGCGCCCGGCATCCTTGTCCCAGAAGGTGGACAGGAAGTTGTAGAGGTTGCGGCTGAACAAGGCCGAGGCGTCCGCAGGCAAGCGCGATGCGACGTTGCGGTGGCCGACGATCCGGACGCCGTGGCGTACGACGACCTCGCCGGCGACCGCGCCTTCGACATTGCCGCCCTGTTCCACCGCGAGATCGACGATGACGCTGCCGGGCTTCATGCTGGCGACCTGCGCATCGGTGACGAGCCGCGGGGCCGGCCGGCCCGGGATCAGGGCGGTGGTGATGACGATATCCTGCTTGGCGATGTGCGAGGACACGAGTTCGGCCTGTGCCGCCTTGTATTCGTCGCTCATCTCGCCAGCGTAACCGCCGCTGCCCTCGCCCTCGATCCCCTTCACGTTTTCGACGAAGATCGGCTTGGCGCCCAGCGACTGGATCTGTTCGCGCGTGGCGGAACGCACGTCGGTGGCGGATACCTGCGCGCCCAGGCGGCGGGCGGTGGCGATCGCCTGGAGCCCGGCGACACCGACGCCCATCACGAACGCCTTGGCGGCCGAGACCGTGCCCGCCGCCGTCATCATCATCGGAAAGGCGCGACCATATTCGGAAGCTGCGTCGAGCACCGCCTTGTAGCCGGCGAGGTTGGACTGCGAGGAGAGGATGTCCATCGATTGCGCGCGCGTGATCCGCGGCATGAATTCCATCGCCAGCGCCTCATAGCCGCCCGCGGCATAGGCATCGACCCGGGCGCGTTCGCCGAAGGGGTTGAGGCCGGCGACGATCCAGGCGCCGGGCGCGGTGCCCGAAAGGCCGGCGGGATCGGGTCCCTGGACGCCGAGCACGATGTCCGCCCCGGCAAGCGTCGCGGCGCGATCCGCGACGGCCGCGCCCGCATCCTCATATGCCCGATCGGCATAGGTGGCGGCATCGCCGGCACCGGCCTCCACCGCGACCGTCGCGCCCAGCGCGATGAATTTCCTGGCGGTTTCCGGCGTAGCGGCGACGCGCCGTTCGCCGTCGGCATGTTCGCTGAGGACGGCGATCTTCATGTCCGCGGCGCTTAGGAGATCAGCCAGATCACCAGCGCGGCGATCACCGCGCAGGCGACCGTGCCCCACTTCAGCATGCCCGTGACGCTCGAATAGGTCGATTCATGCGCCTTCATGTCACCGTTGCCGGCCATCATCCTACCCCTGCTTGCCCATGGCGCGTGGCGCCTTCTGCGGATACGTGCCCGCAAAGCCGCGCCGTCGTCAAGGCAGGCCGAACCGCGGCAGGCTTAAGCCCGCCTTTACCGCCGTCCTGTATCAGGTGCCCCGAACCGGGACGGGATAGACCATGACGCGCAACGGCCAGCGCCTGCTTCTACTGATCGACGACGAACCTGCGCAGCGCCGTTTGGTGTCGGCGCTGGCCGCACGGGCGGGCTGGCGATCGATATTCGCCGCCGATGGCGAGATGGCGCTGGCGCAGCTCGGCACGCAGGACGGCATGCAGCTGGACGCGATCCTGCTCGACCATTGGGCGCCGGAGGCGGATGCCGGGCCGTTGATCGCAGAACTGCGCGAGCGGCGCCCGGCGCTGCCGATCCTGATGCTGACCGCGAACGGATCGGTGGCGCATGCCGTGGCCGCGATGCGGGCGGGGGCGACCGATTTCCTGGTCAAGCCGCTGGCCCCCGAACGGCTGCTCGCCGCGCTGGAAGCCGCGGTCGGTGGGACGGCCGCGGGCGAATTGCGGCCGTTGACGGAGAAGATCCCGGCATTGCTGGCGTTCGACGAGATCGTCGGATCGTCGCCGGATTTCCGGGCGGCGCTGGCGATCGCGGCCAAGGCCGCACGGGCGCGGGTCGCGGTGCTGGTCGAAGGCGAGAGCGGCGTCGGCAAGGAGGTGGTCGCCGATGCGATCCACGCCGCCAGCCCACGATCCAAGAAACCGATGGTGACGGTGAATTGCGGGGCGATCCCCGCCAATCTCGTCGAATCCGAATTGTTCGGCCATGAGAAGGGCGCGTTCACCGGCGCGTTCGAACGCAAGATCGGACGCTTCGCCGAAGCGGACGGCGGCACCATCCTGCTCGACGAGGTCGGCGAGATGCCGCTGGAGGCGCAGGTCAAGCTGCTGCGCGTGCTGCAATCGGGTGAGATCCAGCCGATCGGCGCGCGGCATGCCCGCGAGGTTGACGTGCGGGTGATCGCCGCCACCAACAAGAAGCTGATCGACGAGGTCGAGGCGGGGCGGTTCCGCGAGGACCTGTATTACCGGCTCAACGTCGTGCAGGTGACGATCCCGCCGCTGCGCGAACGCTTGGGCGACGTGCCCGCGCTTACCCGGCACCTGTTGGCGCGGATCGCGCAGCAGCCGGGCTTGCGGCCGCTGGGCATCACCGACGATGCACTGGCGCTGCTGGTGCAATATGACTGGCCGGGCAACGTCCGCCAGTTGCAGAACGCGCTGTTCCGGGCGGCGGTGCTGTGCGAGGGCGCGGCGCTGACCCGGGCGGACTTTCCGCAGATCGCGGCGCTGGGCGACCGGCGGACCGGGGTGGTCGGCGCCACCAGCATTTCGGGCGGCGGCGTCACGCTGTTCCGGCCGGACGGCAACCTGCGGCCGCTGGACGATATCGAAGCCGACGTCATCCGCCTGGCCATCGGTCATTACCGCGGTCGCATGACCGAGGTGGCGCGACGGCTGGGGATCGGACGATCGACCCTGTACCGCAAGCTGGGCGAGCTGGGCATCGACAACGCCGCCGCCTGACCGGTCAGGCGACCGCGCCCAGTCGGGAAGCGTGCGCGGCGACCATGGCGCGCTGATGGGCGAGAGCATCGGTCACCTGATGATCGCTGAGCGGCAGCGCGAACGAGATGCCGAACCGGGTTCCCTGCGACCAGACGATCCGCGCCATCCGCATGCGGCCGGCGCATTCCAGCTTCACGACGATGCCGGCGGGCGGGGGCGCCGCATGGTGGATCAACGCGCCGCTCGCCGACAGATCGAGCAGGTGGACGCGTGTCAGACGGCCGTCGATGACCATCGTCGCGGGCTGAAACAGCTTGAAACGCGGCCGGTTACGCGCCGCCGCCGCATCCGTGTCCAATCGACCCATCGACGTCCCTCTCACTGCTGCTCTGGGCAGTTAAAGGACAGATCGACTGCCGTTGTTCCGCTACAATCGACCCTAACGGTCCGTTAAGGACCTTTACCTGCCGCCCCAAGGCCGATCACCACAGCACGCCCTTGTATGGCGTCTCGGGAGCGGGAGCGGCGTCGCCGATCGACTGCAACAGATCGATCTCGATCGTGCGGCACATCGCGGTGAGCGGCACGTCGTGGACGGTGTTGGCGAAGGGATCGACCAGATCGTCACCGATCCTGAGCACGGCCAGAAACATCAGGCCAGCGACCGTCGAGCCGAGCGGGGTCGCGAAGCCCAGCGTCTCGACCAGCCCGATCGGCAGCAGCACGCAGAACAGGTGCGTGAACAGCGTCGGGAAGAAGCGGTATTGGTTAGGAAGCGGCGTGTTCTTGAGCCGTTCCATGCCGCCTTGCGCATTGGCGATATCGACCATCGTCGCCTCCATCCGCGTCTGCTGGATGGTGTCGATCCAGCCGCGGCGGCGGGCGTCGTCGATGCGCCTTCCGGTGCCGTCGAGCAGGCCGTTGGCGATGTTGGTCCGCGCCAGCGCCGGCTCCGCCTCTCCCTTCGACAGGAAGCGCATCACCTCCTGATCGACCGGCAGGCGGCGCAATTGGCAGCGCAGCGCGTTCACATAGGCGATCTGGCGCAGCACGATCGTCCGGCGCAGATCGTGCGCTTCGTCCACGGGCAGGAAGTTGCGCGCTTCGCGGCTGAGGTTGCGCGAGGCGTTGATCATCGCACCCCACAGCACGCGCCCTTCCCACCAGCGCTGATAGGCGGAATTGTCGCGGAAGCCGAGGAACAGCGCGAGGACCGAGCCGAACAGCGTCAGCGGCAACGACGGCGCCTTGAAGGGCAGGACGTAATAGGTGACCGTGACGATGACGTCCCAGACGAACAGCAACAGCAGCGGCTTCCAGACTTCGGACACGATCCGGCTGAGGCGGGGTGTGGGTGCGACGATCATAGGTCGGCCAGATGGGATCGGAGCGGACCGATCGCATCACCTTTCCGATCGCCGCAATGCAAAATCACAATTCAGCCACCGACCAGCGCGCGATCGCGCATGCCCCGCCACACCTTCAGCGCCTGTATCGTCGGCGCGACGTCGTGGACGCGGAGCAATTGCACGCCGGCCTCGGCACCCCTGATCGCCAGGGCGAGCGAGCCGCCGAGCCGCGCCGCCACGGGCGCTTCGTTGTCGAGCGCGCCGATCATCCGCTTTCGGCTGGCGCCGAGCATGATCGGGCAGCCGAGCCCGTGGAAGATCGCGATGCCGTTGATCAGCGCGAGATTGTCGGCCAGCGACT
>CAYQPM010000042.1:0-16443 GCA_964419295.1 uncultured Stakelama sp. | reverse complement strand
GGCTCGACGCGCACCGGCTGATCGAGGATTACATGATCGCCGCCAACGTCGCCGCGGCCAAGGCGCTCGAGGCGAAGAAGGCACCGGTGATGTACCGCGTGCACGAACCGCCCAGCCGCGAGAAGCTCGTCGCGCTGAAGGACTATCTGGAAACCTTCGACGTCGCCTTCGCGCTGGGACAGGTGATCCGCCCGGCGACGTTCAACCACGTGCTCGCCCGCGTCGGCGACGCCGACTTCCGGCCTCAGGTGATGGAGCAGGTGCTGCGGACGCAGACCCAGGCCTATTACGCCCCCGCCAACCAGGGCCATTTCGGCCTGTCGCTGGGCTCGTACGCGCATTTCACTTCGCCGATCCGCCGCTATGCCGACCTCGTCGTGCATCGGTCGCTGGTCGCGGCGTACAAGCTGGGCCCGGGCGAACTGACCAAGGCGGATGCCGAGGCGATGGAGCAGATCGGTACGACGATCAGCGGCCTGGAACGGCGCGCGATGGAGGCGGAGCGCGACACGATCGACCGCTATGTCGCGGCGTTCCTGGCGGAAAAGGTCGGGGAAACGGTGTCGGTGCGGATCACCGGGGTGCAGAATTACGGCTTCTTCGCGACCGTCGAGGGGATCGGCGGCGACGGGTTGATGCCGGTGCGCGATCTGGGCGGCGAATATTTTCGCTTCGACGAGGCGGCGCGCAAGCTGATCGGCGAACAGACGGGCGAGGAATATGCGCTCGGCCAGCAGATCGAATTGCGACTGGCCGAGGCGAACCCGGTGTCGGGCGCCTTGCGGTTCGAACTGCCCGGCGGCAAGGGCGCTGCGCCCGGGCCGCGACACGTCGGATCGGGGCGCAAGGATCGCGTAATCAAGCATCGCGGTCGCCCGCAGAACATCCGCCATCAGGGCAAGCGCCGATGAGATCGGGGGGATGAGCAACCTGATCCGCGAGCCCGGAGCGGGCACGGTGCGCGACCGCTATCTGGTGAAGGGCAGCATCGCGCCGCGCTTCGTCGATGCGCATGCGGTGACCGCCGACGATGCCATCGCCTTCACGCCGGCGGACGCGCGCGAGGCCAAGGCCTTTGCCGCGATGATCGCGGACGGGTCGATCCGGATGCCGCGGCAGGGGCGGTTCTATTTCGACATGGATGCGTACGAGGCGGCTGCCGCCGCACGCAGGGCGAAGAGCGTGCCGGTGATGCTGATCGTCGCGCTGCCGGTGGCGGCGGTAGCGGTGGCCTTCTACCGAATATAGCTCCTCCCCGGCACAGGGAGGTGGCGCGGCGAAGCCGTGACGGAGGGGCGGCCTCGAGGCCGTTGTTCCTCGCCGCAAGCATGAAACCGCCTGCGGCGGCCCCTCCACCATTCGCTTACGCGAACGGTCCCCCTCCCCATCGAAGATGGGGAGGAATGACGTGCGTTACCCTGCGGTGAAGGTCAGGCCAGCCTTGTCCTGCAACCGGTCGCGCAGGTTGGTGCCGAGCAGCGCACCGGGCGTCCAGATGCCGCCCGCACCCTCCGTCTCCAGCAGGCAGCGGGCGGTTTCCGCGATCATCTTGCTGGTCGAGCCATAGCCGGGATCGCGATCGCCGGTGACGACGGCGTCGAAGCGCGCGCCGTCCGGCATCAGCCCGACGAACAACAGGTCGTAATGGCCGCTGTCGCGCTCCTCCTTGCTCGGGCCTTCGCCGGGCTTGGGGCCCTTGTCGCCGGCAAGGGGGTTGAGCTTGGCGATCGCGTCGGCGGCGGCCTTGCCCATCTCGCCCAGGCCGGCGACCATCATCTCGTCATAGACGAAGTCCTTGCCGTAGCGGTGGTCGAGCAGGAAATTGGTGCGGTGCACGTTCTTGGTGTTGATCGCGGCCATGATGAACGGCGCGACCCAGGTGTTGAGCGTCGCGTCGAATTCCGGCAGCAGGCCGGTCGGCTGGTGCGGGCCGCTGAACCCCGGGGTGAGGGCGAACGGGCTGGCGAGCAGGCCGAAGATGGACGGATCGCGCGCCGCGGCGGCCAGCGTCGCCTTGAGGCTGGCGGCGGTGCCGCCGGAAAAGCCGCCCTTCATCGCCCGCACGCGGCCCTTCACGCGCGGCGCGGGCCGGCCGTATTTGGCGCGGGCGCATTCCTGCAAGGTGAGCACGCCGAGATCGAACGGGATCGAATCGAAGCCGCAGGAAAAGACGATGCGCGCGCCGCTGGCCTGCGCCGCGGCATGATGCGCGTCGATCATGTGGCGCATCCAGGCGGGTTCGCCGCACAGGTCGACATAGGCGGTGCCCGCGGCGACGCAGGCGGCGACCAGCGGTTCGCCGTAGAGCTGATAGGGGCCGACGGTGGTGACGACGACCCGCGTCGATCCGGCCATCGCCTTGAGGCTGGCGGGATCGTCGGCGTCGGCGACGACCAGCGGGGTATCGGCGGGCGCCCCGATCAGGTCGCGCACCTCCTCCAGCTTGGCGCGGCTGCGGCCCGCCATCGCCCAGCGGGTGACGTTCTGCTGCGCCAGATATTCGGCGACCAGCCGCCCGGTGAAGCCGGTGGCGCCGTAGACGATGATGTCGAAGTCGCGCATTGCTGTCTCCCGCGTTGCTTTACGCAAACGTCATGCGCCTCGGCGGGGAGGGGATCAAGTCCGGGGCGTCGCGTCGTTATGAGCCGAGCGGCGGGATGACGGGACGAGGGATATGGGGAGCGCCTGCTCTACGCGGCCTCGTTGAACTGGAGGCTCGCGAGGCGCGCGTACAGGCCGCCCCGGCCGGTCAGGTCGGCATGGGTGCCGGATTCGACGATGCGGCCCTCGTCCATCACGATGATCCGCTCCGCCGCGCGTACCGTAGCCAGCCGGTGCGCGATCACCAGCGTCGTGCGGTTCTCCATCAGCCGCTCCAGCGCCTCCTGCACCAGCCGCTCGCTCTCGGCGTCCAGCGCGCTGGTCGCCTCGTCGAGCAGCAGGATCGGCGCGTCGCGCAGCAGCGCACGCGCGATGGTGATGCGCTGACGCTGGCCGCCGGACAGGCGGGCGCCGCCTTCGCCCAGATTGGTGTCCAGCCCCTCGGGCAGGGCGCGCAGGAAGTCGGCCGCGTTCGCCGCCTCGGCCGCCGCCCACAAGGCGTCGTCGCCTGCCTCCCAATGGCCGTAGCGCAGGTTGTCGCGCGCCGACGCGCCGAAGATCACCGTATCCTGCGGCACCAGCGCGATCTGCGCCCGGATGGCGGCCGGATCCGCCTCGCGCAGGTCGACGCCGTCGAGCAGGACCCGCCCCGCGGTCGGATCGTAGAAGCGCTCGGCGAGCTGGAACAGGGTCGACTTGCCGGCACCGGAGGGGCCGACGACGGCGACGGTCTCGCCCGGTCGGACCGACAGCGTGAAATCGTCGAGCGCCGCGACCTCGGGCCGGGTGGGATAGTGGAAGCGCACGCCGTCGAAGCGCAGCGCGCCGCTGACCGGCACCGGCAGCGGGATGGGGGCCGCGGGTCGCGTGATCTCGGGCACCTCGGCCAGCAGCTCGGCGAGGCGGCTGGCCGCGCCGGCGCCGCGCAACAGGTCGCCGTATACCTCGGTCAGCGCCCCGAACGCGCCCGCGACGATGCCGCCGGTGATGACGAAGGCGAACATCGATCCGCCGCTGAGCCGGCCCGCGGCGACGTCGCTGGCGCCTTCCCACACGACGAGGGTGATCGATCCGAAGATCAGGCCGATCATCAGCGCGGTCATCACCGCCCGCAGCGCGATGCGCCGCTTGGCGGTGGCGAAGGTCGCCTCGACCGCGCTCGAAAAGCGCAGCGCCTCGCGCCGCTCCTGCCCGAACGCCTGGACGATCTTCATCGCGCCGAAGGTCTGGGTGACCAAGGATCCGACATCGGCGACCCGATCCTGCGAGGTGCGCGACAAGTTGCGGATGCGCCGGCCGAAGATCGTCACCGGCAGGATGATCAGCGGGATGCCGAGCAGCAGCATGCCCGCGAGTTTCGGCGACAGGGTCAGCAGGTAGATCATGCCGCCGATGCCGGTGAAGGTGTTGCGCAGCGCGATCGACACGGTGCTGCCGACCACGGTTTCGATCAGCGACGTATCCGACGTCAGGCGCGAGGCGATTTCCGACGGGCGATTCTCTTCGAAGAAGCGCGGCGTCAGCCCCATCAGATGCGCCTGCACCCGCGTCCGAATGTCGGCAACGACGCGCTCGCCGAGCCAGGAGACGAAGTAGAAGCGGATCGCCGTCGCCACCGCCAGCACCACGACGATCATCAACAGGAAGTGGAACGACGACGACACCGTGTCGCCGCCGCCCGGCGCGAAGCCGCGGTCGATCACCCGCTTGAAGGCATAAGGGATGCCGATCGTCGCCGCGGACGTCGTCGCCAGTGCGGCGAGTGCGACGATCAGCTGGCGCGGGTAGCTGAGCACGCGTTCCCAGACGAGCCGAAGGTCGCCGAGACGGCGGTTGCTGGGGACGGGAGGTTTGGCCATGAAGCTGCGCGTAGCAGCCGCGACAGGCGCGCTCAACGGCTCCGCACGGTTGGGCAGGGGCCCTGTCCGCCGTCTCGGGCGTTCAGACCGATTGAACAGGCCGTGATTTACGTTACGACCCTTGCAACCTATCTTATGTAAAGATGCGAACCATGCTCTACGACGCCTACGAAATGCAGCGGTCCATGCTCGCCGGGGCGAGCGCGATGGCGACCTTCGGTGCGGACTGGATGCGCAATCCGGCCAATCCCTGGTCCTATGTCGGCGGCGGTCAGATGGTCAGTTCCGCGCTCGAGGTCTTCGCGCACGCGTCGGCGACGCGCGGCAAGCCGGCGTTCGGCCTGACGCACACCACGATCGACGGACGCGAAGTCGCCGTGCACGAGGAGATCGTGCTGCAAAAGCCGTTCGGGCAGCTGAAGCGCTTCCGCCGCGAAGGCGTGGAAGGCAGCCCCAAGCTGTTGATCGTGGCGCCGATGTCGGGCCATTTCGCGACGCTGCTGCGCGGCACGGTCGAGCGCATGCTGCCGACCGCCGAGGTCTACATCACCGACTGGCGCGATGCGAAGCTGGTGCCGCTGGCCGACGGCCGTTTCGACCTCGACGATTACATCGATTACCTGATCGCCTTCATGGAAGAGATCGGCCCCGGCGCGCACATGCTTGCGGTGTGCCAGCCATCCGTGCCCTGCTACGCCGCGACCGCGCTGATGAGCGCCGACGCCAACCCCTGTCGCCCGCGCACGCTGACGATGATGGGCGGGCCGGTCGATACGCGCGAGGCGCCGACCGCGGTCAACACGCTCGCGACCGAACGGCCGCATGCGTGGTTCGAGCAGAATGTCGTGGTGACGGTGCCGATGATGTACCCGGGGGCCGGCCGCAAGGTCTATCCCGGCTTCCTGCAACTCGCCGGTTTCATGTCGATGAACCTCGGCAACCACATGATGTCGCATTGGGAGATGTTCAAACATCTGGTCCAGGGAGATGGCGAGAGCGCCGATGCGACCAAGGGCTTTTACGAGGAATATCGCTCGGTCTGCGACATGACGGCGGAGTTCTACTTGCAGACGGTCGACCTGGTCTTCCAGACGCATGCCTTGCCCAAGGGCGAGATGATGCATCGCGGGCGGCGGGTCGATCCGGGTGCGATCACCGACGTGGCGGTCCTCGCGATCGAGGGCGAGCGCGACGATATCTCGGGCCTGGGGCAGACGAGGGCGGCGCTGACGCTGGCCACCAACCTGCCCGACGACAAGAAGCGTTACCTGATGGCGGATGGCGCGGGCCATTACGGCATCTTCAACGGGTCGAAGTGGCGCAACCAGGTCGCGCCGGTCGTCGAGGAATGGATGGCGGCCAACGCCTGATACGACAAGAGCGACCACGCTTGGTCGCTCTTCGAAGCATCGGAAGACGGGCGGCCGGTGGCCGCCCGTTTCGCGTCAGGCGACCGAGTCCACCACCGCGTGGCTGCTCGATTCATCGCCGTGGATGGTTCCGCCGAACAGCATCTTGACGCGTCCCGCGATCGAGATGTCGGTTTCCCACAGTTCCGCACTGTCGATATCGAAGCGCAGCAGCGTGAGGTTCGGGTCTTCCTTGCCGCCCGGGAACCATGCGTCGACCTGGTTATTCCACAGCTTGTCGATCTGGCCACGATCGTTGTCGGTGGCGACGTTGCCGGCGAGGCAGGCGAAGAAGTCGTGCCCCTTGCCGACGAACTGCGCCATGGCATCACCACCCTTGGCGATCCGGTTGTCCTTGCCCGCGAAGAAGAACAGGGTGTTGGGCTGATCCTCGTCGATCTGCGCGGTCATCGGTTCCGCATGTTCGCCGTCGACGAGGCCGATCATCACGAAGGGGCTGTCCTTCAGCTTCGCGAGGAACTTGGCGGCAATTTCCTGGGGGGTGTCGTGATCGGCCATGTCATGTCTCCTGATTTACGCGTCGGCAGGAGAACGAGCGTTGGCAGGGTTGGTTGCGCCATAAGGCCGGTTCGGTCCTGACGGTCCACTGCGGCAATCCCGCCTTCACGACATGGGGACAAGCCGGTGACGCTTGCCGAGCTGTGCTTGATCCCGGGCGTGCTCTTCACCTTCGGGACTTTGATCCTGAAGATCATTGAAGTGGCGCGCCACAGACAGGGTGCCGGGCGGGGCTTGGGCCGTAACCCAAGCCCCAAACGAAGCGGGTCCCGACCGCTGCAACGATCGGGACCCGGACAGAGGCAGCCCGTGAACTTGCCGCGTTTCAATTAGCCCCACGAGAGATGAAATTCAAGTTCACAGCACCTCGAACAATCCCGCCGCGCCCATGCCGCCACCGATGCACATCGTGACGACGACGTATTTCGCACCACGGCGCTTGCCTTCGATCAGCGCGTGGCCGGTCATGCGCGCGCCCGACATGCCGTAGGGATGACCGATCGAGATCGCGCCGCCGTTGACGTTGAGCAGCTCGTCCGGAATGCCGAGCGTGTCGCGGCAGTAGAGGACCTGCACGGCGAAGGCCTCGTTGAGCTCCCACAGGCCGATGTCGCTCATCTTGAGGCCGTTCTTCTCGAGCAGCTTGGGGACGGCGAACACCGGGCCGATCCCCATCTCGTCGGGCTTGGTGCCCGCGACGGCCATGCCGACATAGCGGCCGAGCGGGGTCAGGCCCTTCTTCGCCGCGACGCTTTCCTCCATCAATACCGAGGCGGAGGCGCCGTCCGACAGCTGGCTGGCATTGCCCGCGGTGATGACGCCATCCGGACCGACGACCGCCGAAAGCCCCTGCAACCCTTCCAGCGTGGTGTCGGCGCGATTGCCCTCGTCCTTCGACAGAGTCACGTCCTTGGTGCTGACCTCCTTGGTCGCCTTGTCCACAACGTTCATCGTCGCCGACAGGGCGACGATCTCGTCGTCGAACTTGCCCGCGGCCTGCGCGGCGGCGGTGCGCTGCTGCGACTGGAGGCCGTAGGCGTCCTGCACGTCGCGGGCGATGCCATAGCGCTTCGCGACCGTCTCGGCGGTCTGGAGCATCGGCATATAGATGTCGTCGTGCATCAGCATCAGCTGCTTGTCGGGCGCGACGCGCATCTGCGGCGTCTGCACCATGCTGATGCTTTCGACGCCGCCGCCGATCGCGATGTCCATTCCGTCGACGACGATCTGCTTGGCGGCGGTGGCGATCGCCATCAGCCCGCTGGCGCACTGGCGATCGACCGACATGCCGGACACGGAGGTCGGCAGGCCGCCGCGCAACGCCGCCTGACGCGCGATGTTGCCCGCCTGATGACCCTGTTGAAGCGCGGCGCCGAATACGACGTCGTCGACTTCGGCGCCCTCGATCCCGGCGCGCTTGACGGCATGTTCGATGGCGTGGCCGGCGAGCGTCTGCGGCGTGGTGTTGTTGAAGGCACCGCGATAGGCGCGGCCGATCGGGGTGCGGGCGGTGGAAACGATGACGGCGGAGCGCATGGGCTTATTTCCCTAACTTCACGCAAGGTCGCGTGGCGGTGAATGACGGAACGGTGTTCAAACGAAGATCTGGCTGATCCATTCGGCGATCATCGCGGGCTTCGCGGCCCCTTCGATCTCGACGGTGAAAGCGTTGGTCTGCTGAAACTGGCCTGGGCGCTTTTCGTCGAACTCCAGCAGCTTGAAGCGGCCGCGGACGCGGCTGCCGGAGCGGACGGGCGTGAGGAAGCGGACCTTGTTGCCACCATAGTTCACGCCCATCGTTGCGCCTTCCAGTCGCGGCATGTCCGGCACCTTGGACGACAGCAGCGGCATCAGCGACAGCGTCAGGAAACCGTGCGCGATGGTCCCGCCGAAGGGCGTCTGCGCCGCGGCGACGGGATCGATGTGGATGAACTGGTGATCGCCGGTCGCCTCGGCGAACCGGTCGATCATGACTTGCGTCACCTCGATCCAGTCGGAGACGGTCTCGGTGCCGATCCTGGCTTTCATCTCGTCGACGGTGATCGTCGTCACGGGATTCCCCTTGGCTGACATTTGGCGCTAGACGCGGGGCATTCTCTAGGCGCGTGCGGGTGTCTCTCGCAAGCCTCGACCGACCGAAAGCTTGAACATGTCCTCTGCCGTAGCGTCCCAAGCCCGTAAATCCATGGCGCAGCTGTACCGCGCCAGCGAACCCGATGTTCTAAAATCGCTGCTGGACCGTGCGTCCACCTCGCCCGACTCGCGCCAGCGGATCATGGGCCACGCCTCCGGCCTGCTCGCCGACCTGCGTGCGGCGCAGAATCGCGGCTGGGTGAACCAGTTCCTGCAGGAATATCGGCTCAATTCCTCGGAAGGCGTCGCATTGCTGAGCCTCGCGGAGGCGTTCCTGCGCGTGCCGGATCCCGAAACGGCCGATCTGCTGATCGCGGACAAACTGGGCGATGCCGACTGGCGCGCCCATGCCGGCCGGTCGAACAGCAAGCTGGTGAACAGCGCGACCTGGGGGCTGGTCGTGGGGCGGGTGCTGGTCGGGGAGGGGCCGTCGGGGCCGTTGCGCCGCCTGATTTCCCGCGCGGGCGAGCCGTTCGTGCGTCAGGCCGTCGGCGCGGCGATGAAGATGATGGGCGAGATCTTCGTGATGGGCCGCACCATCGACGAGGCGATGCGGCGGATGAAGCGGGGCGAGAACAAGGGCTTCACCGCCAGCTTCGACATGCTGGGCGAAGCGGCGCGGACCTATGACGATGCCGATCGCTACTTCCAGGCCTATGTCGGGGCGATCGACGCGGTCGGCAGCGACCCGGCGGCGGGGCATTCGGTGTCGGTCAAGCTGTCGGCATTGCACCCGCGCTACGAGGTGGCGCGGTGGAACGAGTGCGTGCCCGCGCTGACGGGGATGCTGGAGGCGCTGGCGGTGCAGGCGGCGGCGAAGAATATCGCGCTGACCGTCGATGCGGAAGAATCCGAACGGCTGGAGATGAGCCTGGACATCATCGGCGCGGTGGCCGCGCTGCCGAGCCTTAAGGGGTGGGACGGGTTCGGCATGGCGGTGCAGGCCTATGGCAAGCGCGCGCGGCCGGTCGTCGCCTGGGCGAACGGGCTCGACCGCGTGATGAACGTGCGGCTGGTCAAGGGCGCCTATTGGGACAGCGAGATCAAGCGGACGCAGGTCGAGGGGTTGGGCGATTACCCGCTGTTCACGCGCAAGGCGGCGACGGACGTGTCGTACCTGGCGGTGGCGAAGGACATGCTGGCGGCGGAGAATATCCGCCCCGCCTTTGCCAGCCACAATGCGTTGACCGTCGCGACCATCCTGGAATGGGCGGGCAACAGCCGCGATTTCGAGTTCCAGCGTCTGCACGGGATGGGCGACGGCCTGTACGAGCGACTGGTGCGCGAGAACGGCTATCATTGCCGCATCTATGCGCCGGTCGGTGGGCATCGTGACCTGCTGGCCTATCTGGTGCGCCGTTTGCTGGAAAATGGTGCGAATTCCAGCTTCGTGCATCAGCTGGCGGATGCGCGGCTGAGTGAGGACGAGATCCTTGCCGACCCGGTGGCGAAGATCGTCGCGGTGGGCGGGACGCGGCATCCGAGCATTCCGTTGCCGAAGGACCTGTTCGCGCCGGGGCACAGGAATTCGAGCGGGCTGGACCTGAGCGATGTGGCGACGCTGGACGCGGCGGTGAAGGCGGTGAAGACGCCTGCCATTGCGTCTTCGGCCGAAAGCCTGGGCGGTGTTGAGCGCGAGACGGACGATGTCGCGGCGGCGGTCGCACGCGCACACGGCGCCTTCCCCGCCTGGTCAGCCACGCCGGTGGACGATCGCGCCGCCTGCCTGGAGCGACTCGCCGACCTGCTGGAGGAGAACCGCGACCGGTTGATGGCGATCTGCGTGCAGGAGGCGTTCAAGACGATCCCCGACGCGATCGGCGAAGTGCGCGAAGCCGCCGACTTCTGCCGCTATTATGCCGGGGAGGCGCGTGCGCGGCTGCGCGCAGTCGAGCTGCCCGGACCGACCGGCGAGCGCAACATGCTGCACATCGAGGGACGCGGCGTCTGGGCGACGATCGCGCCGTGGAATTTTCCGCTGGCGATCTTCCTGGGCCAGACCGTCGCCGCGCTGGTCGCGGGCAATACGGTCGTCGCGAAGCCGGCACCGCAGACGCCCGAGATCGCGCGCTTCGCCGTGGAGCTGGCGCATCGTGCCGGCATTCCCGCCGATGCGCTGGTGCTGGTCACCGGCGGGCCGCAGGTCGGCGCGGCGCTGACCGGCGACGTGCGCGTCGCGGGCGTCGCCTTCACCGGATCGACCGCGACCGCCAAGCGGATCGCACGCACTTTGGTGCAGGACGACGACCGGCCGATCGTGCCGCTGATCGCGGAAACGGGCGGGATCAACGCGATGATCGTCGACAGCACTGCGCTGCCCGAACAGGTGGTGGCGGATGTCGTCACATCGTCGTTCCGGTCGGCGGGACAGCGCTGTTCCGCGCTGCGGCTGCTGCTGGTGCAGGAGGATGTCGCCGATAGCGTCATCCATATGCTGAAGGGTGCGATGGATACGCTGCGGCTGGGCGATCCCGCCGATCCGGCGACCGACGTCGGTCCGGTGATCGACCTGGCGTCCTACGAAAAGCTGATGGCGTATCGCGCCGACGTGACCGACCGCACGCTCAAGACGCTGGCCGCACCGGCAGACGGGCTGTTCGTGCCGCCGACGCTGGTGAAGCTGGACGCGATCGAGGATCTGGATCGCGAATGGTTTGGGCCCATCCTGCATGTCGCGACCTGGGAGGCGGGCAAGCTGTCGGAGACGATCGCGCGGGTGAATGCCAAGGGCTACGGCCTGACGATGGGGCTCCACAGCCGCATCGCCCGCGCTGCGGAGGTCACCGAGGCGGCGGCTGCGGTCGGCAACCTGTACATCAACCGGTCGATGATCGGCGCGGTCGTCGGATCGCAGCCGTTCGGCGGCGAGGGGCTGTCGGGCACCGGCCCGAAAGCGGGCGGACCGCATTATCTGTACCGCTTCTGCACGGAGCGCGCGGTGTCGGTGGACACGACCTCGGCCGGCGGCAATGCGACGCTGCTGAGCCTCGACGAGGGGGGGATTTAAGCAAGCCGGCGTCTTCGACACCTTTCGGTGGCGGGCGAATCGACGGTCGGCTGGCGCCGATCAGTCCGGATCGCCGGCATCGGACAGCCCGGCCGGCAGCATCGTCGTGCGCGCCGGATGCCCGTCGGGATCGACGGGCGTGACCGGCTGCACCGTCGGATAGGGCATGACGATCGTTCCGTCCGGCGCGGCGGTGAAGGTCGTCTGCGTCGGATAGGCGATCTCGATCCCCTCCGCGTTGAAGCGGCGCAGGATGGCGATGCCCACCGCGGTGCGGCCATTGTAGAATTGGGCGTAATCGGCGCCGTCGCTGTCGAATTGCACCTCGAAATCGAGGCTCGATGCGCCGAACCCGGTAAAGCCCGCGCGCACGAAGGTGCGGCCTTCGGCCTCGACGATCTCCTTGAGCATCCCCGGCAGCGCGGAGCAGACCGTATCGGGAGTCTGATAGGTGACGCCGATCACGAATTTGGCGCGGCGGTGGTTGCGCTGGGTGTTGTTGAGGATTTCCTTGTCGAGCAGGTTCTTGTTCGAGATCACCCGTTCCTCGCCATCGATGCCGCGGATGCGGGTGGATTTCAGGCCGATGCTCTCGACGCTGCCCGACGTGGAATCGTAGCTGATGTTGTCGCCGCGCCGGAAGGGCCGGTCGAAGATGATGGCGAGCGCGGCGAACAGGTCGGCGAAGATGCCTTGTGCCGCCAGGCCGATCGCGATGCCGCCGACGCCCAGCCCGGCGACGAGCCCGGTGACGTTGACGCCGAGATTGTCGAGCACGACGACCAGCGCCACGGCGAACAATGCCACGGTGACGAGCAGCCGGATGAGCCCCATCGCGGACAGCAGCGCTTCGCCACTGTAATGTTCGCTGCTGGTGCGATGTTCGATCGCGCCGAGGATCAGCTCGCGCGCCCAGATCGCGACCTGGAAGACGGAGGCCACGGTCCACAGGAAGTTGACCGTGGTCGCGACCTGGCTCGGCGCGCCCGCATAGCCGACGACCAGTTTGGCGGCGAGCATCACGATGAAGAAGTTGTTCGTTCGGGTGATCGCCCGGCCGAGGATCGTGCCCCAATTCCGGCGTGCGAGCTCGCCGGTGCCGAGCCGCTTGCCGCACAGCCGCGCGCCGAGTTTGCGCAGCCCGTGCAGCGCGACGACGATGACGGCGCCGATCGCGAAGGCGATCAGGATCTGGAGCCAATGGGTATGCAGCCATTGTTCGCTGGCGACGTACAGATCGCTCACCTGGCCCTGCACGGCATTCGCATCGAAAATCGGCGCCTTGGCGGCGGTGTTACTGGTCGGCATGCATACTCTTTTTTCAGGCGGCTGCCTTCATGTCGGGCAGGTTCGCAGGCGTTCCCGCTTCCAGGAACGCGATGAGACCGCGTTCTTCGCGGCTGAGGTAACGGGCGGAGCGCGGCAGGCGCAACGCCTTGCGAAAGGTGCTCTGCCCCTTTTTCACGAGGTCGATGAGCGCAGGGTGAACGTAGCTCTTGCGCGCGATCGCGGGCGTGTTGCCCAGACGTTCGACGACCGGTTCGAGCAGCGCCTTGAGGCTGAGGTCGTTCTGCGCGCCGGCGAGCGCCTCGAACGCGGTGACGCTGGCGCCCCAGGTGCGGAAATGCTTGGCGGTGAAGTCGCCGGCGGTCGCGCGCTTGATGTAATCGTTGACGTCGGACGAGGTGACCGGATGCGCCTCACCCGCGGCGTCGACCCAGGCGAAGAGATGCTGTTCGTCGAGGTCCTGCATCTTCTTCACCGTCGCGGCGAGGCGTTTGTCGGTGACCTTCATGTCGCGTTCCTTGCCCGACTTGCCCTTGTAGCGCAGCTTCAGCGTCGAGCCGCGCACCTGCCCGTGTTCCTTGCGGAGCGTGGTGGCGCCGTAGCTGGCGTTCGCCTCGACATAGGCTTCGTTGCCGACGCGGATATGGCCGATGTCGAGTAGGCGGACGACCGCCGCGATGGCGCGATCCTTGTGCAGGCCGTGGCTGGCGAGATCGTCCTCCACCCGCTTGCGAAGCTTGGGCAAGGCGTGGCCGAAATCGGCGCACTTTTCGTATTTCGCCGCTTCCTGCGCTTCGCGGAAGCCGGTGTGGTAGCGATATTGCTTGCGGCCCTTTTCGTCCCAGCCGATCGCCTGGATGTGGCCGTTCGGCCTGGGGCAGAACCAGGCGTCGCGATAGGCGGGGGGCAGGCCGATGGCGTTCAGTCGGTCGATTTCGTCCCGATCGGTGATGCGATCGCCGTTGGGCAGGTAATAGGCCCAGCCGTTGCGCACCTTGTTACGGGTGATCCCGGGTTTGGAGTCGTCGGAATAGACTATTCTGGATGCCACTCGGCGCGCCTCCTCAGCAGGTTATCCGAAAATGCTTCGATGGGCGCCTGTGTTCCGGAACGGGCGGGCGGGGGCGGGGGTTGAGGGCGCGGATCCCGACACCACAGGAGTTTTCGACATGGCCGACCTTTCCCAAGCGCGCGTGCTGATGATCGCGACCGATGGTTTCGAACAGGACGAATTGTTCAAGCCGCGGCAGGCGCTGCTGGATGCGGGCGTCAAGCTGACGCTGGCGTCGATCAAGACGGACGCGATCACCGGCGTGATCCACGACAGCGAGAAGGGCGAGAGCATCACGCCCGACCTGACGCTGGATGACGTCGATACCGACGATTACGACGCACTGGTGCTGCCGGGCGGCGTCGGCAATCCCGACAAGATGCGGCTGCAGGAACGCGCGATCGAGATCGTGACCGAGTTCATGGAGGACGACAAGATCGTCGCCGCCATCTGTCACGCGCCGTGGCTGCTGGTCGAGGCCGATGTCGTCGACGGACGACGCGTCACCAGCTGGCCGTCGGTCCGCACCGATCTGGAAAACGCTGGCGCCGACGTGGTGGACGAGGAGGTCGTCGTGGACGGCAACCTGATCACGAGCCGCAAGCCCGACGATATCCCCGCGTTCAACAAGGCGATCCTGACCGCGCTGGAAGAGGAACTGACCGAGGAAAGCGAAGACGCCTGATCGGGCGCTTCAGCGCTGGCCGCGCCGCTCCGGGACGGGGGCGGCGCGGCCTTCCCGCCTGACGAAGTTGGGCAACGGGGCATTGAGCCAGCGCTGCGCCGGGCGTTCGACCGTGCGGTAGAGTATGACCGACGCGGCGAGCACCAGTGCGAGGTACAGCGCGATCAGCCCGGGTGACAGCGCGGCGTCGCCGAGCGGAAGCTTGAACGCTTTCCACAGCAGGAAGTGCGACAGATAAGTCGCGTAGCTGATCTCACCCAGATAATGGATCGCACGGCCTTCCAGCGGATTGCGACCGCTGCCGGCGGTCAGCGCCAGCAGAAGCAGCAGCGCGGCGAAGGTCGCAGGTGCGGCGAGCGTTTCCGGCGCACCGGCGGACCAGAGGACGGCGACGACGAGGGCGACGAGCGCAGCGATGCAGCTTGCACGGGCGACGACCCGGCGTTCCTGCGCGCGCAGGAACAGGGCGGCGAGCACGGTCCCGGTGCCGAATTCGGCGAGGCAGCGGATCAGGCCGTGGCGGGGAATGTGCGTCCCCAGCGTGGCGGCCCCGGCCATCGCGCCATGCAGCGCCAGCAGGATCGCGGCCGCGAGCGCCAGCAGTCCCCAAACCGGCAAGCGCCGCCAGTCGACCGCCAGCACCAGCAGCGGGAACAGTAGATAGGCGGCGAGTTCGCAGCTGATCGACCAGGCGGGATCGTTCCAGTGCAGGACGTGCGTGAAGCCCCAGTTCTGCACGAGCAGCACGTGGAGCGGGAGTTCGGCGAACGGAAACGCCGGGTCGTTCCGCCCGGTCACGCGCAGCAGCAATGCCAGCGCGATGGCGACGGCGAGCATGATCGCGTGCAGCGGCCAGATGCGGGCAAGGCGCTTTTGCAGGAAGCGGGGGATCGCAGCCGGATCGCGCAGCCGTTCGTGCCACGTCAGCCAGATGACGAAGCCCGAGAGCAGGAAGAAGAAATCCACCGCCAGATAACCCTTGGCGAGGACGGCTTCGGCGGCGGGGGGCAGGCCGGCGATGGCGCCGCGAATGTGGTAGAGCACGACCAGCCAGGCGGCGATCCCGCGGACGCTGGTGAGCGCGCGCAACTCGCTCATCGGACCAGCGGCTCCCGCGTCACGCCGGCAGCGGATCGGCGCGCGGATGCCGCAGCGGAGCCTTGCCCGTCTCCGACCGTCGCCGGGCGAGATAGGAGTCGAGACCGATCTGCGCGCCGATCAGCATGTAGACGAACGGCTGGAACGCGATGGCGATGAACGCCGCGCCGAGCAGGTAGACGAGGTGCGCGGTCTGCAACGCGGCGGCGAGCGGCCCGGCCCAGCCGAACGCACCGTCGGGATCGCGGTAGCGGCGGCGGAGCACTTCCATCCGGACGAGGCCGATGAGACTGATCGTCAGCCACAGGCCGAGCCCCAGATACCCCTGTTCGCCCAGCATCTCGAAATAGGCGCTGTGATAGCCGCGCGCCTTGTCCGTCACCGCCTGGTCGGCGACCGCGGGCGCTGGGCCGCCGCCGTCGGTCTTCTTGATCTCGTACCGAATGTGATTGCCGCGATAGGCCTCGAACCCGCCGCCGAACGGATGCTGCTTCGCATAGTCCATCGTCCACTGCCACACCGCGAGGCGGGTGGAGGCCGATTCATCGGCGTCGTGGCTCTTGATCGTGCTCATCCGATCGGTGAAGCTCGCCGGCAGGAACGGGATCGCCACGATCCCGAGCGCCGCGATCATCGACAGGTACAGCACTTTGCGCTTCGTGTTCCGCAGCGACAGCAGCGCGACGAGCACGGTGCACAAAGTGCCCGTCCGCGTCGATGTGCCGATCGGGATCAGCACGCAGGCGAAGATCAGGCACAGGCAGAAGCCCTTCACCTTCCAGTCGGGCGGAAAG
>CAYQPM010000041.1:0-16789 GCA_964419295.1 uncultured Stakelama sp. | reverse complement strand
GGTCGATCCACATGGGGTCGGGCACCAAGGCCTATGCCTTCATCTGGGCGATGGCTGGCGAGAACCAGGATTATACCGACATGAACGTGCTGGATATCTGCCAGCTGGCGTGATGCCGCTTCGCGCCCCTCCTGCACGGGAGGGGCGGGGTGGGCGTCGTGCTCGTGTTGCGGTCGAACCAGCGCCGAGAGTCGCCGTACCATCCCGACGACCCCACCCAAGCCCCTGCCCGCAAGCGAGGGGCGGAGAATGACATGAACCCCTTCGACCTATCGGGCAAAGTCGCCATCGTCACCGGCGCCAATACCGGGATCGGCCAGGCGATCGCCGTCGCGCTCGCAACGGCCGGCGCCGACGTCGCCTGCGTCGGCCGCACGCCCGCCGAAGATACCGTCGCGCGGATCCGCGACCTCGGCCGCAAGGCGGAGATCGTCTCCGCCGACCTGTCGTCGATCGAACCCGTCGGCCGCGTCATCGAGGAAACGGTGGCGAAGCTCGGCGGCCTCGACATCCTCGTCAACAATGCCGGCATCATCCGCCGGGCCGATGCGGTGGACTTCACCGAAGAGGATTGGGACGCCGTGGTCGACACCAACCTCAAGTCGGTGTTCTTCCTCTGCCAGGCGGCCGGGCGGCACATGATCGCGAACGGCGGCGGCAAGATCATCAACATCGCGTCGATGCTGACCTTCCAGGGCGGTATCCGCGTGCCGAGCTATACCGCGTCCAAGAGCGGCATCGGCGGCCTGACCAAGCTGCTCGCCAACGAGTGGGCGGGGAAGGGCATCAACGTCAACGCGATCGCCCCCGGCTATATCGCGACCAACAACACTGCCGCGCTGCAAGCGGACGAGACGCGTAACAAGGCGATCCTCGACCGCATCCCCGCCGGCAAATGGGGCGATGCCGACGACCTCGGCGGTGCCGCGGTCTTCCTCGCAAGCCGCGCGGCGGATTACGTGCAGGGCCATATCCTGGCGGTCGACGGCGGTTGGCTGGCACGGTGAGGAACTAGGCGCGTCGCCCTCACCCTTGCGCGGCCGCGCGCCTTTCCACGTCCGCCGGGCGGAAGGAAGGCGCCGAAGCGACGCGCGGGGGATAGGGGCTGAACGCGAAACGATGGAGGAGAGAGACGTGGCGAAGTTCCTGGCGTTCGGTGAGATCATGCTGCGCCTGTCGCCGCCAGGGCGCGAACTGCTGCTCCAGACGCCCAGGTTCGACGTCTGGGTCGCCGGTGCCGAGGCGAACGTCGCCACCGCGCTCGCCAAACTCGGCCATGACGTCGGTTTCGCCAGCCTGGTGCCCGACAACGATCTCGGCCGATCCGCCGTGTCGACGCTGCGGGGGCATGGCGTCGATACGGCTGCCATCCAGTTCGGCGGCGATCGGATCGGCCTGTACTTCGTCACCTCGGGCGCCGGCATGCGCGCCACCGAAGTCATCTACGACCGGGCGCATTCCGCGTTCGCCGAAGCGCCGGTGGCGGCATGGGACTGGGACGCCATCCTCGACGGCGTCGACTGGTTCCACCTGTCCGGCATCACGCCGGCGCTGGGGCCCGTGCCGGCGGAAAGCGCCATCGCCGGGGTCAGGGCGGCTGCGGCCCGCGGCATCCCGATCTCGTTCGATGGCAATTACCGCGCGAAATTGTGGGAGCGCTGGGACAGCGATCCGCGCAACCTCCTGATGCAGCTGGTCGAGCATGCCGATCTGCTGTTCGGAAATCATCGCGATATCGCGCTGTTGCTCGACAGGGATTTCTCCGGTCACGATGGGGAAGATCGCCGCCGCGACGCCGCCGAAGCGGCCTTCGCTGCCTTTCCGAAGCTGAAGACGATCGCCTCGACCGCGCGCCACGTCGAAAACGTCGACCTGCACCGCGTGTCCGCGCGGATCGACACCCGCGACGGCCATGCGCAGACCGAGGAAGTGGTGCTGGCCGGCATCGTCGACCGGATCGGTGGCGGCGACGCCTTCGCCAGCGGCGTGCTGCACGCGCTGCGCACCGGCGGCGACATCGGTGCGGCGGCGGCAACCGGCCTCGCGCTCACCGCGCTCAAGCATTCGTTGCCGGGCGATGCCTCGCTGTTCCGGCAGGCGGATGTCGATGCCTATCTGGCGGGGGGGCTCGATGTCCGTCGTTGATCGCACCGGGGACGGCCTCACCCGTCGTACGACCCTTGGCGCGGGCGCCGCGCTGTTGCTGACCGGTGCTGCGCGCGCGCAGGGGCCGGCGGCGGTGCGCGCGCCGGCGGGCGACTTCGTCGGCACGACCGACGGCGGCGTGCATGCCTTTCGCGGTATCCGCTATGGCCGCGCCGAGCGGTTTCGTGCGCCGACGCCGGTGGCGCAGCCGGGCCGCACCGTGCGCGCCCAGGCGTTCGGGCCGGTCTGCCCGCAGAAGGGCGCGTACCAGCCGCAGGACGAGGATTGCCTGTTCCTCAACGTCTGGACCGCGGAACCGCGCGCGGGCGCCGACAAGCCGGTGATGCTCTACATCCACGGCGGCGCCTATTCGAACGGCAGCGTCACCGACCCGCTCAACGATGGCCAGCATCTGGCCGCACGCGGCGACGTGGTGGTGGTAACCGTCAACCACCGCCTTAACGCGCTGGGCTATCTGTATCTCGCCCGGGTCGATCCGCGGTTTCCCGACAGCGGCAATGCGGGGCAGCTCGACCTGATCCTCGCGCTGCGCTGGGTGCGCGACAATATCGCGAGCTTCGGCGGCGACCCGCGCCGGGTCATGGTGTTCGGCCAGTCGGGCGGCGGTGCCAAGATCGCGACGATGATGGGCATGCCCGCCGCCAAGGGGCTGTTCCACCGCGCCGCGACGATGAGCGGGCAACAGGTGACCGCATCGGGCCCGATGAACGCGACCGCACGGGCACAGGCGTATCTGGCGAAGCTCGGCGGCGATCCCGCGACGGTGCCCGTGGCGCGGCTGATCGAGGCGCTGGACGCGGTCGATCCGGTGCTGGGCGGCGGCATCTATTTCGGGCCGGTGCTCGACATGAAGTGGCTCACCCGCCATCCGTTCTGGCCGGATGCCAATCCGCAGGGGCTGACCATCCCGATGATGCTCGGCAACGTGCATGACGAAACGCGGGCGTTCATCGGCCTCGATTCGCCGCGGGTGCGCGGCCTGACGTGGGACAATGTCGCCGAACGCATGGCACCCGAATTGCGCATCGACATCCTGCCCGAATGGGTCGTCGGCCAATATCGCGTTCACTTCCCGCAATGGAGCCCGGTCGACGTCTTCTACGCCGCGACCACGGCCGGGCGCAGTTGGCGCGGGCAGGTGATCGAGGCGGAGGAGCGGGCGAGGGCCGGTGCGCCGGGCTACGTCTATCAGGTCGACTACGCCTCGCGCGTCGATCCGCGGCGCGGCGCTTTCCACACCATGGATATCCCGCTGGTGTTCGGAACGCTGGGTGCCAAGGGATCGGAGACGGGAACGGGTGCCGATGCGCAGGCTGCGAGCAAGGCGATGCAGGACAGCTTCGTCGCCTTCGCCAGGACGGGCGGTCCCAATCATGCCGGTCTGGCGCGCTGGCCCGAATATACGCTCGACACCCGCGCGACGATGATCTTCGACGTCCGCTCCCGCGTCGAGAACGACCCGCGTCGCTGGCAGCGGGAGCTGTTCGCCCGCGTGCCCTATATCCAGCCGGGGACCTAGCGCCGCGCCGCCGCCACGCTGCTCCACGCGTACAGTCCGCAACCGACCCAGATGAGCCCGAAGGTCGCCAGCTGCGCGGTGCGCACCGGCTCGTGGAACAGCAGCACCGCCTCGAGGAATTGGAGCGTGGGCGCGATGAACTGGAGCAGCCCCATCGTCGTATAGCGCAGCCGCCGGGCACCGGCTGCGAACATCAGCAGCGGTGCGGCGGTGACCGGGCCGGCGAGGATCAGCAGCAGGTCCATGCGTCCGCCGCTGCCGAACGCCGCGGTGCCGGTGTGACCCGCATGGAGCAGCACCGCCAGCGCGAGCGGTGCGAGGATCGCGGTTTCGATCGTCAGCCCGCCCAGCGCGTCGATCGCCGCCACCTTGCGGATCAGGCCGTAGAAGCCGAAGCTGAGCGCGAGGCTCAGCGATATCCAGATCGCGCCGCCGCCGCTCGCCGCCAGGATCGCGACGCCGACCGCCGCCACCCCGATCGCCGCCGCCTGCAACCGGTCCAGCCGCTCGCCGAGCAACAGCGTGCCGAGCGTCACATTGACCAGCGGGTTGATGAAATAACCCAGGCTCGCCTCGACCAGGTGATCGTTGGCCACCGACCAGATGTAGACGAACCAGTTCACCGCGATCAGGACCGCGCTCGCGGTCAGCATCGCCAGCACCCGTCCACGCGCGGCCACCAGCAGCGGGCGAAGCCGCCGGGTCGCGACAACGACCGCGGCGAGCAGCAGCAGCGACCAGAGCACGCGATGCGACAGCACCTGCGCCGGCGGCACGGCGCGCAGCAGATGGAGGTAGAGCGGCAGCACGCCCCACAGGGCATAGGCACCGATACCATACAGCAGGCCGGTGCGCGCGGGGGCGGTGGGTTCCATGCGGCGCGTGTGGCCGCTGGCGTGCAGCAGCGCAACACGCCTTGCCCTGCGGGCGTCCCGTCCCCCGGCATCTCCAACCGACGACCATCGGATATCGCAGGATATTGACATCGTTCGCGGCCCGCCGCATGTCCCGTGACACCGGTTACCTAATTGGCGAATCCGGGGACGCGATCACCAAGAGGTGACCGTCAGGGGGGGATGGAAGGCCGACGCGCTGCCGAAGCGCCACTCTCCCGCACCAGACGACGGCACCGGCATGGCCGGTGTCACCGAAGCGATCGGCCGCGAAGGCCGCATGGGGAGTGATTGCGATGATTGGACGTTCGACCGTTGCACCTGTTGGCGCCCGCCGCGGCATGCGCCGCATGGTCGGCGTATCGACGGGTGCTCTGGCGCTGGGCATGCTGTTGCCCGCCGCAGCCTTTGCACAGGCCGCCAAGATTCCCGCGACGCCGGATCAGCCGGGCAGCCCGCCGCACACCGATCCCGCTCCCGCGCAGACCGCGGTCGTTCCCGCCGGCCAGCCGCAGGATCCCGCCGCCGACGTGCAGCCGCAGGCGACCGGCACCGAAGGCGGGGCGGACATCGTCGTCACCGGCTTCCGCCGCAGCCTGGACGCCGCGCTCAACGTGAAGCGCGAATCGGTCGCCTCGGTCGACGCGATCGTCGCTGAGGATATCGCGAAGTTCCCCGACCAGAACCTCGCCGAGTCGCTGCAGCGCATTCCCGGCATCTCGATCCAGCGTGACGCCGGCGAAGGCCGCGCGATCACCGTCCGCGGCCTCGGCGCGCAATTCACCCGGGTCCGCGTCAACGGCCTGGAGACCGTCGCCACCTCGACCGACGGCGCCTCCTCCAACCGCGATCGCGCGTTCGATTTCAACGTCTTCGCATCCGAACTGTTCAACTCGATCGTCGTCCACAAGACGGCCGAGGCGAGTCTGGACGAAGGGTCGCTGGGTGCCGTCGTCGATCTCAACACCGGCAATCCGCTCGGCGGCAAGACCGGGCTGACCTTCGTCGCTTCCGGGCAGGCGAGCTACAACGACCTGTCGAAGAACTGGGGCCCGCGTCTTGCCGGGCTGCTGTCCTACAAGAACGATGCCGGGACCTTCGGCGCGTCGGTGTCGGCGGCGTACCAGAAGACCAACAACTTCGAACTCGGCAACAACACCGTGCGCTGGGCGCAGGGCGTGTTCGATTCGGTTGGTGGCACGCCGTGCTTCACCGCGCAGAACCGCGGCGGCAATTACACCAACAATGCCACGTGCGACACCGTCGCGCTCGCCTTCCACCCGCGCATTCCGCGCTACGGCTCCGTCCGCCACGATCGCGAACGCCTCGGCATCACCGGCAGCATCCAATGGTCGCCCAGCGATGCGACCAAGGTGTCGATCGACGGCCTCTATTCGCGCTTCAAGGAAACCCGCGAAGAAAAATGGGGTGAGGTGCTGCTGCGTTCGAACGAGCGTCAGATGGACGTCAGCAACTACACCATCGATTCGAACAACAACCTGATCGCCGCGACGATCAACGACGCGTGGGTCCGCACCGAGCACTACCTGCGCCAGTCGCAGACCGAATTCTACCAGATCGGCGGCAGCTGGGACCAGGACGTGACGGACAAGTTCCGCTTCACGCTGCTCGGCGGCTATTCGAAATCCGACGCGACGATCCCGGTCGAGACCACGTTCGTCTTCGACGACCGCGACGCGCAGGGCTTCAAATATGATTATACCAACTCGCGCAGCCCGCTGATCAGCTTCGGCACCAGCGTCACCGATCCGGCGAACTTCCAGCTTGCCGAAATCCGCGACCGTCCGTCGGAAACCATCAACGACTTCCGCACCGCGCAACTGCGCACCGAATGGGACGTGACCGAAGGCTTCCAGATCAAGGCAGGCGGCCTGTACCGGCGCTTCGCGTTCGATACCAAGGGCTTCTCGCGCGATGCCGTGGTCTGCCCGACGGCGGGCGGCAAGGATGTCGTGCTCGGCACGATTACCTGCACCGCCAGCAGCAACATCGGCCCGACGGGCGTCTACGGCTTCCCCGCCGGCAATCTCGGCGAATTGTTCAACCTGGGCGATGCCGGCCAGCCGAGCGGCGCGACCTCGCAATTCCTGATCCCGAACATCGCCGCAGCCGCGCAATATACCGGCCTGTACAACCGCCCCGCGACTGTGCTGGTCGGCGATACCCGCAGCGTGTCGGAAAAGGTGACCGGCGGTTACGCCGAGTTCGACGTGAAGGGGAACCTGCTCGGCCTGCGCTATGCCGCCAATGCCGGCATGCGCTATGTCCACACCGCGCAGAAATCGACCGGGCTGTCGTCGGCGACCGTGAACGGCGCGACCGTCAACACGCCGGCGACGGTCGGTCGCACCTATGACGACTGGTTGCCAGCGCTCAACGTCGCGCTGTTCCCGGCCGAAAAGGTCATCATCCGCGGCGCGGTGAGCAAGGTGATCACGCGTCCGACGCTCGGCAGCCTGACACCGGGCGGCTCGGTCGACGGGTTCAACTATCGCGTCAGCTTCGGCAACCCGCAGCTCGATCCGTACCGTGCCACCTCGTTCGATCTGTCGGCCGAATATTATTTCGCGCCGCAGTCGATCTTCTCGGTCGCGCTGTTCAAGAAGAATATCGAGAGCTTCCCCGTGTCGCAGCCGCGCAGCGGCACCTTCGCCTCGACCGGACTGCCTTTGTCGGTGATCCCGGCAAGCTCGCCCGCCGCGCAGAATCCGGAAGGACAGCTGTGGACGATCACCCAGCCGATCAACGGGACCGGTGCCTCGCTGAAGGGCGTCGAGATCGCGCTGCAATCGAGCTTCCGCTTCCTGCCGGGCTTCCTCAAGAACTTCGGCTTCCTCGCGAACGCGACGTTCATCGGTTCGGAAGCCGGCTATACGCAGGGCGGGCCCGCCACGACGGTGTCGCGCGCGACCTTCAATCCCACCACCGGCGCGGTCGTATCGGCGGGCGGCGTGCTCGGCGCGCTGCCGAACGTCACGCAGCGGGCGACGCTGTTCGGCCTGTCGAAGCGCGCATACAACGGCACGCTCTATTACGAGGACACCAAGTTCTCGGCGCGTGCGTCGATCAGCTATCGCAGCCCGTACATCGATGCCGCCTCGGCAACGGGCAATCTGTTCGAAGGGTATAACGAGACGGTCAACGTCGACGCCTCGCTCCGCTACAAGCTGACGCCGAACGTCGAGGTTTCGCTGGAGGGGACCAACCTCACCGACGAATATCGCGATCGCTACACCGATCTGTCGGCCAACCGGAACTACGAATACAATCACTTCGGCCGCACGTTCCTGATGGGCGCCCGCTTCAAGATGTGATCCGCGCCGGCGCCTGAGTTCCTCCCCTGCGGGCGCGTCCGGATCACCGGCGCGCCCGTATTCGTATCGAGGTGTGTATGATCGATCGTCGTCAGGCCCTGCTGGGCACGCTCGCCGCCGGCATGGCGATGGGTGCGCGGGCGCAGACCCCCGCGCCCCACGTCAAGGGCGCGGTCATCCCCGGCCTGCCCGAACCGGCCGAGACGATCGACCTGTGGCCGGCAGGCGCCCCCGGCATGCCGCACGTGCCGCCGGTCGAGGCGGTGGACGAGCGCAGCACCGATCCGCAACTGACGGATCGCGCGCTGCGCGGCACGCTGCGCCCCCGGATGGTGGTCTTCCGCCCGGCAATTCCCAACGGATCCGCCGCGCTGGTGACCCCCGGCGGCGGTTACGCGCGGATCGTGATCGACAAGGAGGGGTATGAGGTCGGGCGCTGGCTCGCCGCGCGCGGCTGGACGGTGTTCGTCCTCTTCTATCGCCTGCCCGGCGACGGCTGGGCGGCGGGCCCCGACGTGGCGCTGTCGGACGCCCAGCGGGCGATGCGGCTGATCCGCCACCGCGCGCGCGATTACGGCATCCTGCCCGAACGGGTGGCGGCGATGGGCTTTTCGGCGGGCGGCCATGTCTGCGGCGACCTGGCGACACGGTTCGACGCATCCACCTACGCGCCGGTCGACAAGGCCGATCGACTGAGTGCACGGCCGGACATCGCCGCGCCGATCTACGCTGTTCAGTCGATGACCGCCCCGGTCGCGCACGGCGGTTCGCGCGACCTGCTGCTTGGCAAGGCCGCATCGCCCGCGCTGGAGGCGGCGCATGGCACCGCCAACAACGTCTCCGCACGCACGCCGCCTTGCTTCCTCGTCCATGCCGAGGACGACGGCACGGTGCCGGTCGAGAACAGCCTGCAGTTCCGCGCGGCGTGCAAGGCGGCGAAGGTCCCGGTCGAAACGCATCTGTTCACGCACGGCGGCCATGGGTTCGGCATCCGACGCGCGGCGGGCAAGCCGGCGGAGGCGTGGCCCGACCTGTTCCTCCGCTGGGCGCAGAGTCAGGGATTGGGCTAAGCGGAGCGGGCAGGGTTTTCCTCGCCGGTCCAGCCCGCTAGGGCGCGCCGATGACCAGCGGCGCACTCCATGATCTGTTCCTGTCCACGCTCGTCAAGCAGGCGGGCGGCAACCGGCGACGCTGGCGGCTGGTCGTCGGCGAGGTTAAACTCTATCCGGTCGCCACGCACCCGCATTGCAACTGGTCCGTCACCCCGACCGGATCGGCAAGCGAGAACGATGTCGTCGAACGGATCGCCGACGACCTGCGCATTCGCCATCCCATCGTGCGGGCGGGCTGACCGGATCGATCGTCCCCGGCTTCAGCGGCGTTCCGCGCTCAACCGGCTCATCAGGATCGCCGCCCGCTTCCCCTGGCGGCGGATGGTGGTGAGGTCGACGACCTCGTCCGGGGTATGATCGCCGCGGCTGGCGGTGCCGAGGCCGACGAGGCCATCGACGTCCGCCGCGACCCATGAAATGTCGCCCGCACCGCGCTTCAGCGGGTCGAGCGCCGGCATTTCGGCCAGCCCCAGATCGCGGTTGATCGTGTTGAGACGGGCGAGCAGCGCCTGATTGCCCGCGCTCGGCGCCATCGCGGGATAGCCGCTTTTGAAGGTGATCGTCGCGCTGGTGCCGGGCGCATGCGCGGCGACGATCGCCTCCATCTTGGCACGCACCCGGCGCGTCTGCTCTTCGCTCAGCGTGCGGAAATCGCCGGTGGCGATCGCCTGGGCCGGGATGATGTTGCTCTTGCCCTGCGCGCTCGCCTTCGACCCGCCGGCGTCGATCGCGGCGGTGACGCCCGCGGCGAGCAGCCCGGTGTTGAAGGTGAGGTTCGGCTCCGGCAGCGTCGTGCGGAACGCGGCGAGGATACGCGCGACCTCGTTGACCGCGCCATCGCCGAACGTCTCGCTGAAGATCCTCGAACTGTGACCGCTCCTGCCGGTCACCGTCAGCGACCAGTCGTTGACCGAACGGCGCGCGATCGATCCCATGTCGCGGCCGTCCTCGATCGCCAGCGCCTCGAAATCGAGCGCGACGTCGGCGCGCTTGCCCGCCGCGATCAGGTCGGCACGCGCGAGCGTGACCGGATCGCCCGAATCCTCCTCGTCGCCGGTCAGCACGACCTCGATATTCGCGGGCTTCAGCGTACCGGCGGCCTGCATCGCGCGCAGGGCCGCGAGCATCACGACCATGCCGCCCTTGTCGTCGCCAGCACCGGGCCCGCTCGCCTCATCCCCTCGTCGCACGAAGCGCTGGAACGGCGAATCCGCCTCGAACACGGTGTCGAGATGTCCGATGAGCAGCAGGCGTCTGGTGCCGGGCTTGCCCGCGTGCACGGCGATGATGTGGCCTGCACGACCCGTCTGCGGCAGCGGCTTCCACGAGACGGTGAAGCCGAGCGCGCGCAGTTCCTCCGCCATCATCGCGCCGATCCGGGTGACGCCGGGCAGATTCATCGTGCCGCTGTTCTGATTCACCAGCCGCCCCAGCAACGCGACCGACCGCTCGTATTCGGCGTCGATCGTCGTAGCCATCCGCGCCTCGGCAGGTGTCAGGTGCGGCGCCGGGCCAGTGGCAGGCGTTCCCGCCAGCAGCAGCGGCAGGATCGCGGCGAGCATCATCCCTGCGGCGCCGCGGCACCATGTCCATCGGTGTGCGGGGGCGCGGCGGCCGGCACGGGGGCGACGATCAGCGGCAAGATGGCCGTCTTGCTTCCGGTGAGCTGGAGTAGATAGCGCCCGGGCGCGAGATCGAAATCGACGGTCTTGCGGATCGGCGAACAGGCGGGGCCGTGCCCGTGCGCAACCGACGTCAGCGACCGGCTTCCCGACAGGACGTCGACCCAGGCCGCACCCCCGAGAGCGACGCGATAGCGTCCGGCGACGGCGATGGTGACGGAGAACAGGCCACCGAACGTGTCCGGCGCATCCGCCTTCGGCGGCGTCCGTGCGGGACGCAGCGCCGGCGTCGCGACGAGCGTCGCCCGGGCGCCGCCGCCCAAGGGCAGCTGCGCGGCGCCTGCGACATCCGCGCCGCCGGCCAGTGGCGTCATCCGACTCCAGCCGCCGAGCTCGGCCGGCAACGGTGCGGGTTGCGCCGGACAGGCGGGCGCGGCATCGACCTGGAGGGGCGCAGCGAACGACAGGGTCATCACGGCCAGCAGCATCATCGGTTTTCGTCCTTCATCACGTCATCACGCCGGGCGAACCGGATCCTGCCGCGCTGTCGCTGCGCGCGTGGACGATCAATCGAGCCGGTCGGGAACCTCGTCATGCCGCAAGGGCAGCGCCACGATCTCCGACAGCCACGTGCGAATCGTATCACGGCCGCTGCCGCTCAACGCCAGCATGGTGACGCGGCGGTCGCTGATGTCGTCGCTGCCGAGGACAAGGCCCCGATCCTGCAGCAGCTTGATCCAGCGCAACGCCGTAGTCCGGGGGACGCCGGCGGCGGCACAGCAGGCATTCGTCGTGACGGTGGCGCCGTGCAGCCCTTCGGCAAACAGGAACAGCATGATGTCGAGACCGGGATTGGCGAACAGCGCCGCTTCGAAATGGCTGCCGAGGCGCCGTCGCGCCGACATGATGCTGCGCGCAAGCACCACCAGCTTCGCATCCGCGTGCGAATCATCGATCATCGACGGGACACCCGCACCGGCGAACTGTCTGCCACCGGTTTCCTTGCCGTTCGCCAAGGCGACAGGTTGTTCGCGCAATCCGGCACTCATCGTCTTCGTCTCTCCCGCTAAGGCCTTACGGCATAACCGGAGACGATCCGAAATCAAGCCGCCTCGTCGATATCCGGTTCTTCTGGAACGCCGTCCCGCCGATACCGATCGAGCGAACGCCGGACGCGGTCGCCCAGATCGTCGAGTGTAACGGCCTGCAACCGCTTCTCGACCGGCGCATGCGATCGCAACACATCGGCAATCGCCAACTGTACCTGCGTGATACGATCGACGTCTTGCAGGCTGTGCATGTGGCGGCGCAGCGTGTCCGGATCGGCCGCCAGGTCGAACGCGAGGTCGGCGAGCAGGCTGGTCAGCTCGACCAGTTCGTCGGCCAGCGCATGCGCCAATGCAGGCTCTACGCCGACCTCACAGGATGGTTCGCACGATGTCCCGATCATTTTGCGCACAGTTTCAGGATGCTGCGTGACAGCTGCGCGGCCGGAACCGGCTGCGTGGCCATTCGCCGGGTCAGCGTGAAGCCGGCGCCGCGATCCTCGGCGGGCACGATGCAATAGGCGGAGGCAGCCTGTAACGCGCGGATGCCGGCATCGCCGTCCTCGCCGTCCGCGCCGAGCAGCAGGCCGACCGCCTCCGCGCCCGCGGCCTTGGCGATCGAGGCGAACAGGATCGAAATCGACGGGCGTTCACCCGCGATCGGGTCGCGCGCCAGCATGCGCAATTTGCCGTTCGGCCAGCCGTCGACGACGACATGATGCTCGCCGGGGGGCGCCAGATAGATCGTGCCCTGTTCCAGCGCCATGCCGTCCTCGGCCAGCACGATGCGCGGCGCGATTTCGGCGGCGAGCTTTTCGATCATCGTCCCCGCCAGTCCGGCGCCGAGATGCTGGACCACCACGGTGGGCGGGCAATTGGCGGGAAAGCCGCCGAACAGGTCGAACAGCGCCTGAGTCGCTGCGGCCTCGCCGCCGATCGCCAGGATGCGCCCGTTCCACTCGATCGGTGCCGCCGCGGTTACCGGTGCGCTCGACGTGGTCTTCAGTGCGGCGCCCTTGGCGGCCTTGATCCGTTTGCCGAGCTTGGCGAGGATCTTGTCGAATTCCGCGGCGACGGCGACCTTGGGCTTGGGAAAGCAGTCGATCGCCCCCAGCCGCAGCGCTTCGATGGACGCTTCCGCGCCGGCTTCCGTGCGGGTGGAGAACATGATGATCGGCATCGGCTTGCTGGCCATGACCTCGGCCAGATATTCGAGGCCGCTCATCCCCGGCATCTCGACATCCAGGGTGATGACGTCCGGGTTCAGGCTGGCCCGCATCGCGCGCGCTTCCTCGGCGCCGTCCGCCGACCCCACGACGACGACGCCGGGAATGCGTTCCAGCGCGCCGGACAACAGCGCTCGCATGGTGAGCGAGTCATCGACGACGAGAACCTTAACCGGGGCAGCCATAATCAGACTTTCTCAATGGAATTTCGGACGTGACGGCCGTTCAGGCGGCGTCGGAGAGGGTGAGCGAGGTATCCACGAGCCGGTCGAGCGCCAGCACCAGGATCAGGCGCTGTTCGATCGTGGCCAGACCGTCGAGGAAATTGGCCGCCGGCGTTTCGCCGATGTCCGGCAGCGGCTGCATGCCGTCGTCGGGCACCGTCACGATGTCGTTGACGGCATCGACGATCAGGCCCTGCAACTGGTCGCCGATGCGCACGACGATGATGACGTGGCGCGACGAGGGATCAGTCATCCCCCAGCCGAGACGGTGGCTGAGATCGAGCACCGGCAGCACGACGCCGCGCAGGTTGACGACGCCGCGGACGTGCGGCGGCACGTTGGGCAGCGGGGTGGCGGGCGACCAGGCGCGGATTTCGCGGATCGCCATGATATCGACGCCGAGAACCTGTTCGCCGATCTGGAAGGTGATGAGCTGACGGGACATGGGAGAACTCCTGAAGGTCGTTATCAGTGAAGGACGCGGCGGATCGCGGCGGCGAGCTTTTCGGGATGGAACGGCTTGACGATCCAGCCGGTGGCGCCGGCGGAGCGTGCCCGCTGCTTCTTCTCGTCCGAACTTTCGGTCGTGAGGACGAGGATCGGCAGGTTGCGATGACGATCCTGCTCGCGCACCTTCTCGATCAGGCCGAAACCGTCGAGGCGCGGCATGTTGATGTCGGTGATCAGCAGGTCGGGCTCCGCGCCCTCCAGCCGCTCGAGCGCCTGAACGCCGTCCTCCGCGTCGAGCACCTTGTAGCCGAGGTCGGTCAGGGCGGCCCGCAGCAGCATGCGCATGCTTGGTGAATCGTCCACGGTCATGATCGTGCTGGACACGTGAATTCCTTCGTTCGTGATAGGGGAAGAGGGGAAAGACATCAGAAAAACTCGACATCGCCGACCGGGGCGGCGGGACGCGGCACGATGGCGGGCGCGCGCAACCGCTCGACCGGCCGGTCGACGGCGATACGACAGCGCGCGAGGCCCAGCGTCGGGCGGAACTCCACCCGGCGCGCGCCATGGCCGCCGACGTCCTCGCCGACCAACGTGATCCGCTCGTCGCGCAGGAAGCGGCGCGCGAACAGCGCGTTGGTAGCGCCGATATCGCGGAAGCCGTCGCGCAGGCTGGCACCCCCGTAGATCCGCGCCTTCAGGTTGGACCGGCTTGCGCCCATCGCCATCATCGCGTTGATCAGCACCTCCATCGCATAGACGCCGTAGCGCTGCAGCGAGCGCGCATCGGTTTCGCCTGCACCCGGTTCGGCCAGCAGGAAATGGTTGAGGCCGCCGACCTTGGTCACGGGATCGAACAGGCAGGCCGAAATGCAGCTGCCGAGCACGGTCGTCAGGATCACGCCGGGATCGTCCGACACCCTTGTCTCGCCCTGCATGATCGTGATCCGCGACAGGCCGTCGGCAGGGCGTGGCAGGCCGCTCATGCCCGGCATTCCTGCAACAGGCGGGCGGCGATGCGCGACAGCGGCAGCTGCACGGTCACCGCGCCGATCTGCTTGGCGGCGGCCGGCATGCCGTACACGACGCAGCTGTCTTCATCCTGACCGATCGTCATCGCACCGCGATCCTTCATCATCTTGAGTCCGGCGGCCCCATCGGCGCCCATTCCCGTGAGAATGGCGCCCACCGCCGACGCCCCGGCACAGCGCGCGACGGACTGGAACAGCCGATCGACGGACGGGCGGTGCCCGCTCATCTTTTCGTCGGCGACCAGCCGGCAGCGGCGCAGCGTCGACCCGATGATCTCGCAATGATGCGATCCGCCGGGCGCGACATAGACATGGCCGGCCTGCATCGGCGCGCCCGAGCGGGCGACGCTGACGTGCGGCGCCGACAGGCGGTCGAGCCGCGCGGCGAACGTCGGCACATAGCTTTCGGGCATGTGCTGGACGATGACCGTCGGCGGGCAGTTCGCCGGAAAGCCGGACAGCAGTTCGATCAGCGTCTCGACGCCGCCGGTCGACGACCCGATCGCGATCAATGCATCCTCGCGCGGGACGTAATCCCCCTGTGGGCGTACCGGCGCCGGAACGAAGCGCGGCCGCACCCGGCTGGTCGCGGCGGCCCGCACCAATCGTGCGAGATCCTGCCCGCCGCCGCTGCCGAAGGTCTGCTGCGGCTTTTCGTAACAGTCGAACGCACCCAGTTCGAGCGCCTTGATTGTCGCTTCCGCGCCGCGCCCGGTGAGGGTGGACAGCATCACGACCGGCATCGGCCGCAGCCGCATGATCTTTTCAAGGAATTCGAGCCCGTTCATGCCCGGCATCTCGATATCGAGGGTGATCACGTCCGGGTTGAGCGCCTTGATCATGTCGCGCGCCATCTGCGGGCCGTCGGCGGTGCCGATCACCTGGATCGCGGGATCCTGGCTGAGCGTATGCGAGACCATCGCGCGCATCGTCGCCGAATCATCGACGATCAGGACGCGGACGGGGGCGTCGGTGATGTTGCGGGCGATCATGCAGCCACTTTCTGGAACGTCGTGCGGCCGACGCAGACGAACCCCGGCGCCACCGAGGGCGACAGTCGTTCGGAATGGCCGATGTACAGGAACCCGCCGGGCACGAGGCATGCGGCAAGCCGCGTCTGCAATCGTTCCTTGGTGGGTTCGTCGAAATAGATCATGACGTTGCGACAGAAGATCGCATCGAACATGCCCTTCATCGGCCACGCCTCGAGCAGGTTCAGTTTGCGGAAGGACACGCGCTCGCGGATCAGCGGATGCACCTCCGCCTCGTCGTCGGTGCGGTTCATCCAGATCGAGCGCAGCGACTGCGGCACGCCCGAAGCGGTATCCAGCGAATAGCGCCCGGCCTCCGCCGCGGCGAGGATCTCGGTCGACAGGTCGGTGCCGAGCACGCGCAGATCGGTGCGCGACAGCCGTTGGCCGTTGCCGCGTTCCTTGCCGAACATCGCCATCAGCAGCGAATATGGCTCTTCCCCGCTGGAGCAGGCCGCGGACCAGATCCGCACCTTGCCCCGCATGCTCAGCCGCTGGTCGAGCGCCGGCCAGGCATGTTCCAGAAAATGGTCGAAGTGATGCGATTCGCGGAAGAAGCTGGTGTGGTTGGTCGTCAGCGCATCGAGCGCCTGGGTGCGTTCGTCCGCATCCTTTTCGATCCGCCGAATATAATCGGCGAAGTTGGTCAGGCCGCAGGCCCGGACCCGCGGGGCGAGCCGACCGTAGACGAGCTGCATCTTGCCCGGCGGCATCAGGATGCCGGCGGCGTCGTAGACGAAGGTGCTGATCGCCTGATGATCGGCGGCATCGAAACGGAATTCGGTCGGGCGCGGCGGCGTCGAGGGCGCGCGGGCGGCGGCGGCGCTCATGCTGCGAGACCCAAAGGTGCGTTGCCGAGGCGCGGATCGCGGCGCCAGCGCGAGATCAGCGCATCGACGTCGAGGATCAGCGCGACCCGACCGTCGCCAAGGATGGTGGCGCCGGCCAGCCCCGGTATCGCTTCGTAATTCGCCTCCAGGCTCTTCACGACGACCTGCCGCTGGTCCTGGATCGAATCGACCATCAGCACGGCCTGACCGGTGTCGGATTCGACGACGATCAGCACCGCCTGCGCCGGATCGGGCTGGGCGCCCCGGATGCCGAGCTGTTCGGCGACGCGGTGGACGGGCACGT
>CAYQPM010000040.1:0-16873 GCA_964419295.1 uncultured Stakelama sp. | reverse complement strand
CGCCCTCATGGGCGGCGTTGTCGTTTGTGGCAAACGCCATCAAGTCCGATACCTTGGCTGCGACCTCCGCCATCGGCCTCGCCGGGGTAAATCGTAACGTTCTCGATAAGCGGCGACTGAACCGCGGCTGCTTTGCGATCGAACAGCGCCTCTATGGTGAACTCGACTGGCATCTGGTCAATCAAAAGACGGCCGAAGCTGACGCCATTCAGGCAATCAAGGCGGTGCTGAAGGTGGCGCTCAACGAGCTACTGAGGTGCTGCGCGACATTCGCCTGACACGGAGGGTGGAAGACGCGAGAGAGGTGGCAAGCTCGTCGTTGATCGGGATGAACAAATGACCGGTTCTGGGCTGTTCCCGAAGGCCGCGGAATGGCTGGAAATGGGTCCGTCTGCCTTCCCGAAAGGCCGTTCTTTCAGAGCGCCTCAGGTTCCCGCTACTCTGTCCGTGCGGTACAGTTTCGGGAAAGAGACATTGAGAACAGGGGTTGGGAATATTGCCCGTACAGGGCATCATTCTGTTTACGCCAGTCACGGCCTTGCCGTTAGCCCAATCGATAAGTGGAATTGATCGAAAACCTTGTCATCCCCCGCTTCGGCCAACTGGAGCGATCCCGTCAGCAGAAAAACGCAGCGCGCAGGGGCAACATCGCAGCACCGATCGCCGCTGCATCCGGACCGATCACCGACGGCTCGATCCTGGGCAATGGGCGATGATGGCCGCGACGCTCGGGGTTGGTAAATCGGATGTGCTCGATGATCCGGCGGGCCAACGCAGGCGGGAGGCGACCTCCCAGGACGATCAGATCGGGGTCGAGCGCGGCAGAGATGACTGAGGCGACGAGGTTGAACGACGGTGCGCACTCGATGAGCCAGCCGTCGATCAGCGGATCTCCGGGGTCGAACCCGGCGAGCATGGCGTGAAGATCGTCATACGGCTGCCCGTGCGCCGCTAGGTACAGCCGCAGGGTCTCGAGATTGGGCTGGGGCCAGCCGTCGGGCAGAGCCGAGGCGAACTCGCCGGCATTGCCGTGGCTGCCTCGCATGGGAGCACCGCCTGCGACCACCCCGCCGCCGAACCCGGCCGCGAAGTACAGATAAGCGAAGTCGTGCGTGGTACGCCCAGCACCCAGCATTGCCTCGCCAACGACGGCAACATTGCCGTCATTATCAACCCAGACCGGTCCGCCGAGCCGTTCGGCGAGCATCGTGTCGAGCGGAATCAGTGCCCAGGAATCGAGCTGTGCGGGCGGGTTCAGCCGCGCGCCGTCGCCGATGAAATAGCCGGTGACGCCGACGCCGATGCCGATCCGCTTCGTGGGATCAAGCCCGGCGTCGGTCACCACCCGGTCGATCAGCGTGGCGATCTGTGCGCTTGACTGCGCAAAGTCGATACTGACGAGCGGAGCGGCGGCGCGCGCTCGGATTGCGCCGGAAAGGTCCATCAGCACCAGCGACACCGCATCGGTCATCACCGAAAGGCCGACCGCGAAGGCTGCGTCAGCGACAAGGCTGAGCTTGGCACTCGGCTTGCCGCGGCCGGCGATCTGAGGGCTGCCCTCGACGAGCAGGCCGCGATCGATCAACGGATCGACCAGCCGAGTGATGGACTGCGCGGTCAGGCCGGTTGCACGGGCGAGATCGGCACGCGAGGCGGTGCCTGTGCGGTGGAGCAGCGCCATTACCACGCGTTCGTTGTCGGTGGCGGTGCGACGCCCGTCCTCGCGCAGGAACGCGGATGGGAACCGGCCGGCGAAGCCTTGGCTCATGCGTGAACATCCCTTCGATCGGCCAGCCGGATCCGTTGCCGCGGCCATACGCACCAAGCGGCGAGCGCGCACGCCGCCAATGCTGCGGCGACGAATGCCGTGAAGCCACCAGGCGCAAAGGTCGCCCTGTTGCCGAGCGCGACGGTCATCGCCAGCCCGGCCCCACCGAGTGCCAGCTTGGCCGCCATCGTATAGAAGCCGTAGCTGCGTGCGCCGCGCGCGAGCAGCGGGAGCAGCGTCCAGTCCACCAGCGTGGTGCAACCGAGCAGCAGGCCGATCATAAGGATCATAGGCCATCCCTCGTGATGGAGGAGCACCGCCATTATCGGGATCGCGATGAGGTAAAGCGTCGCCAGCAGCATCAAGCCTGAGCGCACGTCGCGGACTCCGAACGGAATCAGCGCGGCAAGCGTCCTGCCGCCGGTGAGCAGCAGCACGGTCGTCCCAGCGCCCGGATGGACGATCGTCTGCGGTAGTTGCAGCATCGCCTTGGTCAGCGCGCCTAGCGCGACGATGCCGATCAGGCTTCCGACGAGGAAACCGTTCGGCAGTCCCGGCCCGGTCGGTGCCGCTGCTTCCCCCCGCAACGCGCCGGTACGCGGCACCAGCGGCAGAAACGCCGCCCCCAGGACCAATGCCGTCCCCGCAAGAATCCAGAGCGTCACCGGCAGGGAGGCGGTGTCGGGCCACGAAGACAGCGCCAGCCCGACCGCACCCGCGGCAACACCGGTGCCGATCGTCCGTCCCCGCGCGAGGCGCGTCGCTGCCCCCGCCGCTGTCGCCGCCAGCCTCGACAACATTGCATTGTGCGGGACATCATAGGCGGCATAGCAGAGACGAAACGCCAGCGTCGCCGCGACCAGCATCACATGGCCCGACGCAGCGGCGAGCATCGTCAGCGGAAACACCAGCGCCGCGCCGGCTAGGCCGATCCCGGCGATCGCCCGCGTCTGGCACGGGTGACGATCAAGCCATTCGCCGACGACCAGGTCTGCCAGCGCGTTCGCCGCAAGCCCCGCGAGGAACAGCCAGCCCGCGAGGCCGGGATCGACCCCGAACAGGCTGACCAAGGCGTAGATCGTGACCAGATCGCTCGCCGTCCACAACAGGCTCTTGCCGACATGTGCGGCGTAATAGGCGGCATGGGCGGCGCGGGGCGACAGTGTCATCGGATCCAGCGGACCTTGTATAGGCGCAAACCCCCGACCGGGATCCGGTGTGGGTCGGAACCATCGGCGGTCATGACGGTGAAGCCGTGCGCCCACCAGCTTTCCTCGGCCTGCACCCAGGCAATACGACCGGCCAGCGTGCTCACCGACTTGACGCGCAGCTTGGGATTGAGTGGGGCGAAAGCGCGAAAGCTGCCGTCATTGGGGTTGAAGAACCATGCGCCATCATCGGTGGTGACGGTATAGCCACCCTGCAGCGCGGGCGACAGGTCGTGGCCGTCATGTCGCCCGGGCAGCGCCCAGCGTGCGGTCTCGATGAGGCGGGATTCCTGCGCGGTAGTGTCGAGCCGGAACGCCTGCACCAGATCATGCGACAGGGTGAACAGCCGTGACCGCGCGCCGTCCCAGACCACGCCGTGTCCGGATGGCAGCGGCAAGCTCTGCAGGGGTGTTTCGTTCCGGTGAACATCATAAAGTTCGAGCCGGTCCCCCCTCGGGTTGATCGACAGCGCGACCGCGACGAGGCCACCGGGCAGCAGCGCGGCGGAATGCGCCATCGGTGTCTTCGCGCGGAACAGGACCTTGCCGGTCGCACGCTCGATCAGCACCGTCGCGCCGGTCGAGGCGGTGACGAGCAGGTCGCGTCCGTCATCGACCGGCTTGCAGTCGTCGATATGCGCCAGCAGTGTTGCCCGGTAGTCGGCAGGCAAATCGGTCGCGCCGCTCGCGGTCCAGCGCCACGACTCGGTTGCGCCGTCCCCCGAGATTCGCAACTCGCGAACCTGATCATCGCCACAGGCATAAAGCCGGTCCGGCGTGATCGCCGCTGCGGCCAAGGCCGCCAACTCCATCAGAAACATCAACTTCCTCCATTGGCCGGGACGACAAGGCTCCGCCATCGCGCAGCGTCATGTTTATGTCACCTATAGTGATTAAATTACGCGATGATGTCATTCGAGGGGGAATTCGTCGTGCCGTTCCGATCAAGCTTTCGCGTCCTGTTGCTGTTGTCCGCGTCCCTGCCGTGCGCCGCCTTCGCGCAGGGCGTCGCTGCGCCCGACCAGACGGTGAAACCCGATGCATCGCCAGTCGCCGGTGCCGAAAAGGAGGGCGACATCGTCGTGACGGGCGCGCGGTTGCAGGCGAAGAAGGATATCGCCGCCAAGCGCGAGAATTCCGTCATCTCGGATAGTATCAGTTCGGACGAGGTCGGAACGCTGCCGGACTTCGGTCTCGGCGAGGCGCTGACCCGCGTTCCCGGTATCTCCACCATCCAGAACAACGGTCGCGGCGAAGCGCAATTCCTATCGATCCGCGGCCTGAACGCCGACTACAACCTTGTCGAGATCGACGGGGTGCCGCTACCCGCCAACGAGATCTCGCGGCGCAACGTCTCGCTGGACGTCATCCCGTCGTCGCTCGCCGCCCGAGTCGATGTGTACAAGTCGATGAACGCGGCGATGAACGCCAATGCGATCGGCGGCATCGCCAACCTCCAGACCCGCAGCGCGTTCGACAATGGCGGCAAGCCTTATCTGGGCGGGCGCGCCGATATCGGCCGCTGGGACTTCCAGCACACGCGGGGCGGGAATACACCTTCCGGGCAGGCGGAACTGGTCGGTGCGTCCACCTTCGGCCCGGACCACAAGTTCGGAGTCGTGGTTGCGGGCAGCTATTTCCGCCGGGTCAGCGCTTCGCTTGATTCGGCGAGCACCACGCCGCTTTATGTCGATTCGAATACGGGCCAGAAGTTGATCTCCGCAACGACCGACGTCAGCACGGCCGATGTGGTGCCATCGGTCCGGCGCTGGCTGCATTACGACAATCTCCGCCAGCGCTATGGCGGCCTCGCCAAGTTCGAGTTCGACGACCATGTGATGTTCAAGGGCGCGCTGACCTTCGCCGATTTCTATCACACCAATGACGAAGACCGCCAGGCGAACAGCGTGACGCCCAACACCGCCGTCACCGCTGCGACCAACAAGTTCACGTATATCACGGGCGTGACCCCGACCGGCGGAACCGTCACGAGCGGCACCTATGCGCAGAGCGACGATTCGCGCTTCTTCCAGAAGCGCGGCATCCGATACGGCGATTTCCATGGCGAGTTGAGCCCGGGCAGTCATATCAGGGCTGATCTTGGCTTGAACTACGCGATCGCCACCTACCATCAGGATGCAACGACCGCCGTATTCCGCATTCCGGCCGGCACCAACCTGGCCTATGCCTATACGATCGTACCGGGCAATTTCCCCCAATTCGATTTCGCCAACCCGAATTACGTGTCCAACGCCGCGAACTACAGCTTCTATGATTATCAGCTAACGCCCGACGACCAGAAAGAGAAGGCGCTGACCGGGCGAACGAACCTGCGGATCAACATGGAGGGCGCGGATCGCGGGTTCGGGATCGCCATGGGTCTCTACGCTCGGTTCGTCGACCGTCGCTACGACCGGAACGTCAGCGATTATACCCCGGTCGCCGGTGCCGCGCCGCTCTCGACCTTCATCGCGCCGCAGACCTACACGCCCTATAATGGTGGCGGCCAGACCGTGATGTTCCTCGACCCGGTCGCTGTCACCGCCTTCTTCAACGCTAATTCCGCCAGGTTCGTCCCGAACGCGACCAATGCGCAGACCAGTCTGCAATCCGATTATACCCTGACCGAAGACATCAAGGCCGCTTATGTCATGGGTCGCTACGCCCTCGACGATCTGCGCCTGACCGCCGGCATCCGCTACGAGGACACCGATCTTTCGACCGGGTCGAACAACTTCACCACGATCGGCAAGACGACGACGTTGAGCTATGGGCAGCAGGGGCAGCATTATCACGACTGGCTGCCATCGGCGGAGTTCGACTGGAACCTGACGTCGAAGTTCCGCACTCGCGCTGCGTTCAGTCGCACGCTGGCCCGACCAAACTATAGCGATCTCGCAGGCCGGCAGACAATCTCGATCAATTCGGGAACGAACTTCGTCACGATCACGACGGGCAATGCCCGGCTACAGCCTCGGCGCAGCGATAATTATGACGTCAGCCTCGAATATTATGCTAATCGGGACGTGTTGTTCTCGGCAGCGGGCTTCATCAAGAATGTACGCAACGAGATACTCACGGTCGGCAATACCGCCCTCCAGCCCTATAATGGTGTCACGACCCAGGTTACGACCACCCAGCCGATCAACGCCAGCGGCACGGTGATTCGAGGCGTCGAACTGAATGCAGTCGTCACCCGCTTCTCGTTCCTGCCGCGACCGCTGGACGGGCTGGGCATCGCTGCGAACGTCACGCTGCTGAACCCTACGCCACCGTCGGTCATCATGACCAATGGCAGCACGCGGCGATTGTCGAGCCTGGTCGAGAGCGCGAACGTCGTTGGCAATGTTCGTGCCTTCTACACGATCGGACCTGTCACGGTGCAGGGGGCGTGGAACCATCTTTCGCCCCTCCTGCTAACGGTTTCGACCACCGATCCCACCCAGGATGTCCGCTACAAGGCAAGCGACATCTTCGACGCACAGGTTCGCGTCCGCTTGTCGCGCACCATCACCGTGGTGGCACAAGGCAAGAACCTGTCCGACAACCGACCCACGCGCGTCACCGGACCCGGTTTCAATCTGCTGAGCGAGGAACTGGAAAACGGCCGCGCCTATTACATCGGCTCGGTGTTCCGTTTCTGAGGCAAGGTCTTTCATCGGTGTTGCCGACGGCCAAGCATGACCGCTCGGCCGTCGGAGCCCTGCCGCCTGTTTCCTGATTTACCATTTCTTTCGAGAAAGGCCGGCGGCGTGCAGGATGGCCTCTGCCGGCCCGGGTCAGCGAGGTCGCTGAGATGAACGAGCGTCCGAAGGTGGGAAGCCGGAAGTAAGCCGCGAATGATTGGAGGTGGGTCTGCTCAGACTTCGGTCCGTCCAGGGCAGCTTCCACGTCCACGCCGAGGTAGCACACCGTGCTGCCTATTCTGGCATCGCCGAGGAGGATTTGAACAGCGCGGAGATTTCCCGTTACCTTGTAGATGATCGAAGCCTTCGTCCGTCTCCCGGCGCGATCATGCTGCTGAACGTGGGTGATGAGGGCGAGCCCGTCGTCGTGATCGACGATGCGAGCGGCGCTCCCGATGCGCTTGTGGAGCTTGCGGCGGATCGGACGACGTTTGCCCCGGCAGCAAGCGTCGCCAGCGGCTATCCGGGTTTGCTCGCGCCGGCACCCGTCGCCTATCTCGATGCAATGGTGCGCTTTGTCCTGCCGCTAATCGCGGCACACTTCGGCACCGGGCCGGTTATGCCGGCGCGTGCGCGCGGCAATTTCTCGCTTGTCACCACACCGCCCGGGGACCTGACGCCGGAGCAACGTCTGCCGCACGTCGATACCGCGGATCGGCTCCAGTTCGCGACCGTCCACTTCCTGTCGCCGAACACCACGGACGGCACCGGTTTCTTCCGGCATCACGCAACGGGGTTCGGGACGATCGACGGTATCCGCTTGCCCGCGTATCTCGCCGCGCTTGACCGGGAAGTCCTTGCGCTACCGCCTGTCGGCTATTGCGTCGGATCGGATGCGCTGTTCGAACAGGTCGGTGCGGTCGAGGCACGGTTCGATCGGCTGGTCCTGTATCGCGCCGCTCTGCTCCATTCGGGGCTGATCGCGCGCATACCTCCGGCCGCCGCCGATCCGCGGCAGGGACGATTGACCGGCAATCTGTTCCTTCAGTGCAGGTCCGGCGCATGAACGGCGATGGTCCCGTCCGGCGTATTGCGATCGTCGGCGGCGGCACGGCGGGGTGGATGGCCGCCGCCGCGTTCGCCAGGGTTCTGGGCAGGCACGGCCCGGCGATTACAGTCATCGAATCCGAAGAGATCGGAACCGTGGGGGTAGGGGAGGCGACGATCCCGCCGATCCAGGCGTTCAACGCGCTGCTGGGCATCGACGAGGACGCATTCGTCAGCGCGACCGGCGGGACGTTCAAGCTGGGCATCGAATTCGTCGACTGGCGGCACCTCGGCCATCGCTACTTTCATCCGTTCGGCGTCTATGGCGTCGATCTCGGCGCGGTGCCGTTCGAGGCGGCGTGGCGTCGCATGCGCGAGGACGGCACCGCCGGTCCGCTGTCCGACTATTCGATCTGCGCGGCCGCGGCGGCAGCCGGGCGGTTCATGCGACCCAGGCGGGCAATACGCCGCTGGCGCATATCGGTTATGCATTCCACTTCGATGCGGCACTATACGCACGCCTGCTGCGCGGCCGGGCCGAGGCGGCGGGCGTGGTGCGCCGCGAAGGGCGCATCGTCGATGTCGCGTTGCGCCCGCTCGACGGGTTCCTGGACGCCGTGGTTCTCGCCGATGGCAGCCGCATCGAAGCCGATCTTTTCATCGACTGTTCCGGCTTTCGCAGCCTGTTGATCGGCGATGCGCTGGAAACGGCGTTCGACGACTGGTCCGCCTGATTGCCCAACGATCGCGCGGTTGCGATACCCAGCGCGGTGACCGGCCCCCCGGTGCCGTTCACGCGGTCGACCGCACGCGTGGCGGGCTGGCAATGGCGTATTCCGCTCCAGCATCGCATCGGCAACGGCTACGTCTACGCCGCCGACCATATTTCGGAAGACGAGGCCACCGCCACGCTGCTCGCCGGCCTCGACGGCGAGGCGCTTGCCTCCCCGCGCAGCCTGCGGTTCAAGGCGGGGCGAAGGACGGTCGCCTGGGTGCGCAACTGCGTGGCGCTGGGCCTGTCCGGCGGTTTCCTCGAACCGCTCGAATCGACCAGCATCCACCTGATCCAGGCCGGTATCGCGCGCTTGCTGGAAATGCTGCCGACCTGCGCCTTCGAACCCGCCGACATCCGCCGTTACAATCGGCTCATGGCGACCGAGTTCGATACCGTGCGCGACTTCATCATCCTGCATTTCCACGCGACCGAGCGACGCGACACCGCCTATTGGCGCCGGCTGGCGGACATGCCGATTCCCGAAACGCTGGCGGAACGGATCGCCATCTATCGCCGGACCGGCCGCGTCTATCGCGAGGGCGACGAGCTGTTCACGAAAACCAGCTGGCTCGCCGTCATGGAGGGTCAGGGCCTGCTGGTCTCGGGGCACGATCCGCTCGCCCAATCGCTCGACGAAGACGCCGATCGCTCGCTCCAACGGATCGCAACCGTAGTAAAGGCGGCAGCCGCGCGGATGCCGGATCATCAGGCGTTCATCGCCCGCCACTGTGCGGCGCCCGCCGGAACCTGACGCGGATTCTTGGCGTGCTTCGAAGGGAATGGCCGACACCCTGATGCGCCCGTCGAACAGCAGCGTCACCTGGCCATGCGGCACGACGTCGGTCGACTCCTTCGCTACGCCATCCGCCGGTCGGCCGATGCGCTTGAGCAACTCGGGCGCCGGTGCCCTACCGCGCGGTCCCGGCGACGCCTGCTCGAGCGTCAGCACTTGACGGGGAAGGCGGCGCGGTAGCGCGCGTTGGTGGAACTGGCCAGACGGCGTGCCTCTTCGACCGCGCGCTCCTCGCTGGTGAACAGCAAATGCTCCATCACCGCGCGCAGGTGGGCGTGCATGGCGGCGCGCGATGCGGCCGGATCATGGGCCCGTAAAGCGTTGAGGATGACGCGATGTTCGGCGACGACGGGGCGGACATTGGCACGTCGCGCCTTGTCATGGAGTAGCGCGCATTCCGGCGAAGTGGCTCGGATCCACCACAGATTGTCGATCGCGCTACGGATCGCGGCGTTGCGGGTGGCGGCGGCGATTAGTAGGTGGAAATCGCGATCGGCATCTTCGGTGACATCAGGAAGCAGGTTTTCGGCATCGATTTGCTCGACCAGCCGCGCCAGTTCCGCCAGTTCGGCGTCGTCGACGTGCACCGCCGCCAGGGCTGCCGCCTCGCCTTCGAGCAGGATGCGCGCCTCGGTCAGTTCGAACGCGGTGATCGCGAAGCCGGGACGATCGTCCTGGCCGGGAAGCTTGCGCACGAATGCGCCGGCTCCGACGCGCACCTCGATATAGCCCTGCACCTCGAGCGCGATGAGCGCCTCGCGCACCGCGGGGCGCGATATGTTGTGCTCCAGCGACAGCTCGCGCTCCGCGGGCAACCGCTCGCCGACCACGTACCGTCCCGACGTCAACTGGTCGAACAGCAGCCGCGCCAGACGCTGGTACAGGCGTCCGGTGTCGGGAATCGCACCATCCGTGAACGTCTTTGCCGCCATCGTCGCCCTTCTCGCCACCGACCTATCATACCAGATCGACAGGCTGCGCAACGGATTTCGGCGACGGTCGTGTACCGCAATGATCAATCATCCGGTTTGCTGGAGGCCGAGCGTGTTTCGAAAAAACATCCCCGCGTGGCGTATGACCTCATTTTAAAACTGGTCAGACCGAAACCGCCCCCTTAGGCCTGACAAAAAGGGAGGGATGATGAGGGTCCGGATCGAATCTATCGCGCGGGCTGCGCTGGTCGCGACGCCGGCAGTGGCGCAGGCGGATCGACGGACGCTGCCGTTGGTGCGGGGCCGGGAGTTCAGTCGGCGCGGCGCGACGACCATCCACACCGACAGTCCGCAGGGCGGGCGCGCGAACCGGCGCGCGGGCAATTCGCCCGGAGACTGTGACAGCCCTGTCGCCCCGGCGATCGAGATCACGCGGTGACCGCGCCGGGCAAGGCGGGGCAGCCGCCGGTGCGCGGCTGGCGCGCGATACCGTTGCGCTGGAAGCTGATCGGGCTGGTTACGCTGGGCACGATCCTCAACTATCTGGCGCGATCGACGCTGTCGGTCGCCGCGCCGCAGCTCAAAGCCGAATTCGGCATGACGACGGAGGATTACAGCTGGGTCGTGCTGGCGTTCCAGGCGAGCTATACCGTGATGCAGACGGTGGCGGGCGGGGTGCTCGACGTGCTCGGCACGCGGCTCGGCTTCTTCCTCTTCGCGATCGGCTGGGCGCTGGCGAACATGGCGCATGCGCTGGCGACCGGCTGGCCCAGCCTCGCGGTGTTCCGCGCGCTGCTCGGCGCGAGCGAGGCCGCGGCGATCCCGGCGGGGACAAAGACGGTTTCCGAATGGTTTCCGCCACGCGAACGGTCGCTGGCGACCAGCGTCTTCCAGATGGGGACCAGCGTCGGCAACATGATCGCGCCGCCGCTCGTCGCCTTCTGCATCCTGGCGTGGAACTGGCAGGCGGCGTTCCTGGTCACCGGCGGGCTGAGCCTCGTCTGGGCGTTGCTATGGTATTGGAGCTACCGCAGCCCCGCCGATCACCCCGCGCTGACGGTGGCCGAGCGTGACGCGATCACCGCGGCGCGCGAGGAGGATGTCGATGCCAAGCCGACGACGCGCCGCGACCTGCTGCGCAGCCGCGCCTTCTGGGGCATCGCCGTGCCGCGCTTCCTCGCCGAGCCGGCGTGGCAGACGTTCAATTTCTTTATCCCGCTCTACCTCGTGTCGGTGTGGAAGCTCGACCTCAAGAGCATCGCGCTGTGGGCATGGATGCCGTTCCTCGCCGCCGATTTCGGCAGCTTCGCCGCGGGTGTCCTGCCGACCTGGCTGATGCGGCGCGGCGTGCCGCTGGTCGCGTCGCGCAAGATCACGATGACGATCGGCGCACTCTGCATGATCGGCCCCGCCTGCATGGGCCTCGCCGGGTCGGCGGGGATCGCGATCATGCTGTTCTGCGTCGGCGGTTTCGCGCACCAGATGCTGAGCGGCGCGCTGATCACGCTGTGCGCGGACATGTTCGACAGCCGCACGGTCGGCACCGCCAGCGGGATGGCCGGCACATCGGCCTGGGTCGGCGGCATGCTGTTCACGCTGTTGATCGGTCAGAGCGCGGATGCGTTCGGCTACGATCCGCTGTTCGCGGCGCTGGCGGCGCTGGATCTGGTGGCGGCGTCGGTATTGTGGAGCCTGTTGCGCGCCCGCCCGCGCGGCGAACGGACAATGCAGGAAGGTTAGTGGACGTGTTGATGACGCAGACGATGCGCTGGTTCGGGCCGAAGGATCCCGTCCGCCTGCGCGAGATCCGGCAGGCTGGCGCGACGGCGGTCGTCACGGCGCTGCACGAGGTGCCGAACGGCGCGGTATGGCCCCGCGAGGCGATCGCAGCGCGCAAGGCGGAGATCGAGGGGGCCGGCCTCGACTGGCGCGTGGTCGAGAGCCTGCCGGTGGACGAGGGACTGAAGACGCGGTCGGGCGACTGGGACCGGCTGATCGATCATTACCGACAGAGCCTGACCAATCTGGCGGCGTGCGGCATCGACGTCGTGACCTATAATTTCATGCCGCTGCTCGACTGGACGCGCACCGACCTCGGCTGGGAACTGCCCGATGGCGCCCGCGCGCTGCGGTTCGAGGCGGTGGCGGTCGCGGCCTATGACATATTCATCCTGCAACGGCCGGGCGCCGCCGCAGACTATGACGCGGCGACGCAGGCGGCAGCGGAGGCGCGCCATGCGGCGATGGACGAGGCGGCGCGCATCCGGCTGGAGCGCACGATCATCGCGGGCCTGCCGGGCAGCGAAGAGGGGTTCACCTCCGCGCAATTCCTGCGGGCGATCGACACCTATGCCGGGATCGACGCCGCGCGCCTGCGCGACCATCATGTCGCGTTCCTCGACGCGGTCTGTCCGCTGGCCGATGAACTGGGCATCCGGCTGGTCGTTCATCCCGACGACCCGCCGTTCCCGATCTTCGGCCTGCCCCGTGTCGTGAGCACCGAGGCCGATGTCGCGGACCTGTTCGCACGGGTGCCCAACGCGTCCAACGGTCTGTGCATGTGCACCGGGTCGTTCGGCGTGCGGGCCGACAACGACCTGCCGGGCATGGTCGACCGGCTGGGCAGTCGCATCGGCTTCCTCCATCTGCGCTCGGTGCAGCGCGAGGCGCATGGCGCGTTTCACGAGGCGGAGCATCTCGGCGGCGATGCCGGCATGGCGGCGGTCGTCGCGGCGGTGCATCGCCTCTCGCTGCGCGAGGGGCGCAGCATCCCGATGCGGCCCGATCACGGCCATCAGATGCTCGACGACCTGAACCGCACGACCAATCCGGGCTATTCGCTGCTCGGGCGGATGCGCGGTCTTGCGGAGTTGCGCGGGCTGGAGCGCGGTATCGCGCATGTGGCGGCAGCCAAGGCATGACCCGACCCCTTCAACTGCACCCCGACCGGCTGTTCCCCGCCGATCCGACGACGCGCGACATTGCGCGGACGCTGTATGCGGAGGTCGCGGACCTGCCGATCGTCAGCCCGCACGGCCACACCGATCCGACATGGTTCGCGGACGATGCCAATTGGACCGACGCGACGACGCTGCTGCTGTCGCCCGACCATTATCTGTATCGCATGCTCTACAGCCAGGGCGTCGACCTCGACGCGCTCGCGATCCCGCGCCGCGACGGCACGCCGGCGACCGATCCGCGCGCCGCATGGCGCGTGCTCGCCGACCATTACCATCTGTTCCGCGGCACGCCGTCGCGGATGTGGCTCGATCACGTCTTCGCCGAGGTGTTCGGCATGACCCAGGCCTTCGAGCCCGCCACCGCCGATCTCTATTTCGATGCGATCGGCGAAAAGCTTGCGACCGACGCCTTCCGCCCGCGTGCGCTGTTCGACCGGTTCCGCATCGACTTCCTCGCCACCACCGAAGGCGCGCACGACAGTCTCGATGCGCACCACCGCATCCGGAACAGCGGCTGGCAGGGCCGTGTCGTCACGACCTATCGCCCCGACGGCGTCATCGACGTCGAGCATGAGCAATTCGCCGGCGCGCTGCGCCGCTTCGCCGAACTGACCGGCGAGGACGTCTACGGCTGGTCGGGCTATCTCGCCGCGCACCGCAAGCGCCGCGCCGACTTCCGCGCCGCCGGCGCGACCGCGACCGATCACGGCCATCCGACCGCCGCGACCGCCAACCTGTCGACGCCCGAATGCGAGGCGCTGTTCGCGCGCATCACCGGCGGCGACTGGACGCCCGCCGACGCCGAGCTGTTCCGCGCGCAGATGCTGACCGAAATGGCCGGCATGAGCGTCGAGGACGGCATGGTGATGCAGATCCATCCGGGCAGCGTGCGCAACCACAATGCCGGGCTGTTCGCCAGCCATGGCCGCGACAAGGGCGCCGACATTCCCGGCCGCACCGATTACGTCCATGCCCTGAAGCCTTTGCTCGACCGGTTCGGCACCTCGACCGAGCTGTCGATCATCCTCTTCACGCTCGACGAGAGCGTCTATGCGCGCGAACTGGCGCCGCTGGCGGGCCATTATCCGTGCCTCAAGCTCGGCCCCAGCTGGTGGTTCCACGACAGCCCCGAGGGCATGCGCCGCTTCCGCGAGATGACGACGGAAACCGCGGGCTTCTACAACACCGTCGGCTTCAACGACGACACCCGCGCCTTCCTGTCGATCCCCGCCCGCCACGACGTCGCGCGCCGGATCGACTGCGGCTTCCTCGCCCGCCTCGTCGCCGAACACCGGCTGCACGACCGGGAAGCCGCCGAACTCGCCCACGAACTCACCAGCGGCCTCGTCCGCAAGGCGTATCGACTGTGACACCGGCAAAGGGGACATCGGGCGGCCTTCCGCCTGGCGTCGCGCGACCGGCGTATGCGGCGGGGCAGCGAATCGCCACCGGCCCGTCGCCCGTCCGACCGCATCGATCGTCGCGACGTCGGGTGAAGACGACCCGATCCCTCTCGGGCCGGCGATAAAGCTTCATCTTCGCCCGCGCGTCTTTCATAACGCCCGGCGATGAACGTCGTCCTCGGCATCGATGCGGCCTGGACCGTGTCCCGACCATCGGGGATCGCGCTCGCGGTCGAGCGGCAGGGGACATGGTGCCTCGCCGCGGTGGCACCGTCCTATGCGCATTTCATCGCGCTGTCGGACGGAGCGCCGATCGATACGCCGCCGGGCGGATGCATGCCGGACGCTGCCGCGTTGCTGGCGGCGGCGCACCGGATCGCGGGCGCCGCCGTGACGCTGGTCGCCATCGACATGCCGCTGGCGGCCACACCGATCGTCGGCCGGCGTGCCGCCGACAATGCGATCGCGCGCGCATTCGGACGCTGGCATTGTTCGACGCATTCCCCCAGCGCGGCGCGGCCCGGCGCGTTGAGCGACACGTTGCGTGCCGGCTTCGCCGCGGCGGGCTATCCCCTGCGGACGCGGGACGCGCGCAGCGGCGGCCTGATCGAGGTCTATCCCCATCCCGCGCTGGTCATCCTGGCAGGCGCGAGCCGGCGCTTGCCGTACAAGGCCGGCAATTCCGCCAAATACTGGCCGGGCGAGCCGATGGCCGTCCGCCGCGAGCGGCTGTGCGACGAATGGCGCAGGATCGCCGCCCTGCTCGGGACCCGCTTCGATGGGCTGGGCGACCGGCTGCCACCGCCCGCCGACGGAGCGACCGGCGCCGCCATGAAGGCGCACGAGGATATGCTGGATGCGATCGTCTGTGCCTGGGTCGGCGTCACGGCGCTCACCGGCGAGGCGGACGCGCATGGCGACGACGACGCTGCGATATGGGTGCCGAACGCCGCGGCCGGAACGTGCAGGTCGCAGATCGGTTGAACGGCCATGCCGACATTCGATCCGAATTCCACCGCCCTCGTCCTCATCGACCTGCAGCAGGGCATCGTCGCCGGGGATAAAGGCCCGCACAGTGCCGAGGCGGTGATCGCCGCCGGCAAGGACCTCGCGACGCGCTTTCGCGCGGCGGGCGCTCCGGTCGTGCTGGTCCATGTCGGCTTCACGCGTGAGACGATGCCGAGCCGCAACGTCGACCAGCCGCGGCTGCCGCCCGACGGCACGCCGCCGGCCTTCAGCGCGTTCGTGGACGGGCTGCGTCACGACGGCGATATCGTCGTGCTCAAGCGCCACTGGGGCGCCTTTACCGGCACGGACCTCGACCTGCAGTTGCGGCGGCGGGGCGTCACGACGGTGGTGATCGCCGGCATCGCGACGAACTTCGGCGTCGAATCGACCGCGCGTGCCGCATGGGAGCTGTCGTACGACGTGGTGATCGTCGAGGATGCCTCGACCTCGCGCTCCGCCGAGCTGCACGATTTCGCGATCCGCCAGATCCTGCCGCAGATCGCGCGCGTGGTGCAGGCGGCGGACATCACCGTCTAAGGCCGGGTCCTCATCCCGCCGCGCGCGAAGCGACGGCGACCGGCTGCCGACGATCCCGGCCGCAGCCCCCGCCGTCCCGGCTTCCGGCGATCAGGACGCCTCGGCGATCAGTTTCGCCGATGCGGCGCTGCTCCAGTCGTTGCCGCCGTTCCACCGCCACACCTCCTTGCCCGCCGAATCGAACAGGATCGTGGTGGGCAGGTTCGCGTTCCAGCCGAGCGACAGCGCCATCTTGTCGTCCAGATACGGCGTCAGCGACGGCGCACCGTGCGCCTTCAGGAACGCCGGCACCTTCTGCGCCGCCTGCGTATCCTGGCTGATCGCCGCGACGCGCACGGTCCCGCCCTTGGCCAGCGCCTCCAGCGTCTGCAGTTCGGCGACGCAGGGCCCGCACCAGGTCGCCCACAGGTTGACCAGCACCGGCTTGCCACGGAAGGCGGCAAGGCTGGTCGGCTTGCCCGCCGGATCCTTGAACACCGTCGCCGGCGCCGCTTCGCCCTTGTGGCTGCGATCGACGCCGACCATCGCCTGCGATGCCGAACCGGTCGCCTCGTCCGGCGAGGCGGCGTTCGCGTTCGTCTGCGCCTGCCCGGCTTGCCCGGACCCGGCGCTTTGCCTATCGCAACCGGCGGCGGCCAGCGCCAGGAGACAGGTGATCGCGACGCGCGCAGAAGGTGACGGGGACATGAGCGGTTCCAATTCGATGTGGGGCGGCAGGTTCGCCGAAGGCCCGGCAGCGGTGATGCGCGAGATTAATGCCTCCATCCCGTTCGACAAGCGAATGTGGCGGCAGGACATCGCCGGATCGAAGGCGCA
>CAYQPM010000039.1:0-17213 GCA_964419295.1 uncultured Stakelama sp. | reverse complement strand
GACGGCGACCAGTTGTTCGACCTGTTCACCCGTACCCGCGCGATCCGCCGTTCGATCATCGAACAGGGGCAGGACGACGCCGCGCCGGACTTCGGTCGCACGCATTGATGGATCGCCGGTAAGGCGGCCGATCCCCGCCGCGGCGACCGGGATCAGCCGCGATCGAGGACGTTGATGGCGGCGTGCACGCGCCTTTCGATCTCGTCGCGCGGCAGGCCCGGCGGGATCACCTCGCCCAGCCGGATCGTCACCACGCCGGGCCGCTTCGCGCCCCGTTTCGGCCATACGATGCCGGTGTCGAGCGCCACCGGGATGACCGGCATCGCCAGCGCCCGGTACAATCCGGCGAAGCCCGCCTGCAGCGGCGGCCGTTCGCCCGGCGACACCCGCGTGCCTTCCGGATAGATCAGGATCGACCGGCCCTCTGCCTTCAACGCCTTGGCGCTGCGCATCATCGATCGCAGCGCGGCTGCCGAAGCCTCGCGATCGGCGATGATCCCGCCATACCGCATCGCCGCCCAGCCCCAGAACGGCAGCTTGGCGAGTTCCTGCTTGATCACCATCGCCGGGCCGCCGAGCACCAGCTGCAGTTCCAGCGTCTCGAACATCGCCTGGTGCTTGGCGGCGAAGAAATAGGTGCCGGGCGGCACCTGCCCCTCGACGCGGACGCGGATGCCCATGATCGTGCGGTAGAGCAGCCGATGCATCCACGCCCAGACATGCGCGTGACGGATCACCGCGGCACGCCCGAACAGCGCCGAGATCGGCACGCTCAGCACGATCGGCACGGACAGACCGTAGAACAGGATCGTGAACACCAGGGTACGCAAGCGATTCATCCGCCCAGTCCCACCCACAAGGCGATCCGGCGCAGGATCAGCTTGTTGTATTCGTTGATCAGCGTGCCCAGCCGCGGCGTGCTTGGAACGCCGTCGCCCAGCACCAGCACGTCACGGCCCATCACCGCGCTCAATTCCATGCGCGCGCGCGGGACGTGCCAGTCGGAGGTGACGAGCCGCACCGTGCGATAGCCGTGGGTCTTCACCCAGGCGGCGGTCTCCTCCGCATTGGAACGCGTGTCCACCGCATCCGCGCCCAGATCGATGCAACAGTCGAACAGGGCGGCGGGGGTGCGGTATTCGCGGGCCAGATCGGCCGGCGTGACGCCCGGCGCCACGCCGGTGACGAGCATGCGCCGCGCCTGTTTCCGCTCCAGCAGCGCAATCCCGCGATCGATGCGCCCTGCCCCGCCGGTCGGCACGACGATCGCATCGGTCGTGTTCCCTTCCAGCGGCCTCGGCAACAGCAGCATGAACGCCGCGAACCCCAGGCACCAGGCGAGCGCGACAAGGCCGAACAGCCGCGTAATCATAGCGACCGTCGCAAGGCCGACACGACCGTCAGCCGTGCCGCCGCATTGGCCAGCAGCACGAAACCGAGCGGGAGCAGCACCAGCACCGCCCAATCGCCTGGCTCCAGCACGATGCCGCCGATCAACTGCGATCCGAGTGCCGCGAGCTGCGTGCCGAGAAACCAGAGCAGCAACAGCGCCGCTATGGCACCGACCGCGCCACCGATCGCGGCATCGGTGGCGATACGACGCTGGAACAGCCGCGCAACCTGCACGTCGGTCGACCCCAGCATGTGCATGACCTCGATCGTCGCACGGTGGGTCTCCAGCCCGGCCCGCGCCGCCAGCACCACCACCGCCGCCGTTGCGCCCATCATCAACACGACGAGGCCCAGCGCCAGCCACGTCAGCGTGTCCAGAAAGCCGCTGACCGGCGACATCCACCGCTGGTGCCGATCGATACGGCTGGCGGCGCTTACGCTCTTCACCGCCGCCACGACCGGTTCGGCACTTGCACCCGCCGCCAGATCGACGTCGATCATCGCCGGCACCGGCAGGTCGGCGTCGACACCCGCACTACCCACCCATGGTTCGAGCAGGCGGGTCAATTCCGCGCGATCCACCGCCACCGCGCGCCGGACCTCGGGCACGGTACGCAGCACCGAGAGCGTGCGAGCCGCCAGCGCGTCCCGCGCGGTCGGACTGCCCTCCACCACCTGCACCGTCAGCCGTCCGGCGAGCTGCCGCTCCAGCGCGCTGGCGGACTGACGCGTCCCGAGGCCGAGCGCGGCGGCGAGCAGCGTGAGGAACAGCATGATCGCCATGACCCAGGTCATGGCATGCAGCCCGCCCGCCTCGTCGAGCACCCGCCGATCGGCGCCGCTCACGCGAACCCCCGTGCCGAGGGCGGGTAGCGCAGCGCGCCGGTGGGATCGAGCAACCGCCCCTTGTCGAGACGCATCATCTGCGCACCCGGCACCCGGTTGAGAAGCTGGAAGTCGTGCGTCGCGACGACGACGGTCGTGCCCAGCTTGTTGAGCGATTCGAACAGGTGGATCAGCCGGTCCGCCATCTCGGGGTCGACGTTGCCGGTCGGTTCGTCCGCCACCAGCACTTCGGGCCGGCCGATGACCGCGCGGGCGATCGCGACGCGCTGCTGTTCACCGCCGGACAGCGTCGCGGGCCGCGCCTGCGCCCGTTCTGCCAGCCCGACCCAGGCCAGCATTTCGCGCACCGGCTGCTCGATATCGTCTTCGGGCACGCCGGCGACCCGCAGCGGCAGCGCGATATTGTCCCAGGCGGAAAGGTGCGGGACGAGCCGGAAATCCTGAAACACCACGCCGATCCGACGGCGAAACCCGGGCAGCCGGCCACGCGGCATCGTGACGGCATCCTCGCCGAACAGCCGGATGATTCCGCGACTGGGCCGCTGCGCCAGATACAGCAATTTCAGCAGCGACGTCTTGCCCGCACCGCTGGCCCCGGTCAGGAAATAGAAGGCGCCGCTGCCCAGCGTGAAGCTGATGTCGGACAGGGTCTCCTGGCCCGTGCCGTACCGCAGCCCAACATTTTCGAACTGCACGATATTCGCCATGCGCCTGGCCGCGACCGCTCCCTTTGAGGTGGCTTGGGGCAAGTCCAACCCCGCACCACCGCCTTCGCATGGGCGGCGTGCGGCTTCAAGCTTGCCAGCAAGGCTGGTCACGTGCTTAGAATCGTTACCGTCACGGTCATCTTTTCCGTGATCCGTCCGTGAAGCGTCGCTCATGATCCTCGAATGCCCCGAATGCAGCACCCGATATCTGGTGCCCGACAGCGCGATCGGGTCGGCGGGACGGACCGTGCGCTGCGCCAATTGTCGACACAGCTGGTTCCAGGACCCACCGGCGCCGGACGCCGGGCCGCCATTGGCTCCCGATCCCGCGCAGATCACGCCCGAGGATCGCGATGTCGAGGAGGTCGACGAGACCCGGACGACGCAGCCGTTCCTCGAACCCGCCGTGTTGCCGACGCCGCGCCCGCCGATGGTCGAACCCGTGGTCGCGGCACCCGATTATGACGCTTTCGCGCACCGCCCGCCGTTCCGGGCACGCCGCAACACGTCCAAGCGGTGGACGATCATCGCGATCGTCGCCGGGTTGCTGATGATCGCGGGGGTCGCCGCCATCCTGTTCGTCGGCGCGCCCGGCCTGTTGGCCCGGATCGGCCTGCCGGTCGGACCGCAGGAATCGCCGTTGCGGCTGAAGGACAATCCGATCGAGCGCCGCGAACTGGAGAACGGATCCGAGCTGTTCGCGGTCAGTGGTCAGGTGACCAATCCGTCGGGCGACCGCCAGCGGGTGCCCGATATCCGCGCCGAACTGCGCGATGCGCAGGGCCGTATCGTCTACAGCTGGACGATCACGCCGCAGCAGCGCACGCTCAACCCCGGCGGCACGATCGACTTCAACTCCGCCAAGCTCGACGTGCCGTCCAATTCGAAGCGGCTCGAACTCAGCTTCGCGGGTGAGAACGGCAACGGCGCAGGCGCGAACTGATCGTGCGGTCGCTGCGCGTTTGCCGGCGGCCGAAAAGAGAAGCGGGATAAAAACGGGCGTTGCGGAGTGGGAAACGCTTTGCTAGTGGCCTGCGCCTGCCAGATGCCGGCTTCGCCCGGCGTTCTTTTCACGTGCGGCCGTGGCGGAATTGGTAGACGCGCAACGTTGAGGTCGTTGTGGGCGAAAGCCCGTGGAAGTTCGAGTCTTCTCGGCCGCACCACTCATTCTGAAAAGCCTGGTTCGGCAATCGTCGCCCCCGCGCTCAATCAACTGCACCCCAGCACGCGCGACAGGCTGGTGAGCGGCAGCGGCGTGCAGAACCGGAAGCCGAAGCGGTCGTCGCGCGTCCAGCACACCGATCCGAACATCGCGGCGTTGATTTCGGGCAACAACACGCTGCCAGCCTGTCCGGTGTGAACGGGCGCGTCGCTGCGCAGCTTCACGCCGCCCGGTGAGATATCGAGAATGTCCACCGCGCTGCGCCGGTCGCCGATCCGCAGGCTGGCGCTCGCCTCCATGGCGAAACGCGGCGTCCGCGCGACATGGCCCTGATCGTCGTGACGCGCGAAGACGGCGCGGATGTCCTGCACTTCGTCGAATTCCATGCCGGCCTTGTAGCCGTTCACCCAACGCACCGTCGCCGCCGCTTCGGGTAGGCCGCGTACCGCGATCGCCAGCCGATCACCGACGACGGGAGCTAGAGGGAATCGCGCCATCGCGCCTTGGCTGGAGATATCGTGGACCAAGCAGGCGCTTTCGCTGCCCTCCTGGCGGATGCGGCCGATCAAGAGCACCATGGCATGGCGACTGGCGCGGCGCTGATCGCCATGGATCGGGACCGAATCGTGCGAGGGGAAAGTCGGATCGTGCAACATGGTGTCAGGCCTTTTCGCCGGTGCTGCCGCGATGCGCGCTTGCAGTCCGGATCATGCGGGAACGAAACTTGATACGCTGCCAGATGGTCGCGTCGGCGACGCGCCATGCACGGATAGCGGCGGCGACCTGTTCGTCGATCAGCGCCTCGGCATCGATTCGCGCCATCGCGGCATAGCGTCGCGCGGCGAGTTCCAGTGCCGGCTGACTGGCGGGCACCGTCAGCGCGGCTGGCAAGGTCGGAACACTGGTCATGACGGTTACCTTCCAAATAGCGCGTGCGTCGCGCCGCCGAGGGAGAGTTGGTCGAATTTCAGGCGCATCGTCACATACGGCCCCTGCCGGGTGTAGCGGTCGGCCTCGAAGTCGTGGTCGCGATAGCCGGCAAGATTGTAGCCCGCGCTGATCCACAGGTTCCTGGCCGGCGACAGGCCGATCGACGGGCCGCCGCTCCACGACCAGACGCCGCGGTTCCACGCATGCTGGACCGATCCGGTAACGCCGACGTCGATCCGCGTGCCGATATCCTGGCGCAGGTCGAAGCCGACCACATCGATGAATCCGTCGTAGCGGTCGTCGGCGTAGCGCCCGGCGACGTACTTGGCGCCGTAATAGACCGTGCCTTCGAACCCGTGGCCCAGGCCCTCCGGTCCGCTGCGATAGTTGACCGCGAGGTTGTTGATCACCCGCGTCGTCACCTGATCGCCCGCGCCATAGGCGGGAACGCCGAGCACGTTGCCATCGTCGAAGCTGGCGTCCGCACTGTCATGGCGGAATTCCAGCCGTTCGAGCAGCGACCAGCGGCTGTCGAGTGGCCGCCAGGCCAGTGCCAGATCGGCGCTGGCCTGCGTCGCCATCGCGCCGGCGGCGGTGCGGACGCGGAATGCGCGCAGGCTGGACGCGATCGTCTTGCCTTCGCCCAGCGTGCGTAGCAGGCTGGTGACGATCCCGAAGCGATCCTCGTTCTCGCCATCGCGATATTCGATGCGGCCGGTCCACGACCAGCGCTGCGCGCGATAGGTGGCGCCGAGCGTCGCGGCGGTGAAGTCGCTGTCGGCGCCGTTCACCGTGCTGCCGATGCTGCTGCCCGGTCCGCCGCCGATGCTGCCGCCACCGAACGACCCACCCGAGCCGATCGGCTGGAAGGCGTTGATCCTAGCGCCTTGCGGGACGGTGCCGCGCAGCGTGCTGGTCGCATCCAGTGTCGCATCGACCGACCACCGCTTGCCGAGCGGCAACGACTGGCTGAGACCGTATTGCGCATAAGTGCGGCTGCCATTCTCCCCGACCTGTGAGACACCGGCTGCCTGCTGGTTGAGCGTGCTCATCAGCTTGGCCCCGGTCCATGGCGCGACGTCGAAGCCGACCTGCGCGGTCCGGGCGGTATAGTCCTTGCCCTGCGCGATTTCGTAGCCCGTCAGCAGGCGCAGGCCCGGCTTGATCCGCCACGCTGCGGTGATCTGGTGACGAACGGGGAAGTCGACCGATGCCTTGTCGCCGCCCGGTGCGAACTGGGTCTGGCCGGCAAGGGTCAGCTTGCCGCCGAACAGCGTCTGGCTGCCGCCCAGCGTCAGCAGGCGCGATGCACGATCGCCGCCGTCGAGCCCCCGGTCGGAGGCGAACTGCCCCCCGACGAAGACCGTGCCGGTCGCCCGGCGGTATTCCAGCCGTGCTTCGCCCGCGGTGCGGGTCGCAGCGCTGGCCAGCATGTCCTGATACCAGGCGGTGCCGGTGATGCTGAGCCGGTCGGTGATCGCAACGCGGCCATCGAGGCCAATCTTGCGGGTCCCCGCCTCGACCAGGTTCTGCTGGCCGACGCCGAAGGCCGCATCCTGCTGGCGAACGTAGCCGAGCAGGTCGAGCCCGCTGCCGTGATGCTCCGCTTCGGCGAGGAAGGCGAGGGCATGGCCCAGACCCCTGCCCTCGCCCTGCTGACCGCCGGTCGCAAATTCGCCGCGCACTTCGGTGGCGGTGCCGATCTTCGCCTTGATGTCGGCCCCGGCTACGGTGGCGTTGCCGGCGGTTTCGTCGCGGATGACGCTGGCGCCGACCTCGACGCGGCCGAACTTCGGCGTGAACTTCACCGCGACACGGGCCGCCGCGGCGAGCTTTTCGCTTCTGCCGCCTTCGACCTCGTAATCGGCGACGATGACGATGGGATTGCGGTTGGCGTCGCGGCTCAACACCGGTTCGCGGAAGCGCACCGTGCCAAGGTCGACGTCGATGTCATAGTCGATGTGACGGGTCAGTTGCGTCGAGGAAACGATCAGCTCGGACCGGAAGCGGTCGCGCACCTCGATGCGCAGCTTGTCGCTGTTCGGCACGATGCCGCGGGCGCGCAGGCGATAGGGGCCGGACAGGCCGTTGCCCTGGATTTCGTCGCGCGCATACAGCGTGTCGGTCTTCGCCGCGAAGCCCTGCACCGACAGGCGACTGCCTTCGTAAGCCGCCTTGGCGCCGTTCAGCGTGCGGCTGTAGCGGGTCAGCTGCGTATCGGTGAAGCCGGTCTCGAAATCGCCGAACAGGGCGTAGATTCGCGCCGTTCAAGCCGCAGGTACAGCTTGCGCCGGGTGGCGGCGTCATAACCCTGGGCGCTGCCGTCGCCATAGACGGTGTAATAACGGTCGGGATCGATCGTACCGAGCAGGCCGCGGGTCGGGTCATAGGCGCGATCGCTGTCATAGGCGATGGTCAGCAGCCACGATCCCTTGACCCGGCCCTTGGCATAGAAGGCCAGCTGACCGTCGGTGACGACCGCGTTGCGCCCGTTACGCGGCAGCGAACGGCCGTGCTTGCTCAGCATGTCGTAGCCGACCGTGCCCGCGCCGAAGCCTACCACCATCCAGTCCTGCTGCGCCGCGTCCAGCCAGGTGCGGATGTCGCTGCTGCGGATTTGCTTGTCCTCCTTCAGCGAGACGATCGCATGCACCGCGCCCGCCTGGGTGGTCGGCTGCAATGCGATGAAGGCATAGCCATCATCGCCGACGACGCGAGCCGTCGTCGCCGCCCGCTCGCGTCCAGCGAGCTGGCGACCCTGCTGCAATTCCGCCTCGATCGCGGCCTGGTACGGCTGGTCGACGCGGAACGGCACCAGCGTACCGGCGCGCACCGGACGTCCGTCCTTGTCGGTGACGCGCACCGCGATCAGCGGGCGGTGAAGCCCATCGGCCTTCAACCGGCTCTTGGTCGGATCGATCGTCGCGCGGACCGGCGCGCCGGCATAATGCACGCTGCGCTCCAGCGTCTGCACGACATGCCCGTCCGTGGCGATCACGCGCGCGACGAGGCGGTTGTCGCCGTCCTGCAATCCGAGGCCCGTCCATTTCGACACCGCGACGGCACCGCTTGCGTCGGTGCCATCGAAGGCGAGCGGATCGGTGACCCGGCCATTGACGGTCAAGGCGATATGCTGGTCGGGGCCGTGCAGGATGGCGACGCGGAGTACCGGCGCACGCGGGTTGTGATCGACCACCGGGAACAGCCAGCCGATGCCGGGCGCCTGCCCCTGCAGCCAGTCGCGATTCCCCGCAGCCTCGGCATCGCCGACCACCGCGATCGGCAGCGCATCCGCGACGGCGGCGTTCCGGCCGGTCGGGCGCAGCTGGAAGTCGACGCGCTTGAGCACGCCACCATCCGCCTCGACGAAGCGCGAGATGGCGCTGCGCCCCTGACGGGTATCGATGTCGCAGGCGACCGGGGCGTGGCTTGCGGGCACGCTGGCGGTGTCGAGCTGGACGACGTGGCGACCAGGCCGGACGCCTTCGATATGGTACAGGCCGTCGCGATCGGTGACGGTGAAGGTGCCGTCCTCCAGCATCAGGCGGATACCGGCGAGTCCCTTGCGCCGATCGACGGGATCGCCGCAATCGCCCTCGGTGACGCGGCCGATGATCGTCATCGCATCGGTGAACAGCAACGGCCGCAACCGCACCGAGGCGGCCGCGGCGTTGCTGGTAACGCGGCCGTCGCCCGCGATTTGCGCGCGGTTGAGTGCCTCGCCCACCGGAGCGCCGGGCGCGACGGTCACGACGTAGCGGATGTCTGCCGATCCGCGCGCCGCCATCGGTGGCATGGCGAAGCGCAGGTCCCGGCCATCGGCGGATACGCTGGGCTCGGGAGCGCCGCTGGTCGAACCGCGTTCGTAGCGCAAACCCTGCGGCAGGGTGTCGGACAGGACGAGCCCGGTCGCCGCGACGGCGTCGCGATTGGTCGCCTGGATGCGGTACTGGATGAAGTCGCCCGGCGAGGCGTCGCGTACCGACGCCGTCTTGGTCAACAGCAGCGTGCCGTCCCCCGGGCGATCGAGCGGGATATCCACATAGACGGGATCGCCGTCGTCCAGCGTCAGCGCCCCGCCGAAGCTCGCATCGGCGATGATGAAGGGTTCGCCCGCCGGATCCTTCATCGCCGTAAGCGTGGCGCGATCGACGGCGGAGGGAGCCGTATAGCTGCCCGGCGGCACCACCTTCAGCGTGTACCGGCCGGGCGGAGCGAAAGGAAAGCGGAAGCGGCCGGACAAGGCCGCGTAGCGCCGTCCCGACGCGTCGGTCACCGCCGCGCCGCTGGTCACGGTCGCGGGATAGCGGCTGACGCCGTCATCGCCGAAGACTGTGGCGGGCTGACCCGCATCGTCGAGCAACGTCACCTGCGCCCCGTCGACGACCTCGCCGGTGCGCGAATCGAAGACATAGCCGGCGGGGTCGATCAGAAGATCGATCGACGATCCGTAGCTGAACTGGTCTTCGGTAAAGCTCAGCCGCAGGTGATCGCCCCGCCGCAGGTTGAGCGCGCAGCGCGCGATCTCCGGGTTGCTGATGTCGTTGGCGGCGGGCACCGCGCCGGCGAAGATTCCGGTGTTGGGGCCGGTTTCCATCAACGGCAGCTTGCCGCTGATCTTGCCGGTGTCGAAATCGACGGCGACGCTTTCGCGCACCAATGGGTCGCGGTTGGCGCCATCGGCATCGATCACCATGATCAGCGGCGACGTGACATCCACTGCGGCGAGGGGCGGGGCAGCGGCCAGCGTCGCGGCGTCGATCGGCGCCGGCGTGAACCGCGGCGGTGTGCCTTCGCAGCGCATGCCCGTCGGGACGTAGCCGTTGGGCAGCAGGCGAAAGCTGAAGGTCGTGGGCCGCTTGGCCCGAATGATGTCGATGCCGACGCCGTTCGACCGGACGATCTGTTCCGCTCCGCCGGACCGATAGGTCAGCGACGCCACATTCTCGATATGCACCTGCGCGGCGGCCGGCACGAGTGTGCCAAGGCCTGCGACGAGCGCCAGGATGCGGAGGAAGGGCCGGGTAGCGGACATGAGGGGTTCCGTGCCCGGCGCGGAAGGGGCCGCGCCGGGATTGGAATGCTCCTTTTTCTGGAGGGTGTTAGTTGATCTTCACGCGGAAGCTGGCGGCCACGGACGTACCGCCGAGCAGCGTCGGGATCGTCGCGGTGACGGTCTTGTTGCTGCCGTTGAACGACCCGGTGTACGGCCCGAGTGCCTGACTGCCGTCATCGTTCTGCGCAAAGCCGTTGACCAGACAGGCGCCGCCGGTCCCGATGCCGCCGACCGTGATCGATCCGGGAACATAGGTGGTGTTGGCCGGGATCACGTCGGTCAGGTTGACGCCGCTCGCCGGCGTCAGCGCCGTCGCATTGGTGGCGGTGAGGCAATATTGCACGATCGCGCCGGGCAGCGCCTTGGGATTGATCGTGCTGACCCCGTCGGAGATGACGGTCGCCGTCTTGGTCACCGACAGGTTCACGCTGTGGGTGCCGACCTCGTACACGCCATAGGCCCAGCCCTGTCCGTTGCGGACCGTGTCGTAGCCGAGCACGCCGTCATTATCGTCATCCGCGAACACGACATCGATCTCGGTATCCTGGTTCAGCGTGTTGAGCGGCGTCGCGATCAGCGCGGCGCCCTGTGTTCCGGCCGCGCCACCGGCGGCGACGGTCGCATCCAGACCGACCTGCGCCATCGACGCGAGCGGCGACGTCGGGATGTCACCGACGATGAACACCGTCGCACGCCCGTCCGCCGGCAATTCGTCGATGAAGGATGCGGTATCGACACCCGGATCGTAGACGCCGTTATTGTTGCTATCGACGTAGATCTTGAGGTTGGCGATATCGAAATTGTCGGTGCCGGTCAGCACGCCGTTCGGGATCAACTGATTGGCGGACAACAGGAAATCCTGTGTGCCGTTGGTGTTGTTGGTCACCTGGAACGTGGTCACCGCGCCGCTTTGCCCCAAGTTGACCTGGGTCGGCGAGGTTTGGGTGCTGATCACGGTCAGGTTGACCTTGCGATCGACCACGAAGCTCGCCGTGTTCGACTGCGCCGTCGCTGCGGTGCCGTTCACGGTGTACGTGGCATTCGCCGTGTTCACGATGGTCGTGCCGGCAGTCGTACCGGTGGTGGATTGCGCTTGCGCGGTGCCGATCGACGCCAGCGTGACCGTTCCGGTCAGCAACAGACGCCGTGCCCCTAGTGCAGACATGATGTGGGTTCCTTTTCGTTGACGAGGGCGAGGGGGATGGCGGGAGGTGGTCATTTGAGGACGGCCTGGAACGCGAGTTCGCCGCCCTGCCCGGCCGCCACTGGGCTGGAGAGGCGCCACCGAACGTGGGTGACATCGCTGGCCGTCGCGGCGCGCGTCGCACCCTGGGGTGTCGTGACGCGCAGCTCGGCGAGCGTGCCGAAGGTCTTGCCGTCGATCGACAGCTCAGGCGTTTGCGATCCGGCGGCGGAACCGCGGTAAAGGACGTTGCGGGGCACCGGGTTGGCCAGCACCAGGCTTCCGATCGGCGCCGTGCCGGTGTTGCGATAGGCGAGCACGACGGTGATCCGGTCGCCCGGAACCGCCTTGTTCGCGGGAACCAGCTGCGTCGCGGTCGATCCGTCGGCGGCAGTCACCCGCTTTTCGATCATCATGCGCGTGGTCATCGTCAGCGGTCCGGCGGCGGCCGCCGATGCTGCGGTCGCCACCGCCGCGACCGCGGCAAGGAAACGAAGGGTCATGACAAGGCTCCTCATTGAATCGACACTTGGAATTGAACGATGCGCGTCGCCGCCGCGGGGATGTCGCCCAGCGTCACGGCAATCCCCGCTGCGTCTGCATTGCCGGCATCGTCGCCCGTCACATCGCTGAGACGGGCGCCGTCGAGCATCAGGCTGCCGGGCACGTAGGCGGTGCCCGCGGGGATCGGATCCTCGATCCGGACGGCGGCGGTGGCGGCAGCGAAGCGGGCGTCCAGTCGGTAGGTCACGATGGCGCCGGCGACCGGATTGGCGGAGCCGTCCGGCGCGCGTATCGTTTGCGACTTGGCCAGGACCGGCACCGGGGAGCGTCCCGGCCCGATCGGTACGACCAGGCGGGCGATCGCACCCGTCTGGCCGGTCACCGCGTCGCTGCCGGCATCGCCGCGCCCGGTAAAGACGGTGCCTTCGGGGCCGCTGCCGGTCGTCGCGCGGGCGGCGAGCTCCAGGGCGGCCACGGTCACGTCGGGCGTGGCCGGATCGAGTATGGCGATCAGGCGCAGCGATTCGCCCGGCTCCAGCCGTGGCGTTCGCGCAGGGTTCAGCGCGGTGTCGACTGCCGGGTCGAATCGCCCGTCCCCATCGCGATCGACCGCGATCAGCCGGATGCGTGCGGTTGGATCGGACAGCGTCGCCGTGATGTCGAACGCCTCGGTGCCGTTGCCACCGTTCGACAGCACGAACGGTATCGCCACGCCTTCCGGCGTAACCGTCACGGCGGCATCGTCGATGCGGGCGAGGCTGACGTCCAGCCGCTCCACCACGAGAAAGGTCGCGGGATTGGACGACACGATCCAGTCGCCTTCGGTGCCGCGCACCTTCGTCGCCGCTACGTTGGTGATGAGCGTTCCCGCTCGCGTCTCCGCATGGACGTTCGCCATCGTCGACAGCAGGAGCGCAAGCGACAGCACGACGCCAGCAGCGTGATGCCACCCTCGTCTGCTTTTACTTACGCTCCTGTGGGATAACCCGTCCAAGTCGTGCCCCGTTCGATGTGCCGGGGCTTAAAATTGGCGGTTCTACTTAAACAAAACCTACGGAACCGATCTGGCGTACGATTATTGCTTCGCAACCGTTTCGCCAGAAATCCGATAACGCGACCTGATCCGGTTCCGACGGAGGTAAAACGACGCATTCGCCGCCATTCCGCCGCTGAACGACGGAAGTGCAGGCAGACTGTCCTATAGCGAATTTGATCTGGATTAAGTCAGGCGGACCCGAGTCGGCGCAGATAGGCCGTGACTGCGGTGTGCCCCGAGTCGCTGAGCGAAATTTCCATGCGCCGCCGGTCGACGGGATCGATGACCCGATCGATCAGCTTCAACTTATGCAGATGATCGATCCAGCGCTGCGATGTCGTCACGGGTGCATGTGCGGTGGAGACCAGCGTCTTGACGTTCATCGTCCGCCGTTCCTCATGCGCGACGAACAAGGCGAGCAGCATGTCCCAGGCGGGTTCGTGGAACAGTTCGGCGGGAAAATGGTCGAACCGCGCCATGCGTTGCGCCAACAGTTGCTTGGCGAGTTCCCGCGCATCGGGCGTCGCCTGCCCCAGCGGCTCAGCCTCGCCGCCGTCCCCGACCAGCTGATCCGCTCGCGAGCCAAATTCTACTGCAATCGCAGAGAGTTGGGTCGTGAGATCCTTGACCAGTCCGGCGATCGACTCATTTGGCACGTCGCGTTCCCCAAGCGTCGTTAGCTGAATGAAGGCGTACCATCTGGATCAGGAAAAAGACAACTATTACCGTAGTATGACCGTTGTGGCCCAATTGCGCTATTAAAATGTGCAGCGTTCGTCATCCTTGACCGGATCTCATGCGTTGCTGATATCTTGGTTCACACGCTTCATTGCGAGAATAACTCTGGCGTCCGCTTACCTTCACGCCGTCGGCACGGCGGTTCCCGCCCACGACGTCCATCGCCCCTTCATCGACTGGGCCGCCGCGCGTCTCGACTCGCGGACCCGTCCGGTATTCGAACGGATGGCGGCGCGTGCCGGCATCGCGCATCGCTGGTCGGTGTTGCCGGGTGTCGGCGGCGGGAGCGCAGTGGATGCGGGCGGCTTCTATGCGAACGAGGCACCAGGGACCGCGGCGCGAATGGCCGTCTATGCTCGCGAAGCGCCGGCACTCGCGCTGTCGGCGATCGGCGCGTTGGCCGAGCAGGTGGACCTGGGCGAAGTGACCCACCTGGTGGTGGCGAGCTGCACCGGTTTCGTCGCGCCGGGCATCGACCAGATCATCGCGGCGCGACTGGGGCTTTCACCATCGGTGGAACGACTGCTGATCGGCTTCATGGGATGTTACGCCGCAATCGTGGCGCTGCGCAGCGCACGGCACATCGTGCGATCGAACGATGCCGCGCGCGTGCTGGTGGTGACGGTGGAATTGTCGTCGCTGCATCTGCAGGAAGATGACGCGATCGAACCGCTGCTGGCGATGCTGCAATTCGGCGACGGCGCGGCGGCGGCGCTGGTGACGGCTGCCGCCGGGGGGATCGAGCTCGGCGAGCCGTTCGCCGCGGCACTGCCCGACAGTGCCGAGCTGATCCGCTGGACGATCACCGACACCGGATTCGCCATGCACCTGGACGGCGCGGTGCCTGCGCAGATCGGCCAGGCGCTGTCCGATCGGACGTTCGTCACGACGGTGACGGGTGGCGAACCGCCGCACGCGCTCTTCTGGGCGGTCCACGCCGGCGGCAGGTCGATCCTCGATGCGGTGCAGCATGCGCTCGCCTTGCCGGCCGATGCGCTGGAGCCGTCACGGGCCGTGCTGGCGGACAACGGCAACATGTCCTCGGCAACGCTGATGTTCGTCCTCGCGCGCCTGCTGGCCGCACCGCCACGTGCGCGCGACGGGGTGGCGCTGGCGTTCGGCCCGGGGCTGGCGGCCGAGGGACTCGCCCTGCGATACGCGGCATGACGCTGGCGACACGCTCCGAGGCGGACGAACTGATGGACGCGGACGACCTGTCGCCCGAAACCTATGCGGCCGTCGTCGCGGATCTGGCGCGCGTCAACACCGTCACATTCGCGGCACGTCCCACCCTGGGGTTCCTCGAACGGGCAGCGGCGGGAGCCACTTCGCTGAAGGTGCTCGACGTCGGTTTCGGCGATGGCGACATGCTGCGACGGATCGCGCGATGGGCCGCACGCCGGGGCATGAACGCCGAACTCGTCGGCATCGACCTCAACCCCCGCAGCGAAGCCGCAGCGCGGGCCCATACGCCGCCCGGCTTGCCGATCAGCTGGCGCACCGGCGATTATGCCGATCTGGCGGGCGCGGGGTGGGACGTGGTGATCTCCAGCCTCGTCGCGCATCATATGACGCGCGATCAGCTGGTTGCCTTCATCCGCTTCATGGAGCGGGAATCATCGCGGGGCTGGCTGATCAACGATCTGCATCGCCACGCCTTCGCCCATGCCGGCTTCCCGATACTCGCCACCCTGGCGCGTTGGCATCCCATCGTCCGGCACGACGGAACGCTGTCGATCGCCCGCGCCTATCGCCCGGCGGAATGGGGGCCGTTGCTGGACGAGGCGGACGTGCGGGATGCCCGCGTGTTTCGCGCATTCCCGTTTCGGCTGTGCGTGGAGCGGCTGTGCGCCACGTCCCGGCACTGATCGTCGGCGGCGGCCCCGCCGGATCGGCGGCGGCCATCCGGCTGGCACAGGGCGGCACCCGCGCGCTCCTGCTGGAGCGTCATGCCACGTCGGACGCCCTGTGCGGCGGTTTCGTCAGCTGGCGAACCCTCGATCGCATCTCCAGCCTGGGCGTCGAGCCCGACGTGCTCAACCGTGACCGGCTGACGCATGTGACGGTATTCGCAACCGGTCGGTTGCTCGAATCGGTTCTGCCCCGACCCGCGATCGGCGTCTCGCGTCGCCGCCTGGACAGCGTGTTGCGCGCGGCCGCGGTCCGCAGCGGCGCGGCCGTCGAAACCGGCGTGACCGTGCGGAACATCCATGACCGCACCGTTCACTGCGCGGATGCGGGCGACGTCACTGCGGACGCACTGTTCCTCGCCACCGGCAAGCACGACGTCCGCGGCCTAGCGCGGCCTACGGCGGCACGCGGCAGCGATCCCACGCTTGGCATTCGCGTCCGCCTGGACCCGGCACCGGCGTTGCGCCGTGCCCTGGTGAACCGAATCGAATTGCATCTGTTCGACCGCGGCTATGCCGGCATCGCGCTGCAGGAGGATGGCAGCGCCAACATCTGCATGGCGGTGCACCGCTCGCGGCTGCAGGCGGCGGGCAGCCCGGCCGCGCTGCTCGCGATGCTGGGACGCGAGCTGCCGCGGCTGGGCGAGCGACTGGAACATCTGGGCGCGGCGACGCCGATCGATGCGATCGCCAACGTACCCTATGGCTGGCGGCAGCGCACCGGCGCGCCGGGGCTGTTCCGCCTCGGCGATCAGGCCGGCGTGATCCCCAGCCTGGCTGGCGAGGGCATGGGCATCGCCTTTGCCAGCGGCATCGATGCTGCCGCCGCCTATCTGCGCGGCGGACCCGATGCCGCGGCGGCCTGGCAACGGGCCTTCGCGCGCCGGCTCGCCCGACCGATGGCCGTCGCCGGCACCATCCGACGCATCGCCGAGAGCCGTTGGGCGGGCGGCGCGCTCCGCCTGATGCCGCCGCCACTGATCCAGGTCATGGCCCAAGCCACGCGATTAGCCCCATAATGGTTGACGCCGCGCCCGCCCCATACAAGATTGGCCCCATGGATCAGATCAACCTGTCGGAAGCCGAATGGCGCAAGCGCCTCACCCCCGCGCAATATCACGTGCTGCGTGAGGCGGGGACCGAACGCGCCTTTGCCGGCGCACTCACCGACAACAAGGCCGACGGCATCTATCATTGCGCCGCCTGTCACCTGGACCTGTTCGACAGCGCCGACAAATACGACAGCGGATCGGGCTGGCCCAGCTTCACGCAGCCGATCGCGCCCGATCGCGTGGCGGATCACACCGACACCAGCCACGGCATGACCCGGACCGAGACGCGGTGCGCGCGTTGCGACAGCCACATGGGCCACGTCTTTCCCGATGGGCCACCGCCGACCGGCCTGCGATATTGCATGAACTCGATCGCGCTGGAGTTTCGCGCGCGCAAGTGACGCGCGGCGGGTTGTAGGGGGGGGCGTTAACCGGTAATCGCAGTGCCGTTCATGGCCCGTGCGCGTACCCCCCGCTCCGCTCCCGTTCCCCGCTCGCCTTGGCGACGTCGGATCGTCGTCACTCTTCGAATCCTGATCGTCCTCGCCGTGCTGGCGATCGGTGCGCTGGTGATCGCGGTCTATGTGGCGCGGGCGCAACTGCCCAGCTTCGACGAACTGAAATCTTCGCCCAACGGCCAGATGATCCGCGTCCACGCCGCCGACGGCAGCGTGATCGTGTCGATGGGGCCCAGCTA
>CAYQPM010000038.1:0-17834 GCA_964419295.1 uncultured Stakelama sp. | reverse complement strand
AGTCGATCTCCTGCTCCGCCGCCGGGTCGAGCCCGCGGGCGTCCGCCATCGGCCACGCGCCGACGATCAGGTCGTGGTCGCGGGGCGCGAGCGCATGCCACAATTCCTCGGTGATGAACGGCATGAACGGGTGGAGCATGACGAGGATCTGGTCGAGCACCCAGCCCGCGACCGCCTTGCTCTCGGCATCGATGCTGCCGCGTTCGTCGCCGACCGACACCGGTTTGATGAGTTCGAGATACCAGTCGCAGAACCGGCTCCAGACGAACTGGTAGATCGCGTTCGCCGCGCCGTCGAAGCGCAGGTCGGCGAGCGCAAGGTCGACCGCCTGCACCGTCTTCACCGTTTCCGCGACGATCCATGTGTTGACCGCAAGCGTCGCCTCCGGCGCCTCCAGCGTCGTCGATCCGCCGATGCCGTTCGCCTGGCAGAAGCGGCTGGCGTTCCACAGCTTGGTCGCGAAGTTGCGATAGCCCTCGACCCGCTTCTCATCCATCTTGATGTCGCGGCCCTGGCTTTCCATCGCCGCCATGAAGAAGCGCAGCGCATCGGCGCCGTAGCGATCGATCAGCCCGAGCGGGTTGACGACATTGCCCTTCGATTTGGACATCTTGGCGCCGTCCGCCGCGCGGACGAGGCCGTGGAGGTAGAGCGTCCTGAAGGGAACGTCCTTCATGAAGTGCATGCCCTGCATCATCATGCGGGCGTCCCAGAAGAACAGGATGTCGAAGCCCGAGATCAGAACATCGTTGGGGTAGCGGCCGCGCAATTGTGAGCCCTCCCCCTTCGCGGGAGGAGTTGGGACGGGGGCATCGGGCGTGGGGCTCTGCGAGACATCCCCCACCCCCAACCCCTCCCCTGAAGGGGAGGGGCTTTCCTGATCGGGCCAGCCCAGCGTCGCGAACGGCCACAGGGCCGAGGAGAACCATGTGTCCAGCACGTCGGGATCGCGGACGAGGGCGACGCCCTGCCCCGCTTGCGCCTGAGCCTCGGCTTCCGTCTCGGCGACGAAGATACGACCATCCTCGGCGAACCATGCCGGTATGCGATGGCCCCACCACAATTGACGCGACACGCACCATGGCTGGATGTTCTCCATCCAGTTGAAGAAGGTCTTCTCCCAGCTCTTCGGCACGATCTTGATCGCGCCGGAGCGCACCGCCTCGATCGCGGGCTTCGCCAGCGTCGCGGCATCGACGTACCATTGGTCGGTCAGCCACGGTTCGATCACCACGCCCGAGCGGTCGCCATAGGGGGTCTGGATCGTGCGCGGTTCGGCGTCGTGTTCGGCGCCGTCCTTGTCGACGTGCGGGATCAGGACGCCGTCGTCCCGGAGGCGCGCGACGATCGCCTTGCGTGCATCGGCGGTTGACAGGCCGAGCAACGCGTCGGGGATCAGGCCGTCGGCGGTCTGCACGATCCGCGCCTTCGCATCGAGCATGTTGAGCATATCGCGCGCCTCGATCCCGGCACGGCGGCCGACCTCGAAATCGTTGAAGTCGTGGCCGGGCGTGATCTTCACCGCGCCCGAGCCCAGTTCGGGATCGGCATGTTCGTCGGCGACGATCGGGATCAGCCGGCCGGTGATCGGCAGGCGCACCTGCTTGCCGATCAGCGCGGTGTAGCGCTCGTCGGTCGGATGCACCGCGACCGCCATGTCGGCGAGCATGGTTTCGGGACGTGTCGTCGCGACTTCGATGAAGCCCGATCCGTCGGCGAGCGGGTAGCGCAGGCGCCAGAAGCTGCCCTTGATCTCGCGCGTCTCGACCTCGAGGTCGCTGATCGCGGTGCCGAGGCCGGGATCCCAATTGACCAGCCGCTTGTCGCGATAGAGCAGCCCCTCGCGGTGCAGCTCGACGAACACCTTGAGGACGGCCTTCGAAAAGCCCTCGTCCATCGTGAAGCGTTCGTTGGCCCAGTCCATCGAACAGCCGAGGCGGCGCAGCTGTGCGGTGATCTCGCCCCCGCTCTCCGCTTTCCAGTCCCAGACCCTGGCGACGAAATCCTCGCGGCTGAAATCGGTGCGCTTTTGCCCGGCCGCGTTCATCTGGCGCTCGACCACCATCTGCGTCGCGATGCCGGCATGATCGGTGCCGACCACCCAGAGCGCGTCCTTGCCCTTCAGCCGGGCATGCCGCGTCAGGATATCCTGCAACGTATTGTCGAGCGCGTGGCCGATATGCAGGCTGCCGGTGACGTTGGGCGGCGGGTTGACGATCGTCCACGGCTCCGCACCCGGACGGTCGGGGCGGAACAGGCCGTTCGATTCCCAATGGTCGTACCAGCGGGTTTCGATCGCGGCGGGGTCGAAGGTCTTGGGAAGCTCGGTCATGGCGCTTCCCTTAGCGGGGGGCGACGCGGTTCGTCACCCCCTGCCCCGCACGCCGGGTCACTGGCCCGACCTGGCCGTCCAGCGATCCATCCAGCCGAGCACTTCGCGATACCATTGGCGCGAATTCTTCGGCTTGAGCACCCAATGGTTTTCGTTCGGGTTGACCACCAGCCGCGACGGAATGCCGCGCCGTTGCAGCGCGGTGAAGGCGGCGATGCCCTGCGTATAGGGGATGCGGAAGTCCCTTTCGCCGGTGATCACCAGCATCGGCGTCTTCCAGTTCTGGACGTAATTGACCGGGTTCCACTTTTCATAGGCGGCCGGGTCCTGGAAATAGGCCTTGCCGCCATGTTCCCATTCGTCGAACCAAAGTTCCTCGGTCTCATAGGCCATGGCGCGGGCGTCGAACACGCCGTCATGCTGGACGATGCAGTTGAACCGGTCGGCCCATTGGCCCTCGATCCAGTTCATCATATAGCCGCCGTAGGAGGCGCCCAGCGCGCAGGCGCGGTTGCCGTCGAGCCAGCCGAACTTGTCGGTGGCCGCCTTCAGCCCTGCCTTCAGATCGTCGAGCGGCCAGCCGCCCCAATTGTTGCTGATCGCATCGGTGAAGGCCTGGCCGTAGCCGGTGGAGCCGTGGAAATCGACCGCGACGAGGCCATAGCCCGCGCCGGCGAACACCGCCGGATTCCAGCGATAGGACCAGCTGTTGTCGCTCGACCCCTGCGGACCGCCGTGGACCATGAACGCGACCGGCACCTTGCCGGTGCTGCCATAGGGCTTCACCGCATAGCCCCAGACGGTGTCGTTGTTCGCGCCGGTGAAGCTGAACCGCGTGACGGTCGGCATGTCGATGCCGGCGAGCCTGGCGGCATTGACGCTGGTCAGGCGCGCGGGCTTGCCCTTGCCCGCCACGCTGTAGAAATCGTCCGGCGCGGTCAGGCTGTTCATCGCGAAGACCACGCCTTTGGGCGTCGCCGCGACGGCGGAGACATGGCCCTGCTGCGTCAGCCGCGTCACCTTGCCGGTTGCCGGATCGACCGCGAACAGCGGGTTTTCCTGAACATCCTGCGCGGTGACGTAGATGCGCTTCGAATCGGGGGACCATTCGATCGATCCCACCGACCGGTCCCACCCTTCGGTCAGCGCGCGCACCTGACCGCTGGCGAGATCGCGGATCATCAGCACCTGGCGGTCGGCTTCGAACCCGGGCCGCTTCATCGCGAACCACGCGAGGCTGCGACCATCGGGCGACACGGTCGGCAGATTGTCGGTCGCGGTGTTGGCGGCGGTGAGGTCGACGGGCGCCGCCGAACCGTCGGCGGGCGCGGACCAGATGTCGAGGTTGGTCGACAGCGGTTCGGTGGTGCCGGCGACGCGCAGGGCGAAATAGACCGTCCGCCCGTCGCGGCTCCACGACACCTCTTCCCCGCCGCCGAACGGCCGCGACGGGGCATCGCCGTCGAGGCCGTGACCGATCGCGACGCCGTCGCCGGGCGCACCCGCCGCGGTCAGGGGCAGGACGAACAATTGCGAATGGGTGCCGTCGACCCACGTATCCCAATGCCGCACGAACAGCTTGTCGTAGACGCGCGCCTCGCCGGCGTTCGCATCCTTCTTTTCCAGCGCGGGCGCGAGGCTGGGCGCGTTCGGCTTGCGATCCGCCCAGACGAGGATGCGATCGCCGGTCGGCGCGACCTTGAACCCGCCGAACCCGCCCTGGAAGCCGGTCAGCTTGCGCGGTGCGCCACCGGTGACCGGCACCGACCAGATGGCATCGTCGCCGCCCTTGTCGGACTGGAAATACACGGTCGATCCGACGATCTGCGGCGCGTTTTCGTTGACGTCCGCTTCGTTCACCAGCGGTTCGGGCCGGGCGCCCTTGCGCGACAGGTCGAGCCGCCACAGGTCGTAGCGGCCACGGTTGGCGGCGAGATCGGTCTCGCGCTGCGCCCAGACGAGGTAGCGGCCGTCGGCGGAGACGGTCGGCGCGCCGACGCGGCTGAGCGTGCTGACATCATCGATGGTGAGCTGCCGTGCGGTGGCGGGAGTTGCCACGGCGAAGGCGGCGGTGGCGAGCAGGCTCGCGGTCAGGATGGTCTTCATAACGATGGAGTTAAGCAGATCGCGCGAGGCGGGGCAACGCGGGCGCGGCGGCGGCGTCATGCCACCGCCGGCCGCGGCCCTCAGCGCATCTGCGAGGTGATCTTGGCGATTTCCCGCGCGACCAGCGTTTCCACCATGTCGGGCAGATTGGCATCGAGCCAGTCGCGCAGCATCGGGCGAAGCATTTCGCGCACGAGCCCTTCGAGCGTGCCGTCGCTGTCCGGTTCGGGCTTCACCAGCAGCTTGCTGAGCGTTTCCAGCGAGCCGAGGCTGGCGGCGGCGGTTCGCTGGGACAGGATCGGTTCCTCGGCCATCGCAGGTTGAACGGGCGCCGCGCGGATCGGTTGCGCGGCGGGCTGGGGTGCCGGCTGCGGAGCAGGCTGGGCTGCCGGCTGCGGAGCAGGCTGCGGAGCGGGTTGCGGCGCTGCGGCCGGCTGCGCGCGGGGCGCCGGTTCCGGATCGGCATAGGCCTGCGGCGCGGGGATGGGATCGCTCAATTCGAGCACTTCGTCAGGCTCCGGCTCGGCAGCCGGCGCAGGGCGAACCCGCCGACCGCGCGTCTGCGTGCCTTCGCCTTCTTCCGCGATGATCCGTTTGATCGACGAAAGGATCTCTTCCATCGACGGTTCGGCGCTCATATCCCCCATGGCCCTGACGTCCCTGCCCTTTTTCAGCGCCGTCATTGGCGACTTGGCGAAGATGCACCTGTGGTTAACGCGGGCTGTCTGTCAACCGGGGTATCGAGCATCGGGTCGAGCGTTCGCGTCACGGTCGCGGTTTGTGCCGGCGTCTGCGCCGTCGTGACCGCCACCGGTTGCGGATCGGCGTCGTTCGAGAAATCGCCGATCTTGTGATGCACGCGCTGATAGTTGATCGTGGGATCGTACAGAACGCCGCCTTCCAGCCCGAGATCGCGCGCCTCGGCATTGCCCATCGCGGCGAGCAGCGCGAAGCCCGCGACATAGGCGTCGCGCCGCGCGCTCACCAGCGTGACCTGGCTGTTGAGCAATTCCTGTTCGGCGTTGAGGATGTCGAGGATGGTGCGCGTGCCCACGCTGTTTTCGGCGCGGACACCTTCGAGGCTGAGCTTGTTGGCGTTGACCGCGGTTTCCGACGAGGCGATCACCTGTTGCGAGGATTGCCAGACGGCATAGGCCGATCGCGTCTGCGAGATCACCGCGCGTTCGGTCGCGGTCGCCTGTTCCAGCGCGACGCTGCGCTGCGCCTGCGCCTGACGGATCTGCGCCGCCGGGCGCCCGCCCTGGAACAGCGGCAGGGTGAATTGCAGGCCCGCGGTCGCCGCGGTGCCGGAATTCTGTTGCAGGTTCGCGGGCGGCAGCGAGTTGAGATAATTGTAATAGTTCGGACCGGCGACCGCCGAGATGCGCGGCAGGCGGCTCGCCCGGGCGACGCCGACGTCGTAGCGGGTCGCGTCCGCCTGACGCCGGGCGGCGATCAGATTGGGGTTTTTGTCCAGCGCCTGGGTGACCGCGGTCGTCGGCGAATCGGGCAGGTTCGGCAGGACCGGCGGCTGTTCGAGCGTGCCGGGGGGCGAACCCACCACCGCGATATAATTTTCGCGGCTGGAGATCAGCTGCGCCTCGGCCTGCTGCAATTGCGCGCGGGCGAGCGCCAGGCGCGCTTCGGACTGGGCGACGTCGGTGCGGGTCAGGTCGCCGACCTGGAACCGGTCGCGGCTGGCGCGCAGGTTGACTTCGAGTACGCGGACGTTCTGCTGGTTGAGCGAGGTGATCGCCTCGTCGCGGATCACGTTCATATAGGCCGCAACGACGTTGGTGAAGGTCGACGCCTCCGCACCGCGCAGGCTCGCGCGGCCGGCATCTACCCGTGTTTCCGCGGCGCGCACGGAATTGCGGACCGCACCGCCCTGGAACAACGGGACGGACAGCGCGACCGAAGCGTTGGCGCTGCGTTCGGGATTGAGGAAGTTGTTGTTCGCCTGCAGCACGTTCTCGGTGATGCCGCCATTGGCGTTGACGCCGGGCAGACCGCTGGCGCGCGCGATCGGCACGCCTTCGTCGGTCGCGCGCTGCGCGGCGCGCTGGCCGGTCAGCGTCGGGTTGGACGCATAGGCCTTCGCCAGCGCCTCACGCAGCGTCTCGGCCCCCGCCGGCGCGGCGAGCGCCATCAGCGCCGCACCGCCCAACCACAAATTCCGCATCATCCCCCCGTTACCCATGATCAGAACCGAAACCCCTGTGGTTTGGAGAAGCCGGGCAGGACGACGCAGTCGCTGTCCATGAACGGCGTCAGGCCGAAGCCGCCATCGGTCTTGCGGCCGCTGGCGAGGCGGATCACCCCGTTATCGACCAGGCCGGTGACGACGCGGCCGCCGGTGCGCACCTGTCCGACGAGCGCATCGGGAACATGTTCGATCGCGCCGTCGACGACGAGCACGTCATAGGGCGCACCATCGGCATGGCCGCCGGCGAGCGGCGCCTCGACCAGTTCGACGTTCGCGATGCCGGCAAGCGCCTCGCGCGCCAGTGCCGCCAGCGCCGCATCCTGTTCGACCGCGACCACCGTCGCGACGATCTGCGCAAGGATCGCGGCCGTGTAGCCGCCTGCCGCGCCGATCAGCAGGACGCGATCGTTCCGTTCCAGATAGGCTTCGGTGAGCAGCCGCCCGGTGACCATCGGCAGGTTGATCGCCCGCCCGCCCGCGACGGGCAGCGCGGTATCGCGATAGGCGAGGTCGCGCACCGCGGCGGGCACGAACGCCTCGCGCGGGAGCGTGTTCATCGCCACCAGCACGCGCTGGTCGCTCACCGCGTTGGTGCGCAGCTGGCTCGCGACCATCGCGTGCCGCATCGCTTCCGCAGAGCGCCGGTCCTGACCGCTGTTGTCGAGGCTGATGTTCATGCTGACCCCTCTCGCACAACCGTATTATGTGCGCAATACACTACGTGAAAAACTGGCTTGTATCGCGCGGCGGCGATCCCGCCAAGCCGAGGAACCGAGGAAACGCGACCGCTGGCGGCCCGATCGTCGATCATGGCCAGCATCGTCGCGACCGGGTATGGCGCGGGGCATGATTCCAGCGACCTATCATCGTTTCATCGATTGGATCGGCGACGGCACCGGCCTGCCCGATACCATCCTGCACCTCCACGCCGGCATGGCGGTGCTGATGCTGGCGCGGCTGATCACCCGCCGCTCGCTGGGGAGCTTCGTGCCCTGGTCGCTGGTCGCGCTGGCGGAAGGGTTCAACGAAGTCATGGACCGCCTGAACTTCGGGTCATGGCGTTGGCCGGACACGACGTCGGACGTGCTCAATACGCTGTTCTGGCCGACGGTCATCTGCCTTGGCATCCGCATCCGGCCGATGCTGCTTCCCGCGACGCGGCGCGGGTGACGATGCCGGCCGGCATGGCAGAGGAGATGGAGGCCCGAGCCGGAATCGAACCGGCGTGCAAGGATTTGCAGTCCTCTGCGTAACCACTCCGCCATCGGGCCTCGAAGCGGGAGGGCGGCAGATGATCGGTTTTGGTGCGAGCGTCAACTCTCGAATGTCATCCCCATCGTCGCGCGCGGCGCAGGGTTCACGATCACGACAGGGCGCGGACCAGCGCCGCGACGAGCGGAACGTCGGCGGGCGGCATCGGCAGCGTCGCCATGGCGGATGGCCGCACCCAGGCGATTTCGCTCGCCTCCAGCGGCTGCGGCTCGCCCGTCCAGGCGGCGATGGTGTAGAGCAGCAGCACCAGGTGCCGGTCGCCGAGCGGTGCGCTGGCAAAGGCCAGGGGGGCCGGCACGGCGGGGTCGACGGCGATCGCGAGTTCCTCCGTCAGTTCCCGCACCAGCGCGGCTTCGGGCGATTCGCCCGGCTCTAGCTTGCCGCCTGGAAATTCCCACAGGCCGGCCAGCTGCTTTCCGGCGGGCCGCCGTTGCAGCAACACCCTGCCCTCGCCATCGATCAGCGCCGCCGCGACCACCGGCAGCAACGCCGTCTTCGTGTCGTCAGCCATTCGTTAAACCCTCGCGGCTAATGTGGAATCATGAAACTGCGCCCCATGCTCCGTCGCCTTTTTGGCCGGTTGACGCCAGCCCTGCGCGATTCGCGGGCAGCGACTGCGGTGGAATATGGCTTGATCGTCGCGCTGATCGTGATCGTGATGGTCGTGGCGCTGAAGCAGGTCGCCGACGCCAACAGCAATATGTGGCGCAATGTCAGTGACAAGGTCACGACGGCGGGCTGAGCGCCGCGCCAAAACCTGCCGCAAAAAAGCCGTTTCGGCTTAAAACTTTAGCAACCTTGCCTGCTTAGGAATGGCCTTGCTGCTCCGGTTGTCCGGTTCAGCCGGGTGACTGAAGTATCGAGACATGGAGACCGGAATGCAGACGATCCGCAAGTTCATCAAGAACAGCAAGGGCGCGACCGCCATCGAATACGGCCTGATCGCCGCTCTGATCGCGGTTGCCGCGATCGCAGCGATGCAGGGCCTGGGCAGCAAGCTCAAGACCACGTTCAACAACGTTTCGTCGAACATGACCGCCACGTAAGACGGTTAGACGACAAGCGACGAACAGGGCGGCGGAACGCAGGTTCCGCCGCCCTTTTTCGTGGCATGCGTCCAGATCGAAGCGGCTAGAGCCGACCCATCGCCAGGAACTTGTCACGGCGTTCGCGCCGCAGCACGTCCCCGCCCCGACCGTGCAGCGAATCGAGTGCGGCGACCAGCGCATCGCCCAGCGCGGCGATCGCACCGGCGGGATCGCGATGCGCGCCGCCCAGCGGTTCGGGCACGATGGTGTCGATCACGCCGAACGATTTCAGATCCTGCGCCGTCACGCGCATCGCCTCGGCCGCGTCGGCCGCCTTGTCGGCGGTGCGCCAGAGGATCGAGGCACAGCCTTCCGGGCTGATCACCGAATAGATCGCATGTTCGAACATCAGCACGCGATTGCCCGCCGCGAGCGCCACCGCGCCGCCCGAACCGCCCTCGCCGACGATCGCCGCCACGACCGGAACGCCGGCGGCGAGGCAGGCCTCGGTCGAACGGGCGATCGCCTCGGCCTGGCCGCGCTCCTCGGCCTCGATCCCGGGAAACGCACCCATGGTATCGACCAGCGTCACCACCGGCAGCCCGAACCGGCCCGCGAGTTCGACCAGGCGGATCGCCTTGCGATAGCCCTCGGGCTTGCCCATGCCGAAATTGTGGCGGAGCCGCGAGGTGGTGTCGGAGCCTTTTTCATGCCCGATGACCATCACCTTGCGACCGCGGAAGGTCGCGAAGCCGCCCATGATCGCCTGGTCGTCGGCAAAGGCGCGATCTCCGGCGAGCGGCACGAATTCGTCGAACAGGCCGGCGACGTAATCCTTGAAGTGCGGCCGTTCGGGATGCCGCGCGACCTGCGTCTTCTGCCACGGGGTCAGCCGCGCGAACGTGTCGCGCAACAGCTTGTCCGATTTCGCCTGCAACCGCGCGAGATCGGCGGCAATGTCGATGGTGCCGTCCGCCGCGGTCGCCCGCAGTTCGTCGATCCGGCCCTGCAGTTCGGCAATCGGTTTTTCGAATTCGAGGAAGCTCGCCATGCCGCGGGCGTTACGGACGACGCCGCGTCACGTCAACGCGCCGGCGCAGGCCGGGCGGTTCCAGGCTGGCGACCGTCCGGCCCGCGCTCCGCCAGCGGGTGGCGAGTGTTGACCAGCTCGACGAGGCGGCTGGCATCGACATGGGTATAGATTTCGGTGGTCGCGATATCGGCATGGCCGAGCATGGATTGCAGCGCGCGCAAGTCCGCGCCGCCCGCGAGCAGATGCGTTGCGAAGGCGTGGCGCAGCACGTGCGGACTGACTCGGTCGGGCGGAATACCGGCTTCGGCGGCCAGCGCCTTGACCAACTGGTACAGGCGGATGCGGGACAGATGCCCCTTTCCCGAGGGGAACAGCCAGGCGCGATCGGTCGCGACGTGCGCGCGCCACGCGGCGACGGCGCCACGCGCGCGGTCGGAGATCGGCACCAGCCGCTCGCGACCGCCCTTCCCCTTGAGGATGAGGAACGGCCGGTCGGGATGAACGGCGTTGCGCGGCAGGCCGACCAGTTCGGTGGCGCGCAGACCGGAACCGTAGAGCAATTCGATCAGCGCGGAGAGGCGCAGGTCGTTCGGCAAGGGATGTGCCGCACCGGTCCGCGCCGCGATGGCCGCGAACAGGCGGTCGACGTCGTCGTGGCTGAGCACCTTTGGCAGCGCGCGTGCCGTACCGGGTCGTGGCAGCGCCTTGCCCGGATCGTCGGCGCGATGCCCCTCATCGGCGAGAAAGGCGTAGAACCGACGCAATGCCGCCGATTTTCGCGCGACGCTACTGCGCGACAGATCGGCCCATGTGTCGGCGAGCGCCTGCAATTCGTCCGGCCCGGCCGTCGCGAGCCCGCGCTCGACCGCCGCCGCCGCCAGCCGCAGGTCGCTGCGATAGGCCGCGATCGTGTTCGCCGCCGCGCCGGCCTCGGCCGCGAGCATTTCGAGGAAGCGGTCGATCAGCGCGGCATCAATCGGCACCGTCGCGCGCGCCCCGGTCAAACGCGCGCCAGTGCCTCGGCCGCGATCATCCGCGCCTCGCCGTCCAGGCCGACCGAGCGCAACGCGCCGACGATCCGGTACAGCATCGCCGGCGGCACGCCGCGCCACGACGGCGTCTGCATGCCGATCGCCGCGAGCACGACCACCGTGCCCTGCTGCCCCTCTGCGGCCGCCCGGTCGATCGCCCGCGTCCAGCTGTTCGCCGCGCCGATGCGCACGTCGAGTGCCGCCGCCGCACGCTCGACATCCTCGGGCGACAGGCGCCCCAGCCCGGCGAGGCCGGCGAAGAACAGGCGCTGCTTCAACGCCGCATCGCCGCGTCCGGAATAGGAGGACAGTTCGCCGTAGCTGAGCCGCGCCCGCGCGTCGGGATCGGCCAGCGCGATCATCGCCCAGGCATCGCCGCCTTCCTCCACCGCCGCCCGCCAGCGCGCAGCGCTGCGGTCGAGGCCGGCGGTGAGCATCGAGGCGACCAGGAAGCGCGCATCCTCCACACCCAGCCGCGCGGGCAGCCGCGCCGCCGCACGCGCGGTCAGCACCAGCCGCGCATAAGGCGGCGCCGTGGCGGTCGAACCCCACAGGCCACGCATCGCCGCGAGACGCGCGTTGACGTCGTTGCCGACATAGGCCGAGCGCAGGTCGTTGGCGGTCGCAGCCGCCGCGCTCGGCATGTCGTTGGCCGCATCCACCGCGCTGTAGAGATCCACGAACGCGGCGGCGGACAGGACGCCCTGCGCCGCCGCCGCTTCGGCCGAGGCGAGGCGGTCGGCGAGCGGGATGCCGGGGGACAGCGCATACCAGGACCGCGTCTGCGCTCCCGCCGACGCGAGCAGCGAATCGGGGATGGTCACGCCGGTCGCGGTCGCCAGCCCGAAGCGCCAGGCGCTCAGCGTGTCGACGCCGGCCCATTCGATCGTCACCGCCTGGCCGCCGTTCGGGCCGGCGCCGACCACCTTCTGCGCGAGTTGCAGGTCGATGCCGGTCGCGACGTTGCGCCGCCGGGCAGCGGTGATCAGCGCCTTCGCCCGGGCGGGATCGGCGGCGAGCGCGGCGCACATCGCCTGCGCCAGCGTCCAGCCACGCTCGTGCGTCGCCGCCAGGCCGGCATCCGCGATCGGACACAGTTCGGCCGGATCGCCGGTCGCGAGCGCCGCATTCATCGCGACCTGATACAATTTCGGCGTATAGTCGGCGTTGTCGACGCTCTGCACCACGGCGCGGGCGCCCACCGCCTCGCCCATGCGCAGCAGCAGCCAGGCGCGCTCCGCGGCGAAATCGGCACCGTGGACGTGCCGGGGGGTATCCAGTTGCGCGACCAGCGTCCGCCGCAGCAGGATGGAGAGCCAGCGCGACGGCAGCGGCGCCGCGACACGGCGCATCAGCCCCTCGACGTAGCGGCCATCCGCACCGTCGAACGCCGCGGCGGAAACGGCCCCTTCACGCGTGCCCGCCGGCCCGAGGCGATCGAGCGAGCGGCGCGCGAATTCCGGCATCTCATATTGCGCCAGCACCGCCGGATCGATCGTCGCCGCAGGGCTGGGCGTGGCGCTCGCGGCCGGCGCGGGCGTGTCCGCCGGCAGCGGCTGGACGGTCGCAGTGACCGGCGTGGCCGCCGGCGCGGTGGTCGACGTCGCGGGCGAGGAAGTGGCGGCGGGCGCAGCCGGTCGGGGCGCGGTGCCCGACGCGCGCGCCGTCGGTGCGGCGGCCGGATCACCGAAGCCGGGCGGCAGGATCGATTCGGGACGCTCCTGCCCGGTGGCGGGTCCGTATGCGGCGAAGGCAGCCGCGGCGATCGCCAGCGCCGCGACGCCGCGGCCGACGCGGCGGCGCGCCTTAGCTGAGGTTCGCAAGCGCCACGTCTTTCTCGACATGGGTCTGCGGCCGCTCGGAAGCCCGGCCGGCGAGCAGGAACAGGCCGCCTACCACCACCACGAGGACCACGACGACGGAAAGGGCGAAGCGAGACATACCGTACCTTGATGCACTGGAACGCTGGGAACACGGAAAGTGACGGCGGAGCTTTTGCCCCGTCCGTACCCGCTGTATAGCGCACCGTTCCATGTTGCAAAGCGCTCATCCCCAGCCCTCCGGACGCGACCCGGCGGACGACCCGCACCGGGTGGCCGGTCGCCCGATCGTGCTGGTCGGGTTGATGGGCGTCGGCAAGTCGACCGTCGGGCGCCGGCTCGCCAGCCGGATGCGGCTGCCCTTCGTCGACGCGGATCACGCCATCGAGGAGGCGGCGGGAATGACCGTCGCAGAAATCTTCGAACGGTTCGGCGAGCCCTATTTCCGCGATGGCGAGCGGCGGGTGATCGCCCGCCTGATGGACGGCACGCCCAAGGTGATCGCGACCGGCGGCGGCGCGTTCATCAACGACGACACGCGCGCCCTGATCCTCGCCGAAGCGACCGCGGTGTGGCTGCACGCCCATCCCGATGTTCTGGTCGAGCGTGTCGGCCGGCGCGACACCCGCCCGCTGCTGCGCGGCCGCAACCCGAAACAGGTGCTGGCCGAGCTCGCCAATACCCGCAATCCCATCTACGCCGAGGCGCATATCCATATCACGAGCAACAAGGCCCCCCACGAGGTGACGGTCAACGCGATCCTTCGCGCGATCGGCCACGGCAGCGTTCGGCGGAACACCGGACCGGGCAGCGCCGGGGACAGCGGACAGTGACGACGACGATCACCGTTGCGCTGGGCAACCGCAGCTATCCGATCCTGATCGAGGACGGATTGCTGGCCCGCGCCGCCGATCGTCTGGCACCGCTGGCGCGGGGCCGCACGATGGCGATCGTCACCGACGAGAACGTGCGGCCGCACCTGCTGACCTTGCAACGCGCGCTGGCCGACGCCGGCGTCGCGAGCGAGGCGATCGTGCTGCCGCCCGGCGAGGCGACGAAGAGCTGGGATCAGCTGGCGCGGCTGTGCGACCGTCTGCTCGAGCTGGGGATCGAGCGCGGCGATCATGTCGTCGCGCTCGGCGGCGGGGTGATCGGCGATCTGGTCGGGTTCGCCTGTGCGATCCTGAAGCGCGGCTGTCACTTCGTGCAGGTGCCGACGACGTTGCTGGCACAGGTGGACAGTTCGGTGGGCGGCAAGACCGCGATCAATACGCGTGCGGGCAAGAACCTGATCGGCGCGTTTCACCAGCCGGCGCTGGTCCTGATCGACCCGTCGGTGCTCGACACGCTGCCGCCGCGCGAGGTGCGGGCCGGCTATGCCGAGGTCGTCAAATACGGCCTGATCGACGATGCGGACTTCTTCGCCTGGTGCGAAGCGCATGGCGCGGCGCTGATCGCCGGCGATCCCGCGGCGCGCGCCTATGCGATCGGCCATGCCGTCGCCGCCAAGGCGCGGATCGTCGCGGCCGACGAGCATGAGACGAACGGCACGCGCGCGCTGCTGAACCTGGGCCATACGTTCGGTCATGCGCTGGAGGCGGATGCGGGCTTTTCCGGCAAGCTGATTCATGGCGAGGGCGTTGCCGCGGGCTGCGCGCTCGCCTTCGGCTTTTCGGCGGCGCGAGGGCTGTGTCCGGCGTCCGATGCCGAGCGGGTCGCGGCGCATTGGCGCGCGGTCGGCCTGCCCGACGGGCTGGCAGCGGCGGGGATCGCCGCCAGCGGCGCGGCGCTGGTCGATCACATGCGCCACGACAAGAAGATGGCGGCGGGCACCTTGCCCTTCCTGCTCGCGCGCGGGATCGGTGCGACCTACCTCGACCGCGATGTCGATCTGGGCGACGTCGCATCCTTCCTCGACGCACAGCCGCGCTGATGCCAAACGGCATCGCCAAGCAGAACCTGCCGACCAAGGTCTGCCCGGCATGCGAGCGCCCCTTCGCCTGGCGGAAGAAATGGGCGCGCGACTGGGATCAGGTCGTCTATTGTTCGGACGCCTGCCGCAGAAAGCGCCAGTGACGCCGGGTCCGCCAGGCTTGGCGGGTCCGGCGGGTCGGGGCATTTACCGGCCGTGGTTTTCACCGCATAAGCCATATTTGTGAAGCGCTTCACCCCACCATCACAGCCGGCCGGCGTGTCGAGGCTCGCCCTCGTTCCGCAATATGCGCTGCTGGACGACCCCGGCCCCGCCAACTACGCGGCGTGGCGCGAGAGTTCGGGCGAAATGCCGCAGCTGTTCGAGACGAGTCCGCAGGAGCCGTTCGCCTGTGCGATGGAATGGCTGAGCCTGGGCGAGGTGAACATCGGCTATGCCCAGTTCTCCGCGCAGCATTATCTGCGTTCGCAGCAGCGGGCGGCGCGCGACGATTACGATCAGGTGATCATCAATTGCCGGTTTTTCGGCGGCGCGCGGGGCGACTTCGCCGACCGGTCGATCGATGCGGGCGATGGTACGATCGTCGTCAACGACCTGTCGATGCCGCAGGAGCATGTTTCGGAAGCATCGGACACCGCGGGCATCGTCCTGACCCGCGATCACGCCGAAGCGCTGTTCGGACCAGTGCGGGCGCTGCACGGCCATGTCGTGCCGCCGGCGCAGGCGGCCTTGGCGATCGCGCATTTGCGGGCGCTGCGGCGGAACGCACCCGACCTGCCGCTGAGCGCCGCACCGATGCTGGGTCGCACCGTGCTCGACCTGATCACCATGGCGATCCAGACGAGCCGCCATGCCGAAGTGACCGACGTCCCGATGCGCGAGCGCGTGCTGACCGTGCAGCTGCGCGAGGTGATCGAGCGCGAACTCGGGTCGTCGATGCTCAATGCGGCGCGGCTGACGCGCCTGCTCGGCGTGTCACGCTCGACGCTGTACCGGCTGCTGGAGCCGGAAGGCGGCCTGCAAGCCTATATTCGCCGCCGCCGCCTGGAGAGGGTGGCCGATGCGCTGCGCGATCCGCGGGAGCGGGATACGCTGTCGGCGCTGGCGGAGCGCTGGGGATTTTGCGACGCGGCCTATCTGGGTCGGGTGTTCCGCGAAAGTTTCGGCGTGACGCCCGGCGATTATCGCGAGGCGCACCAGCTCCGCTAGGGCTGGCGCAACGACCAGGCGAGCCATAGCCAGCCACCGATCAGCAGCGCTCCGCCGATCGGGGTGATCGCACCGAACCAGCGCGGCGCGCCCAGCGCCATCAGGTACAAAGTGCCCGCGAAGATCGCGCCGCCCGCCACGAACAGCCATGCCGGCCCCCGCGCGTCGAACCGGATCGCGACTAGCGCCGCGACGGCGTGGAGCAACTGATACTGCCCCCCGGTCCTGAGCCATTCCTGCGCGACGCCCGACGCGCCATGCGCGCCGAACGCACCGGCAGCGACCGCGATCGCGCCCGACAGCGCCGCCAGTATGGCCAGGATCATCGCGGGTCGTTCCCCCAGGGTTGCTGTTCGGCGACCATCGACCGGGCCGCGCGGATGTCGCCCGCCTCGATCTGGATACGCAGCCGTTCCTTGTCGCGCGAACGATACATCTCTTCGGCGCGATCGATCTCGCCGCCCGCGATGCCGAGGTCGCGCATCGCCACCCGCGCCATCTTCACCGCGGATTCGAGCACTTCACGCACGACATAGACCGCCGACGACTTGCGCAGCTTCACGAGCGCGCGCCGGTCGAACGCGCGGACGTAGATCGCCGCCTGTGGGAACGCCTCGTGCACGCCCTCGAGCGTGTCGGGCTGGATCTGGTCGCCGTCGATGCAGAACAGGATCAGCTCCGCCTCCGCCGCACCCGCCTGCCGGAGCAGGTCGAGCCGGGTGCCGTCGCCGTAATAGACCTTCGCCCCGAATTCGCCCGCGATGTCGATCATCTCGATATCGTTGTCGATGAGCGTGACCGGAATGTCCTGCGCGAGCAGCATCTGGCCGACGGTCTGGCCGAACCGCCCGTATCCGACGATGATCGCATTCGCGCCGTCCGCCTTCGGTCCGTCGCGGGCCTGGTCCTTCGCCACCGGCTCTTCACGGAACCGCCGGGTCGCGCCCATGAGGAACGGCGTCGTCGCCATCGACAGCGTGATGATCGCGCCGAACAGGCTGGCCGCCTCCGGCGCGACGAGGAACCCCTGCTGCGCCTGCGCGAACAGGACGAACCCGAACTCGCCCCCCTGGCTCAGCAGCAATCCCAAAGCGAGCGCACTGCGCCACGTCATCCTGAAGGCGAGGCCGATGCCGGTGATCACCGCGGTCTTGGTGACGATCAGCGCCAGCGCCATCGCGATGACGAACACCGGCCGATCGGCGATCGCCTGAAGGTTGAGCAGCATGCCGACCGCGAGGAAGAACAGGCCGAGCAGGATCGAGCGGAACGGTTCGACGTCCGCCTCGAGCTCGTGGCGATAGGGGCTGTCCGCCAGCATCACGCCGGCGATGAAGGCGCCGAGCGCGGTCGACAGGCCAAGCGATTCCATCACCGCCGCGCTGGCGATGACGGTGAAGAGCGCGGCGAACACGAACATCTCGCGCTCGCCGAGATTGCCGATCAGGCGGAACAGCGGCCGCAGCAGGAAGCGCCCGGCGAGCACCAGCCCGGCGATCGCGGCGACCGTGTAGAGTGCGAGCAGCCATCCGGGCGGGCCGCCGGCATCGGCGGGGTTGCGGCTCATCGCGGCGACGATCGTGATCAGCGGGACGATCGACAGATCCTGGAACAGCAGGATCGAGAAGGCCCGTTCGCCGAACGGCGTCCGCATCCGGCCGGACGATTGCAGCATCGGCAGCACCTGCGCCGTCGAGGACAGCGCGAGCGGCAGACCGAGGGCGAAGGCGGCGGGGACGGAGAAATGCGCGAACAGCCAGACGACCGCGGTGATCGCGAGCCCGCAGACCACCACCTGGATCAGGCCGAGGCCGAAGATCTCCTGCTTCATCCGCCACAATCGGGTCGGATTGAGTTCGAGGCC
>CAYQPM010000037.1:0-17966 GCA_964419295.1 uncultured Stakelama sp. | reverse complement strand
TGACGCAGGAGGTCGGCGTGCGCAACGTCATCAAGGCGGCGCGCGACCTCGGCATCTCGACGCCGATCCCCAACGAGGCGACGATCGGCCTCGGCACCGCCGAAGTGTCCCTGCTCGAACTGACCGCGGCTTATGCCGGCGTCGCCAACGGCACCTATCCGGTACAGCCGCGCGGGCTGGAAGAGGTGCCGGCCGCCAACAAGAGCTGGTATCAGTCGCTCACCGGCGGCAGCCACAAGATGCCGGACGACATCCGCGAACATATGCTCGACCTCCTCTCCTCGTCGATCCGCGGCACCGGGCGCGAGGCGGCGCTGACCATGGACGCCTATGGCAAGACGGGCACGTCGCAGCAGAACCGCGACGCCTGGTTCATCGGCTTCGCCGGCGATCTGGTGGTCGGCGTCTGGGTCGGCAATGACGACAGCACGCCCAACCCCGGTCTGCACGGCGGCGGCGTGCCGGCGCAGATCTGGCGCCAGTTCATGGTGTCCGCGCTCAACATCGCGCCGGTCGCGGCGCCGGTGGTGGTCGAGGACAATGCCATGGACCCCGAAGCGGTCGACCCCGAACAGGGTATCGGCGATGCGATCGGCGAAGCGATCCCGCAGGCGGAAGGCACGCTCGACGGCTTCGGCCTCCAGATGAAGATGGGCCGCGACGGCAGCATCAGCATCACGCCGGGCCGCGATCGGGAACGCGACCGCGACCGCCCGCCGCCCGAGCTCGGCCCGCGCGACCGCCGCGGCGGCGACGACGGCGAAGAGGGTGGCGGCGGCGGGGAATAGCGTCCCGCTCCCGACCGGCATGGCGCAGCGCAAGACCAAACCTCGCCGCCGCACGTCCCACCGGCGTGCCGCGCACGACCTCGCGTCCGAACGCTGGCTGCTGCTGCTCGGCATCGTCGCGGCGATCGTCGTGGTCGCCGGATCGATCGGACCCTGGCCCTTTCCGGCACCGCCCGACGCCGCCCGGCCGCTGACCATGGCGCAGGCGCGCGCATCGAATGCGGCGGTGCCGATCGATGCCGGCCGCCGTCTCCCCGCTGCCCCCTACCGCTTTCGCGGCGGCCCGGCGGCGCGCGAACAGGCGGTCGACTGCCTCGCCACCGCCGCCATCTACGAAGCGGGCGACGACCGCACCGGGCAACAGGCGGTGATCCAGGTGATCCTCAACCGCGTCCGCGCGCCGGGCTTCCCCAAGACCGTCTGCGGCGTCGTCTACCAGGGCGCGGACCGCACCACCGGTTGCCAGTTCTCCTTCACCTGCGACGGATCGCTGCGACGCCGGACGGAACACACCGGCTGGGCCGCCGCCCGGCGGCTGGCGCGACGCGCGCTCGCGGGCCGCGTCTTCGCCGACGTCGGCCGCGCCACCCACTACCATACCGACTGGATGGTGCCCTATTGGCGCGATTCGCTGACCAAGGTGGCGCGGATCCGCTCCCACCTGTTCTACGTCAGGCGGTGATCGGCTCGCCGGCTACCGCGCGCCGGCCAGCCAGCCGCGCACCTTCGCCTCCAGCACCGGCATCGGCAGCGCGCCGCTGTCGAGCACCGCGGCATGGAACGCGCGTGGGTCGAATGCCGCGCCCTGCTTCGCCTGCGCCTCCGCCTTCAGCCGCAGGATGGTGAGCTGCCCGATCTTGTACGCCAGCGCCTGGCCGGGAATGGCGATATACCGCTCCACCTCGGCGGTGGCATCGGTCTTCGGCATCGCCGAATGGTCCAGCATGTAGGTGATGGCCTGATCCCGCGTCCAACCCTTGGCGTGGATCCCGGTATCGACGACCAGCCGCATCGCCCGCAGCATCTCGTCGTTCAGCCCGCCCATCCGCTGGTACGGATCGGTCTCCATGCCCAGCGGCTGCCACAGCGTCTCGGCGTACAGGGCCCAGCCCTCGACATAGGCGGTGTTGCCGCCGAACCGCATGAACGCGGGCAGCGCCGTATTTTCCTGGGCCAGCGCGATCTGGAAATGATGTCCCGGCACCGCTTCGTGCAGGTACAGGGTCTCCATGCCCCAGGTGTAGCGGCTCGGCAGGTCGTAGGTATTGTAATAGAAGATGCCGGGGCGCTTTCCGTCCGGTGTCCCGTCCTGATAGCTGCCTGCGGCATCGCTCTTGGCGCGATAGTCGGGCACCGGGCGGATCTCCAGCGGGGTCCTGGGCACCAGCGAGAATTGCTCGCGCACCCGCGCGTCGATCCGCCGGCCGATCGCTTCGAAATCGCGGCGCACCTCGTCGGCGGAACTTGGCTGGAAACGCTTTTCGGTACGCAGGTAGGCGAAGAATTCGGGCAGCGTGCCCTTGAAGCCCGCTGCCGCCTTCTGCGCCTCCATCGCCTTGGTGATGCGCGCCACTTCGGACAGGCCGAGCTGGTGAACCGCCTCCGCAGTTAACGGCAGCGTGGTGTTCTGCTCGATGCGATAGGCGTACAGCGCGTCGCCGCCGGGGATGGCGGACAGGCCGACGGTGCTGCGCGCCCTGGGCAGGTATTCGATCTTCAGGAAATCCCGCATTCTGACGTGGGCAGGGGTGATGACATCGCGGACCTGCGCGGCATAGGCGGCGGTCAGCCGCTGCCGGTCGGCGGCCGAGATGCCCGCCGGGAACATGGTGACGGGCGCGTAGAAGACCGATCCCTCGACGCCCTGCGCGATCAGATTGTCGAATTGCGTGATCATGTTCTCCACGACCAGCCGCGGGTGGACGACACCCTTCGCCATCCCTTCGCGGAAGCGCGCGATGATGCGGTCGTACAGCGCGGCATATCCGGCGTTGCGCTTCAGGTTGTTGTCGTAATCGGCGACCGTCCTGAACGGCGCACCGCCTTTGCCGCTGGCGAAATCGGGGTAGAAGGTCTGAAAGCCGCCGAAATGGTTGATCGGCAGCAGCCGCTGGACCGACAGAATCGCGGGCGCATACCCGCGCAGGGCAACCTCCGCCGTGTTGCGGAACACGTCATAGGCGAGCTGGTCGACCCGCGTCAGCTTCGACCGGTCGATCGCCCTCAGCGCGGCGAGGTCCGCCTCCAGGTTGCGCTTCTCGCGCGCCGTGGCCGCATCGCTGACATAATCGCCGAAGCGATCGGCATAGCGCATGTCGCCGCGCAGGATCGCGCTGATCGGGTCGAGCGCCAGGTCGCGTTCGTCGCTGGCGTAGAACAGGCGTTTCAGCCGCGCATCCTCCGCCCCGTCGCCGGGCACCGCCGCCGGCGGCGGCAGCGCCTGGGACAAGGCGGGCGTGGTGATGGTGGTGAGCAGCAGCGCTGCGATGATCCGGTGCATGTCGGTCTCCTTTGCGCTCGCTTAGCAAGCCGCGGGACAACCGCAAAAACCCAATGTGCGGCATACGGTTGACGCTGCCGCAGCGGCGCAGCAAGGCGTCGCCATGCGCTTCTTTTCCGACAATGCCGCACCGGTCCACCCCAAGGTCATGGCCGCGCTCGCCGACGCGAACACGCTCGACACCGCCTATGACGGCGACGCACGCTCCAAGGCGCTCGACGCGCGCCTGTCCGACCTGTTCGAAACGGATGTGATCGCCATCTGGGTGCCGACCGGCACCGCCGCGAACTGCCTCGCCCTCGCCGCCCTCTGCCCGCCCCACGGCGGCGTGGTGTGTCATCGCGACGCCCATATCCAGAACGACGAAGGCGGAGCGCCGGAGTTCTACACGCATGGTGCCAAGCTGTATCTCGCAGACGGCGAGGGCGCGAAGCTGACGCCGGGGACGATCACCGACGTCATCGACGCCATCGCCAACGACGTGCACCGGGTGCAGCCGCACGCGATCTCGATCACCAACGCCACCGAATATGGTCGCGTCTATACCCCTGACGAGGTTGCGGCGATCGGCACGCTGGCCCGCGACCGGCGGCTGGGGCTGCACATGGACGGCGCACGCTTCGCCAATGCGGTAGCGACGCTCGGCTGCTCGCCAGCCGAGGTGACGTGGCGCGCCGGCGTCGACGCGCTCAGCTTCGGCTTCGTCAAGAACGGCGCGATGAGCGCGGAGGCGCTGGTGTTCTTCAAGCCCGAACTGGCCGGCGCGACGCTCTACCGACGCAAGCGCGCGGGGCTGCTGTTGTCGAAGGGCCGCTATCTGGCCGCGCAGGTGCTGGCGATGATCGAGGACGATCTGTGGCTCGACAACGCGCGCGCCGCCAACAGCCGCGCGGCGACGCTTGCCGGTGCGGCGGGCGACAGGCTGGTCCATCCGGTCGAGGCAAACGAAGTGTTCCTGCGCGTGACATCGTCGGAGGCCACGGCGTTACGCGCCAAGGGATTCGACTTCTATGATTGGGCGGCGGGCGAAATCCGGCTAGTCACCGCGTGGGACAGCCCCGAGGAGCATGTCGCGCTGCTGGCGGAGGCGATCGGCGCGTTGTGATCGATACGCCGGCGCCACAATCGACGCGGGCGGCGATCCTCGTCCCGTTCGCCTTGGTGACGCTGATTTGGGGTTCGACCTGGCTGGTCATCCGCGATCAGCTGGCGGTAGTGCCGCCGAGTTGGTCGGTTACCTATCGCTTCGTCGTGGCAGGCATCGCAATGGCTGTGGTGGCGATAGTCAAGGGCGAGCGGTTCAGCCTGGACGCGCGCGGATGGGCATTTGCCGCCGCGATCGGGGTGCTGCAATTCTGCCTTAACTTCAACTTCGTGTACCGTGCCGAACATTATATCACGTCGGGCCTGGTGGCGGTGGTTTTCGCCATCCTGCTGGTCCCGAACGCGTTGTTCGCACGCATCGTGCTCGGACAGCGCATGGGCGGACAGTTGATCGTCGGGTCGGCCGTCGCGATGGCGGGCATCGCGCTGCTGTTCCTGCACGAGGCGCGAACCGGCCCGGCCGGAGCCGGCGCGACGCTGGCGGGGATCGGCTTCACGGCCTGCGCGATCTTGGCCGCATCGATAGCCAATGTGTTGCAGGCGACGCCGACCGCCCGCTTGTATCCGATGACCGCGACACTGGCGGTGGCGATGCTGATTGGCGCCGGTATCGACGGCGCCATCGCCTGGTGGCTGACCGGACCGCCGGTGTTCGAGGCGCGCCCGGCTTATTGGGCGGGCATCGCCTATCTCGGGCTCGCGGCGTCGGCGCTCGCCTTCCCGCTCTATTACCGGGTGCTGCGGGTGATCGGACCCGCAAAGGCCGCCTATTCCAGCGTCATCGTCCCGGTGATCGCGATGCTGCTCTCCACGCTGTTCGAAGGCTATCACTGGTCGCCGCTCGCCGGCGCCGGCGCGGCGCTCGCGGGCGTAGGGCTGGTGATCGCGTTGAGGGCGCGCAGGCCGAACCGGTAATCTGGATACGCAGGACGCCAGCCGAGCACACGCTTCGCCTTGGTGTTCGCGACGCGGCGGTTCTCTGCATAAAAGCCGCGCGCCATCGGCGACAGCGTCGCGATTTCGACCAGCGGTGGTAATGGCAGGCCGAGCAGCTCTGCGGCGAAGGCGACCACCTCATCCTGGGAACAGGGCCTGTCGTCGGCCAGATTGTAAGCCCCCGGCGGCGCGTCCAGCGCGGCGAGTACGCCCGCGACAATGTCGTCCACATGAATGCGACTGAACACCTGATCGACGAGCCCGACGCGATGGGCCCGACCCTCGGCGACGCGCGTGAGTGGCGAGCGACCGGGGCCATAGATGCCGGGCAGCCGAAACGTGCGCGCGCGCCGCGCCAGCCAGGCCGCGTCGGCGGCCGCCCGCGCCGAACGACGGCCGGAGCCCGTCGGTGCCGATTCGTCGACCCATGCACCGGCAGCATCGCCGTATACGCCGGTGGAAGACAGGTAACCGAGCCACCGCCCACCAAGCGTGTCGCCATGACGGGCGAGAACCGGGTCTTCTCCCGCCGTGGGCGGTACGGAGGACAGGATGTGACTGGCCCCGACGATCGCCCGGCGCACGGCGGCATCGTCGTCGAACCGCAGCGTGCCGTCGCGACCATCGCGAGTCGTCGCCATCGTCGCGCCGGGCCAGACGGCGGCGATACGGGAGGCGGTATAGCCGAGGCCGAAGATCAGAAGCATGCATGGTGTCCTTGGTCGGCCCGATGGCGTCGGTGCCGTCGCGCCTCCCACAGGTCGTGAGGAATGACTGGCAGCGCACGGCGCGACACCTATAAAGGATAGATGCTCGACGTATCGCAAGCCATCGCTCACCCATCGCATTCCTCGTCGCACGAAGGCGGGGCGATCAGCCGACACGATTACCGACCGCCGAACTGGATGGTGCCCGACACGCGTCTGGTGTTCGACCTCGATCCCGCCGAGACGCGGATCACGGCGACGTTGACCGTCACGCGCAACGGCGAACACAGCCAGCCACTGCGGCTGGACGGAGCCGGGCAGGAACCGCTCGCGGTTCGCGTCGACGGCGTGGCCGTGAACGATTGGCGCATCGAAGGCGAGCAGTTGGTCATCCCGCTCGGCGGCGAAGCCCATGTCGTCGAGACGGAGGTGGCGATCGCGCCCGAACGCAACACGCAGCTGATGGGCCTGTATGCCAGCGGCGGCATCCTGTGCACGCAATGCGAGGCTGAGGGCTTTCGCCGCATCACCTATTTTCCCGATCGTCCGGACGTACTGAGCCGCTATTCGGTGCGGCTGACGGCGGAGAAAGCGCGCTATCCGATCCTGCTCGCCAACGGGGATCCGATCGCGGCCGGCGACCTGGAGGATGGTCGCCATTGGGCGGAGTGGAACGATCCCTTTCCCAAACCGAGTTATCTGTTCGCGCTGGTCGCGGGCGATCTGGCGGTCAATCGCGGCAGCTTCGTCACGCAGTCCGGACGCACTGTCGAACTCGGCATCTGGGTGCGGGCGAGCGACATCGAGAAGACGCACCACGCACTTCACGCGCTGAAGCTGTCGATGGCCTGGGACGAGCGCGTCTATGGGCGCGAATATGATCTCGACGTGTTCAACATCGTCGCGGTGGACGATTTCAATTTCGGCGCGATGGAGAACAAGGGGCTGAACATCTTCAACAGCCGCTACATCCTCGCCGATCCGGATACCGCCACCGACTACGATTACGACGCGATCGCCGCGGTGGTGGCGCACGAATATTTCCACAATTGGTCGGGCAACCGGATCACCTGCCGCGACTGGTTCCAGCTCAGCCTCAAGGAAGGCTTCACCGTCTACCGCGACCAGGGCTTTTCGGCGGATCAGGGATCGGCGGCGGTCAAGCGGATCGAGGACGTGCGCGGTTTGCGCGCGGCGCAATTCCCGGAGGATGCCGGCCCGTTGGCCCATCCGGTGCGCCCGGAAAGCTATCTGGAGATCAGCAACTTCTACACGGCGACGATCTACAACAAGGGCGCCGAACTGATCCGGATGATGGCGACGATCCTGGGCGAGCAGGGCTTTCGCGCCGGCACCGATCTGTATTTCGAGCGGTTCGACGGTACGGCCGCGACCTGCGAGGATTTCGTCGCCTGCATGGAGGAGGCGAGCGGCAAGGACCTGGGGCAGTTCCGCCTGTGGTACAGCCAGGCGGGCACGCCGCGGGTCGCGGTAAGCCTGTCGCATCAGGCCGGCGAAGGTCGCGCGACGTTGCGCCTCGCGCAACATGTTCCGGGCACACCGGGACAGGCCGAAAAGCAGCCGATGGTGCTGCCCTTGAAGATCAAGCTGTTCGGTGGCGAAACCGGCCGCGCGCTGGGCGAGGAACAACTGGTGCTGTTCGATCAGCCGTCGAATACGATCGTCTTCGACGGAGTCACGGAACGGCCGGTATTGTCGATCAACCGCGGCTTCTCCGCGCCCGTCATCATCGAAAGCGATCGCAGCGCAAGCGAACTCGGCTTTCTCAGCGCGCATGACGACGATCCCTTCGCCCGCTACGAGGCGATGCAGCAGTTGATGCTCGATACGCTCGTCGCCGCTACGATCGAAGGGCGGCCGGACCATGACGCGGTGGTGACCGCCGTCGCCAACACGCTTTCCGACCGCAGCCTCGACCCTGCGTTCGTGGCCGAAGCGGTGCTGTTGCCATCGGAAAGCTTCATCGGCGACCAGCTGGCGGTGGTGGACCCGGACGCGGTTTTCGGTGCGCGCGAAGCCCTGCGCCGCGAACTGGGCGTGCGCCTCGCGGACCTGTGGCGCGACGCCTACGAGCAGGCGCCGATCGGCCCCTACGTCTATAGCCCGGCCGCCAAGGGGCATCGCCGGCTGCGTAGCGTCGCATTGGGCTATATCGGGGCGAGCGGTGCCGCTGATTCGGCCAGCCTCGCCTTCCGCCAATTCGAACGTGCCGACAACATGACCGATCGGCAAGGCGCGCTGACGATGCTGGCCAGCGGCCATGCGGACGAGCGCGAGGCGGCACTCGACATCTTCTACAATCGTTATGCAGGCAACGTGCTGGTGATCGACAAATGGTTCCAGACGCAGGCGCTGTCGTCGCGCGACGATACCGGTCAGCTGGTCGCCGAACTGGCGCTGCATCCCGATTTCACGCTCGCCAATCCCAACCGGGCACGTTCGCTGATCGGAGCCTTCGGTGCGAACCAGCGCGCGTTCAATGCGATCGACGGATCGGGCTATCGCTTCCTGGCCGACCAGTTGATCGCGCTCGACAGGCTCAACCCGCAGACTGCCGCGAAGCTGATGCCGCCACTCGGCCGCTGGCGGCGCTTCGATCCCGCCCGGTCGGCCTTGATGCGGGCCGAGCTGGAGCGCATCGTCGCGACCCCCGGTTTGTCGCGCGACCTGTTCGAACAGGCATCGAAGAGCCTGGGATGATGGGAACTCCCGCTCGCCGACGCGCAGCCAAGCGGGAGTCGTGATCAGCCCGCCGCTTCCGCCCGTACATTCACCTTGCTGGTGGCGAGTTCGGTCAGCTTCGCATCGGTCGCCTTTTCCTCGTCGAGCGTTTGCTGGAGGATCGTTGCGCATTCGGTGCGCCCGAGCTGCTTGGCCCAGGTGATCAGCGTTCCGTAGCGGGCGATTTCGTAATGCTCGACCGCCTGCGCCGCGGCGGTCAGCGCGGCATCCAGCACCGCCTTGTCGCTGATGTCGCCGGCCAGTTCGTTCGCTTCCTTGATGATGCCGTCGATCGCGGGGCAGGTCGCCCCTTTGGGCTGTAGGCCTTCCAGCTCGAACACGCGGCGCAGCCGTTCGATCTGCCCTTCGGTTTCGCGCAGATGCTGCTCGAAGCCCTGCCGCAATGCGACGTCGGTGGCCTTGTCGATCATCTTGGGCAGCGCTTTGCTGATCTGCTGCTCGGCGTAGTAGATGTCCTCGAGTTGATGGACGTAGAGATCCTGGAACGTCGCGATATCCTTGCTGAACAGGCCCATCGGCACTCTCCGAATAGTGTTGGAAAATCGAGCTGATACAACGCGAGGGGAGACGACCGGGTTGCGATCGAAGCGATTGATCCAGATCAAATCCGCTGATGCGGCAATGTCGATTGCGGGAAGAGTGGCGCAGCGCTAAGCCAAGTCTTCCGATGGGAGAAAGTCTGTGTTTGCAAGGCGTTCGGTAGCGGCTCTCGGTATCGTGGGCATGCTGGCAGGGTGCGGTGGCGGCGGCGATTCTTCCGGCGGTGCGAGCATCGGCGGAGCGCCGGTTGCAGCCACGCCGACCCCGACGTCGGTGGCAGGCTGTTCGCTGCGCGAGCGGCAGGACTGGGTCGCTGCCCAGCTGCGCGAATGGTATCTGTTCCCCGATACGCTGCCCGCGAGCCTCGACCCGACGCCGTATTCCACCGCGGACGCCTATCTGGATGCGCTGACCGCGACGGCGCGGGCGCAGCGCAAGGATCGCTATTTCACCTATCTGACGTCGATCAAGCAGGAGGATGCCTATTACGCGTCCGGCTCCAGCGCAGGCTTCGGCTGGCGGCTGGGACTCGACAGCACGGGCCGCCTGTATGTCACCGAATCGTTCGAAGGCGCTCCGGCGCTGGCGGCGGGCGTCGATCGTGGCGCCGAGATCCTGAGCATCGGGACGACGACCGGCAACCTGCAGACCGTCAGCAGCCTGTACAATGCCGGCGGATCGGTGCTGAGCGACGCGCTCGGGCCGAGCACGGCGGGCACATCGCGCGTGTTCCAGATCCGGGACGGCAGCGGCACGCGCACCGTCACGATCGGCAAGACAGATTTCACCCTGACGCCGGTATCGAGCCGCTATGGTGCGCAGGTCATCACCGATGCCGGGCAGAAGTTCGGCTACGTCAACCTGCGCACCTTCATCGATACCGCGGACCCCGCGCTGCGGGCGGCGTTCGCGCAGTTCAAGGCAGCAGGCGTCACCAACATCATCGTCGATCTGCGCTACAATGGCGGCGGGTTGGTTGCGATCGCGACGTTGATGAGCAACCTGTTGGGCGCGAACCGGTCGACGTCCGACGTCCAGAGCTACACCACGTTCCGCAGCGAGAAGTCGGCCAATAACGAGACGACGTTCTTCACCCCGCAGCCGCAATCGGTCGCGCCGACCCGCATCGCGTTCATCGGGACGGGCGGCACGGCGTCGGCCAGCGAATATGTGATCAACGCCTTCACCCCCTATCTGCACACCAATTCCGCGCTGATCGGGACGAACACCTATGGCAAGCCGGTCGGGCAGATCGCGCTCGACAAATCTGCCTGCGACGACCGATTGCGCGTCATCGCCTTCGCCTTGCAGAATTCGGCGCGTCAGGGTGCCTATTACGACGGGCTCGCCAACACCGTCGAGGCGAGCTGCCGTGCGGCGGACGACATCACCTATCCGTTGGGCGATCCCCGTGAAGCATCGACGCGATCCGCACTGGACTTCCTGGAGGGCAAGAGCTGCACCCGGATCACCGCATCGGCCAGCGCCGACGCCCGCGCATTGTCGGTGCCGGTAACGCGGGAGGCGTTGTTGCCGGCATCGACCGGCATGTCGACCGCACAGCGTGAGGTGCCGGGGCTGTTCTGACGCAGCCCCGCCCTCCGCATGCTGCATGATCCGCGTTTCCTGATAGCCGCCGCGTTGGCGGTGACCCTGCTCGGCCTGGCCAAGGGGGGCTTGTCCGGCCTCGGCGCGCTCGGCACGCCGCTGCTTGCGCTGGCGGTGCCGCCGGTGCAGGCGGCCGCGATCCTGCTGCCGATCCTGATCGTGCAGGACGTGGTGAGCGTCTGGTCGTTCCGCCGCAGTTGGGATCGCTGGGTGGTCGGCTGGATGCTGCCGGGCGCGCTGATCGGGATCGCGGGCGGATGGGCCTTTGCCGCGGCGCTTCCCGTCGCGGCGGTGATGGCGATGCTCGGCGCGATCACGCTCGGCTTCGGGTCGTGGCGATTGTGGATCGAACGCGGCGGACGCGCCGTCGCCGCATCGCGATCGCCGGGCTGGGTCGGCAGCCTGTTCGGCGTCGGCATGGGCTTTGCCAGCGAGATCGCACACGCCGGCGGGCCACCGTTCCAGATGTGGGTAGGCCCACGCAAGCTGCCGCACGAGACGTTCGTCGGCACCGGCGCGATCCTGTTCGCGGTGGTGAACTGGGCGAAGGTGCCGGCCTATCTGGCGCTGGGCGCGTTCGACGCGACGACGCTGACCGCGTCCGCCGCCTTGCTGCCGCTGGCGATCCTGAGCACGCTGGCCGGGGTGTGGGTGATCCGCCGGATGAGTCCGCAGCGCTTCTACGTCATCGTCTATGTGCTGATGGTGTTGCTGGGTGCGAAACTGCTGTGGGACGGCATCGGCTGAACCCCGAACCGCCGGTCGTGCGTTGCGGAGGCCAACATGGTTCAGGGAGTCGACGTGATGGGCGAGAAGACGCTGGCGGATTTGGCGAAGGCGATGCGCGACATCGACTTTGCGATGTTGTCGACCCACACCGACGGCGGCGCGATCGGGGCGCGGCCGATGAGCAACAACGCGCAGGTCGATTACGACGGCGACAGCTATTATTTCACCACCGACGACACCCGGATGGTCCGCGACATCCAGAGCGATCCGCAGGTCGGCCTGAGCTTCCTCGGCAAGGCGGGGATGCTCGGCATGCGGCCGTTCTTCGTCGCCGTCGAGGGCCGCGCCGACCTGGTCCGCGACAAGGCGGCGTTCGCGGACCATTGGACGCCCGACCTCGACCGCTGGTTCGAACAGGGCACCGACACGCCCGGCCTCGTCATGATCCACGTCCGCGCCGCCCGCATCCATTATTGGGATGGGGAGGACGAGGGCGAGATTAGCCTGTAGGGCGTCCCCCGAAAGGGGACTACGATGCAGGATGACGACAGCTTCGTCTATGATGAGGCAAGCGGGGAATGGATCAGCGCGACCGACGCCGCCGCCACGGCGGCGGTGACGACCGAGGCCGGTGTCGAGGTTCGCGATGCGGTCGGCAACCTGTTGAGCGATGGCGATCAGGTGACATTGATCAAGGACCTGACGGTCAAGGGCGCGGGCCAGACGCTGAAGCGCGGCACATTGATCAAGAGCATTCGGATGACCGGCGATGCGCAGGAGATCGACTGCAAGTTCGACGGCATCAAGGGGCTGGTATTGCGGGCCGAGTTCGTGCGGAAGCGCTGAATGCCGCCGCGGATCGATCCGAGCTGGCAGGCGCCGCTGGCCGACGCGCTCGCCGGCCTGCCCGCGCTCGACGCCTTCCTCGATGCAGAGGCGGCGGCGGGCAAGGCGATCTTCCCCGCCGCGGAGGACCGGTTCCGGGCGCTGGCGCTGACCCCGCTGGACGCGGTGCGGGTCGTGATCCTGGGGCAGGACCCCTATCATGGCGCGGGACAGGCGCATGGCCTGAGCTTTTCGGTGCGGCCGGGGGTGAAGGTGCCGCCGAGCCTGGTCAATATCTACAAGGAACTGCATGCCGACCTCGGCATCGCGCCGGCCCGCCACGGCTGTCTGGAGCATTGGGCGCGGCAGGGCGTGCTGCTGCTCAACACGGTGATGAGCGTCGAGAGCGGGCGGGCGGCATCGCACCGCGGCCGCGGCTGGGAAGCGTTCACCGATGCCGTCATCCGCGCGGTCGCCGCCAAGCCGGGGCCGGTGGTGTTCCTGCTGTGGGGGGCCCACGCACAGGCCAAGGCGGGCTTCGTCCGCGGCATCGAGCAGGGCGGCGCGCATCTGGTGCTGAGCGCGCCCCACCCCTCGCCGCTGTCGGCGTACAAGGGCTGGTTCGGCAGCCGCCCCTTTTCACGGGCGAATGCGTTCCTGATCGCCCATGGCGCAGCCCCGGTGGACTGGGGCCTGCCAGAGAGCGTGTGATCCCCGCATCCTTTCGCGGGCGCAACGGTTTAGCATGCGAACAGGAGACACGGACATGGCCGAAGCGTGGTGGAACGGAACGCGGATCGCGGCGAGCGACGATATCGTGACGGTGGAGCGCAACGCCTATTTCCCGCTGGCGGCGGTCGATGCGGCGGTGCTGCAGGACAGTACGACGACCAGCGTCTGCCCGTGGAAAGGCACGGCGCATTACTACACGCTGGTGGTCGACGGCGCGGAGAACCGCGACGGGGCCTGGTATTATCCCGCGCCCAAGGACGCGGCGAAGGAGATCAAGGACCGGGTCGCGTTCTGGAAGGGCGTCGAGATCCGCTGACGCGGCGATCCTGCGCCGCGGAAGTTGCCGAAGTTGCCGGTACGTCGCGTGCCAGGATGCCGGCCAGTTCCGCATCGGAATCCGCGTCGCGCTGTGCCTGTTCGCGCCGCGCCCTGGCGGCGTCGCGGCGGTCGGCGGCCTCGTCCTCCAGCCGTTCCTCCTCGTCCGGCGTGATGTAGCGCGTCACGACGGGGCGGAACATGCGCGGGCCGAGCGGCGCGCCGGCATCGCGGTCGTAGGCGTCAACTTCCAGCTGGTGCACCGCCTTCGACAGCGTGATCGCCGCCGCATCGGGCGAACGTTCGGCGCGGGTGCGATCGTGCCACGCGCCATAGCGGACCGGGTCGCGGTAGCGCAGCAGGAACATCGTCAGTCGTTCGTCATAGGTGCGGCGTTCGCCGATCTGTTCGCCCTTGTAGAAGACGGGCTGCGCGACGCCGTGGATCGCCCGCGCGAAGGCGGCGTCGGCGAGCCGCTGGATCGCATGGTCGAGCGCCATGTCCCAGGCGATGCGGAAGCTTTGCGCGTCGACGCGGCGGCGCAGCGCATAAGCGGCGGTGCTGCTGATCCCGACGCGGCGGCAGGCATCCTCGACACAGCCGCATTCGGACAGCGCCTCGACGAAGGCGACCTGTTTGGCCGGCGTCCAGCCATCGTGGCGATGGCGCAGCGCGATGGTGTCGAACGCGGTGGCGTCGAAGCCGGCGTGGGCGGGCGCCCGGGCGGGCTTGCGGGTCGCGCGGGGGCGATGGCTGGGTGTATGGGTCATGCCCGGCGATTGGACACGTTCCGTCCAAATAGGACAGCCCCTATCCGCCCTGCCCGCCCGTTTTGCCGCGCCGCTGTGGCGCGGGGGCATCCATCAGCGTGACGCTGGTCGGGCGGACGACACGTCCAGCGGATAGCGCATCGCGACGTCGCAGCGGGCATAGGCATGGCCGAAGCGCGCCATGATGTCGGCGTCGTGGACGAAGCCGGTGCGTTCGTAGAGGTGGATCGCCGCGGCGCATTTGCGGCTGGTGAGCAGGTAGAGCGTGTCGATCCCCGGCAGGTTACGAGCGCGGGCGATCAGCGCGGCGAGCAGGGCCGCACCGGCGCCGGTGCCGCGCGCATCGGCGAGGACGCCCATCTTGGTGAGTTCGTACACGCCCGGCTCGGTCGGCATCAGCGCGCCGGTGCCGACGATCCGGTCGTCGTCGGTGGCGGCGAAGAGGATGACGCCGCCCCTGTCGACGATCGCTTCGCGCGGATGGGCGAGGACGTGGCGGTCGTGATCCTCGAGCACGAACATATCCTCGATCCAGGCGGCGTTGATGCTGGCGAAATGGGGCGCGAGGGTGTCGGTGTAGGGGAGGATTTGCATGGGGAGATGGTAGCGGCTTCATTGACATTGGACAAGTTATTGTCCATGTTGAGCACATGCAATCCGTCACCTATTCCGAAGCGCGGGAAAACCTGAAGAAGGTCATGGACAAAGCCGTGGCCGATCGTGCTCCCGTGCTGATCACGCGCCAGCGGGGCGAGAATGTCGTGATGATTTCCGCGGACGAATGGGCCGGGATGGAGGAGACGCTTCATCTGATGGCGTCTCCGGCGAATGCAAAGCGGCTGATGGACGGCATCGCCCGGTTCGATGCGGGTGAAGGCGAGGAGCACGAGCTCATCCGCCCGTGAGGGTCATTTTCGACCCGGAAGCATGGACGGACTATCTTGCCTGGCAACGCGAGGACGTGCGCGTGGTCGAGAAGCTGAACGGCCTGATCGAAGAATGTCGCCGCGATCCGTTTCGTGGCACGGGCAAACCGGAGCCGCTACGCAAGAACCTGAGCGGCTGGTGGTCGCGGCGGATCACCGGCGAGCATCGCCTGGTCTATCGTGTGCGCGGGACCGATGAGAGGCAGGCGATCGAGGTGCTAAGCTGCCGTTATCATTATTGAGCCGCGCACGACCGGTGAGCAGCAACCTGTCGACTCCTGCGAAAGTCGTATGGCAGGGCGATCACAGACGGCGCGGGACGATCGGATCGGCGAGCGACATGGGACCGAGCGTCAGGCCTCGGGCGGCAAAGGTCCGTCCGAATCGTCTCGCTCGTGTTTCTTGTCGCGGCGTGCATCCCAAACCTTTTCCTGCTGCTGCGTCAGCGTGACAGGATCCGACGTGCTGCCGCGAAGATCGATCAGTTGAAGATGAACGAGACGCGTCTTCAGCGAAATGGTGTTCGGGCGATCGAACAGGTTCTTCACGCCGAAGCGCAACGCCTCGCCCCGGGTGCCGTATTTACTGTCGATCTGCCCGGCGACGACCAGCAGCCCCTCTTCGACATTCGTCGACGTTTGGATGAAGGCGCCGATAATGCCCTCTGCGGCGATCATCACGCTTTGCGATGGTTCGACGATGACATATTCATGCGCCGCGAGTTCGAAGACCGGCTCGTTTTCGAGCAAGGAATGCACCACGTTCCAGCGCCCGGTCGCGTTCATTCGCAAAATCCTGCCCGGATTGAGCGTATAAGCCGCCTCTTTAAGTGCGCCGGCCGAAAAGGGCCTGATCTGCAACAGGCGATCGGCCTGAAGACGGCTGATCTGGCGGTTGGTGAGGACGTTACCGTACATGTTGATCTCCCAAGCCCGATACCACGGTCTCGTGCAGGCCGGCGACAATGCGTTCGAGTTGCGCACGCTGCGCCGCAAGTGCGGTCCGTTCCTTGAGCATAGCCGCGGCGGCCGGTCCGCTCGACCTATCGCCGCTGAACCCGGCGAGGCGCTCGTCGTAGTGGCGCATCAGGAAAGTGAGCGCGTTGAGATGGTTGGAGCGCTGCTGGATCGTCAACGCAGACGCGGCCTCAACCCTGATACGTTCGGAATCGTCCCGTTGAGCCGCCATCTGTATCTGTTGAAGGATCAGCGTGCAGATCAATCCCGCCAGGGCCAAGCCTGAAAACAGCGAATTGGTGACTCCGAACGTGTCCCCGAACTGACCCTGAGCCGCCGCACCGGGGACAAACCACCTCACACCCGCGACTATACCTGCCTGCAACGCGACGACGGCGCCGACCAGCAGTGCGACATCCCTCCAGCCAAGCCTGCCAATCGCCATCGTCGCTCCGCCCGCCTTTGCAGTCGCCGCGATGACGAATTATACCACCAGCCACCAGCCGAGACGGCACCAGAATGGCGGCATCTGGGCTGGCGCGGCGGGGGATCACTCCGCCGCCGGCAGGTAGACCTCACTCCCCTTCGCCTTAAACCGCTCGCTCATTTCGGCCATGCCGGCTTCGGCGTCCGCGACCGAGGCCTTGCCGCTGGCGAACAGCGCGCGCTGTGCGTCCGCCGCGTCGGCTTCGAGGAAGCCGTCGGCGGGCTGGTTCTGCTTGGCGGCGAATTCGCGGACTTCGGCGGTGATCTTCATCGAGCAGAATTTGGGGCCGCACATCGAGCAGAAATGCGCAGTCTTGGCGCCTTCGGCGGGGAGCGTCTGGTCGTGGAAGTTCTCCGCCGTCTCGGGATCGAGCGACAGGTTGAACTGATCGCGCCAGCGGAAGTCGAAGCGGGCGCGGGACAGGGCGTCGTCGCGCATCTGGGCGGCGGGGTGGCCCTTCGCCAGGTCGGCGGCGTGGGCGGCGAGCTTGTAGGTCACCACGCCGACCTTGACGTCGTCGCGGTCGGGCAGGCCGAGATGCTCCTTGGGGGTGACGTAGCAGAGCATCGCGGTGCCGTACCAGCCGATCATCGCGGCGCCGATGCCGCTGGTGATATGGTCGTAGCCGGGCGCGATGTCGGTGGTGAGCGGTCCCAGGGTGTAGAAGGGCGCTTCGCCGCAGACTTCGAGCTGCTTTTCCATGTTCTGCTTGATCTTGTGCATCGGCACGTGGCCGGGCCCTTCGATCATGACCTGCACGTCCTGCGCCCAGGCGCGGTGGGTGAGTTCGCCGAGCGTGTAGAGTTCGCTGAACTGCGCTTCGTCGTTGGCGTCGGCGATCGATCCGGGGCGGAGGCCGTCGCCGAGGGAATAGGCGATATCATACGCCTTCATGATCTCGGTGATCTCGTCGAAGCGTTCGTAGAGGAACGATTCCCGGTGATGCGCGAGGCACCATTTCGCCATGATGCTGCCGCCGCGCGAGACGATGCCGGTGACGCGCTTGGCGGTCATCGGAATATAGGGCAGGCGGACGCCGGCGTGGATGGTGAAGTAATCGACGCCCTGTTCGGCCTGTTCGATCAGCGTGTCGCGGAACACCTCCCACGTCAGGTCCTCGGCCACGCCGCCGACCTTTTCCAGCGCCTGATAGATGGGGACGGTGCCGATCGGCACGGGCGAGTTGCGGATGATCCATTCGCGGGTGTCGTGGATGTTGCGCCCGGTCGACAGGTCCATGACCGTGTCGGCGCCCCAGCGGATCGACCAGACGAGCTTGT